>CAUDEV010000031.1 GCA_958448685.1 uncultured Alphaproteobacteria bacterium | reverse complement strand
TATTTGTTAAAATGTTAATATCATTAATATTAGAATTTGTATTTCCCTGAATATTTTCTTCAAACCCATTTAAAAAATTATTCGACATGTTATTTGTTAAAATGTTAATATCATTAATATTAGAATTTGTATTTCCCTGAATATTCTCTTCAAGATTATTTATTTGATTTGCTATTACGCAACTTTCCAAAAAGAATAAAACAATTGTAGATTGAATAATGAATTTCTTCATGAGTCAAAACCTAAAAATAAACCTCTTATATTTAGAATAGCAAAAATATATTAAAAAACAGTTAATTCAAATAATTTATTTTAAGATTTTTTTTGATAATAAAAGTGTAATTAGGGAAATTGTTGCGAGTCCGGAACTTAATATAAATGAGCATCTTAATGAATAATGATCTGCAACATGTCCAACTATTGTTCCGCCAATTAAGAAAGATATTGCACAAGCTAGATTAAAAATTCCAATTCCAGTACCTTTTAAATCAGAAGGGACTATATCAATAATTTTCGCCGGAAATATACTTTGACTAATCCCAATATACGCGCCTAAACATATTAAGGCTAATATCATAATTATTAAACTTTTTCCGAATATAAATAAAATATCAGAAATTAAAAAAATTATTATACCAGCTATAAATATATTTTCGCGGCTTTTTATTTTATCTGAAATAATCCCTGCAGGTAATGATATAAAACTGTTTGCTATTTGATAACAAATCATGCATATTGGTGCAACATAACTTGGTAAATTTAATTTAGAAACGACATATAGTATCACTATTGACTCTGTCACTTTTGAAATCATATATGTGCAAGCAACAGCTATTAATATCCAATATTTTGGTCCAAGATTCATAATATCTTTTAATGTGATTTTCCTGTAATTTCTTTTAGAACGAGTTTTATCAACGGATCTTTTATCTTTCACAAAGAACATAATTAATAATATAGCTAGGAAAGAAGGTATTGACGCTAGCCAAAATACCATTTGATAATCTCCACAAAACTGCTTTAGTAAAATTGCCGCTAAAATAGATCCCGTAACAGCCCCAAAGGCGGCTAGAGATTGACGCAAACCAAAGCAAGTTGCTTTTTTATCACTTGGAGCCCAATCACCTACAATAGCATCTCTGGGCGTTGATTGGAGACCATTTCCAAGTCTTTCCAAAATTTTTGCTTGAAAAAGAGGCCAATAATTCGTTGCAATAGCTTCAAGAGGTTTGGCAATAAAAAGGGAAATTGCCCCAGTTAGAAATATAAGCTTTCTGTTCATTAATATATCGCTTATAACACCTGAGAATATTTTCATAATGAAAGAAACTGATTCAACAGCTCCATCTAAAAACCCTATTTTTGAAAAGTTTATATGTAATTTATCATGTAAATATAATCCAAATAAACTAAATATCATCAAGGTTGACATATTTATAAGAAATGAAACTAACCCTATAACTTTTATTGTCTTTGGTATTTTAGAAAATATATTTCTCATATAATTAATTTTGCAAAAAACTAGCTTGTTAAATTTAATAGGTTAATTTTTAAATTCTTGCATTAAGTGAATCAAAAATCAAGCAATATTTTTTTGTATTAGTTCATAAGTTATGAGACAAGAGTCTTCTAGAATAAGACCATCCAAGATTTTGTTATAAATAGGTCAAAGATAAATCCGCAATTATTCAACCTCTCAGCAAATAAGATAGTTAACTGAGAGCAAATTATATTCCTAAATAAACTTTTGCCAACGATTCCTCACTCGGAAATGTGGGCTTATTTTTTGTATATTTCCTCATATTTCGGTTAAATGATTTTATAGGATTTGTCGTATAAATAAGGCCCCTTATTTCTTCTCTTTACACAAAATTTTGGACACTCTCCTCCTTTATTGTATATTAACTCTGTGTTAGGAGACTCTTGTCTTACATCTTATGAACCAATACAAAATTTTGATATAAATTATCCAGAAATCATGATATAATATAATTGTCAGCTATTTGCATTTGCAGAAGTAACTTAAAAACCTGGTCAGAGTAGGAATACAGCAGCCATATTATTTTATTTTTGGGTTTTGCTTTTTAGCTGACTAAATATCAACGTTAAGAAATATGACATTTATTAAAGATTGGGAAAATTGGTTAAATTATAAAAAGACCATAGAGAAATTGTCTGAAAGTGATAAAGTTCCACATTTCGATCTCAAATCTCAATTTACTCCGAAAATTAATATAAAGCCTAATTTCGTTTTTGAACCATTCCAGAATAAAAAAGTTAGAAATTTCGATAAGTCTGAAATGAAAAGATTTAAATCGGAAAAATTTATTGATTTACATGGATATACTCGGGAAATTGATAATGTTCTTGAAAACTTTTGCACGGATTGTGTCTTGAAAAATTTAAGATTTGTAACAATAATTACTGGAAAAGGCACTGGTATCATAAAGGAAGCAACCGAAAATTGGTTAGTAAGTCATCCGGAATTTATTATTGCTTTTTCTGGAATTAAAGATTCAATGCGACAAGTTGGTGCTTATTCCGTGAAATTAAGAACTAGAAAAATAATTCCTTGAATTGAAAACTTTTTTGGAACAGAATTAATTATAGATAGTTTTATTTTATAGGTGACTTAAAATGTCATGTAATTGTTCAACAAAGTGTGATTGCAAATCTGCTGAAGTTTTGTCAAAATTGCTCGCAAATTCATATGCCTTGCTTTTAAAAACGCAAAATATACACTGGAACGTTGTCTCTTCTGATTTCAGAGCCATACATTTGATGACTGAAGATCATTATAATAATTTATTTAATGCTATTGATGTTATCGCTGAAAGAATAAGAATGATCGGAGGAATAGCTCCCGCAACATTCGAAGAATTCTCCAAGTTGGCAACTGTAAAAGATTCTTTAGCTGGAAAAACCGGCAAAGAAATGTTGGAAGAATTATTAAAGGCGCATGAGTTTATTCGTGATGATATAAAATCAGGGTTATCTGAAATATCAGAATCAAAAGATTATGGGACAGAAGGAGTTTTAACTGATAGACTATCATTCCATGAGAAAACAATCTGGATGTTAAAATCGACAATAGGTTAATATTATAAGTTTCGACCGGATTTGTTTCCGGTCGAGTTTGTTTAATTAAATAATTATTCCATTCGAGATGGAAATTGTTCTATTAAGCTTTCTCGCTAACTCTATATTATGAGTAGCCATAAATAGAGCAGTGTTATTTTCTCGAATTAGCTTTAAAAATAAATCGAAAACAATTTCAGAGGTATCAGGATCAAGATTGCCAGTAGGCTCGTCTGCAATGATTAATTTTGGTTTTGTTGCTAATGCTCTTGCAATAGCAACGCGTTGTTGCTCTCCTCCAGAAAGAGTTTTAGGAAAATGGGAAATTCTGTGTGATAACTCGACTTGCTCAAGAAGTTCTTTAGATATCCTTTTTGCTTCGGATTTTTCTATTCCCTTTATGATTTGTGGAATCATAACATTTTCCAGAGCAGTGAATTCAGGAAGTAAATTATGAAATTGATAAACAAAACCTAAATTCTCTCTTCGTAGCTTTGTTTTCTCATTATCAGATAGTTTTAAAGCATTTTTTCCGTTAATTATAATTTCACCAGAAGTTGGAGTCTCAAGCAAAGCAGCTATTTGTAATAAAGTCGACTTTCCACATCCACTTGGCCCTATTAACGCGACACTTTCGCCTTTTGATAACGAGAAATTGGCATTATTTAAGACTTTTAAAATAGAATCTCCAGATTTAAATTCCATTTTTATATTTTTTAATTCAAGTATCATAAATGGTCAATTCTTATCAAGATATTTCGATTTTATCAAATTAAACGCGGTATTTCTATTTTCTTTTCCGAAAATATATAGATTTTCTTTAGCTCTTGTCATTGCAACATAAAGCAATCGCAATAATTCCTTTTCTTCTTCTTTGTATTCATGTTCAATAAAAGAATTTAACTCTAAAAACGTATCTTTTTGACTTGGCTTTATAAAAAACAAAGGGGACTTCTGGTTTTTGAGGAAAAGATCATTACTAAAAGAGAAAACAAAATCTGTTTTTTGTTTATCGGCATTCAAGTCAAAATCTAACAAAAATACTGTATCTGCTTCAAGACCTTTTGAACCATGAATCGTTGATAATCTAATACGATCTTTCTCTATGTTTTGATTTGTAATTTGTATTTCAGTTTCTTTAAAATACTTCAAAAATTCAGAAATATTATCAGAATGTTTTTCAGAAAATTTATTAACTTCATCCATAAATCCAAATATAGCATTTTCATCATCTTGCGTTAAATTATCTGCTAAATTTATTAAATAATAAAAAAATCCACGTAAATCATTTTCGTCATAATGTTTAATTATTTGGTTAACATAATTAAATTTATCTGGAGAATGAATTTCCAAAATCTCAAATACGGATTTTGTTCTATTGTAACAAATTTCAAAAAAGTCATCATTTGATAACGGATCTTTAAAAAAATAAGGACTTTTTAAGAAGCAGCATAAAGTATAATCATAATAAGGATTGATGCAAATTTCTGCAATTGCTAATATGTCTAATATTAAAAAATTATCCTTTAAATTTATCCTATCAGATGGAGCAATTTCTATTCCTAAATCAGTTAATTTATTTATTATATTTTCCGATAATTCGCTCCTGCTTCTTGTTAAAATTAGTGAATTTTCTGTTTTAAGCTGAATTATCTTTTGAACTATAAATTGACAAAAATCCCCATTTTCATCAAATCCAATTAAAGAAAAATTACCTATATTATTTTTATGAAAAGGAATATGCTTTTTATAATTTATAATTCCATTATCCATTGAAAATTCTGATATTTCTCCTTTAAAAACATTATCAACCGCATATAGAATTTCAGGAACTGTTCTATAGTTAATATTCAAATAAACTGTTTTAAATTTTTTATTCAAATTATGCAAAGAATCAAAACAAAATTGATAAAATTTTGAAAAAAGTGAATGATCCGCTCCTTGAAACCTATATATAGATTGCTTTATATCCCCAACAACAAATATCGTTTTATTCGAATTTGGATCCGTATAAATATCTTCGGAAAAAAGATAAATCAACTCCCATTGAATTTTGCTCAAATCTTGTGCTTCATCAATCATTACAGATTTGATTTTATTGCATATTTTGGAAAGCACAAATTCTTTTGCAAAGCTTTCAGTTAATAAATATTTTGTTTTAAGAAGCACATCAAAAAAATCCAACATATTTTTATCATTTTTAAATTCTTCATATTTGCGGATAATTTGTTGTACTAATTTTAGAAAAACACAAGTTTTTTCTATAACTTGACTTTTCTTCCTATTTTGGGAAATTTTGAAAATTACTTCCGCTAATTCTTGAGAAATCTTATTATTCTGAAATGGTATCCTTTTTCGAATATTTCCAGTAGATGTTAAATATAAACTTTCCAAGTTTTCGCTTTTTATGTTTTCCTTAATAAAATCATTCTGTTCTTCTGTGAATCTTATATCGTTTTGGGAATAATTAAATTTTTGAATCAGAAATTTTTTGTATTCTTTAATATCCGAAAAACTTTCAAATAATTCTAAAAAATTAGGAATATATTGCTGGATTTTATTTACAAAATCTTCTAAAGAGTATATAGAAAAATTATCAGATAATTGTTGCAGAACATCTTCATTTAAGTCTTTCAAAACCTGGTTTTTTATTTCTTGTAAAAATTTTAAAGAATCTCTTTCTTCCATAATTTCAAAACTTGGAGATATACCCGCTTCAAGAGGAAACTGTTGAAGTAAATTTTGACAAAAAGAATGAATTGTCAAAATTTTCAAATTTGAAAGACTTTCTTGAAAAGAAAAAAACAAATTTTCAGCTTTTTTTATATTCTCTGTAGTTGCCTCTATTTTTAAGATTTCAGATATATAATTTTTTGCAAAATCATTTTCATTTATGTAAAGCTTTTCAAGGATATTAGAAATACGTGTTTCCATTTCAAAAACCGCTGCATTTGTGAATGTTATACAAAGAATTTCTTCTGGTTTTATTCCAAAAAATAGTGATTTTATATAACGATCTACTAAAATTTTTGTTTTTCCGGAACCTGCAGATGCAAAAACGAAACTGGATGAAGTTATATCCGTGGCATCAAAATATTCTTTTGTGTAACTCATGAAACGGATTTAAGTGGTGCCCAGAGATGGAATCGAACCAACGACACAGAGATTTTCAGTCTCTTGCTCTACCGACTGAGCTATCTGGGCTTCTACTAACAATATTATAATACGAAATCTCCCCCTATTTGTCCAGATAAAAATGACAACACTAAAATTTTAATTTTTATGCTCTTTACAAAATATTCATTATGTGTTATCCTATATATAGGGATGCATTAATTGGGATTGATAATGATCTTTTTGATATTTATATTTCTTTTATTTATATTACTTGCAACATCTTTTTATATAGTCGAACAACAAAGTTGCGCAATTATCGAAAGATTTGGAAAATTTAACAGACTAGCTCGTCCTGGCTTGAATTTCAAAATTCCTTTAATAGAAACTTTGAGAAGCAAGATTTCCCTTAGGATTCATCAATTAAATGTCGATGTGGAAACCAAAACTAAAGACAATGTTTTCATTAGAATTGTTATTGCCGTACAATACAAAGTTTTAGAATCGAAAATATACGAAGCTTTCTATACACTTCAGGATCCTTTAGCTCAGATAAAGGCCTTTGTTTTCGATTTAGTCAGAGCTCAAGTTCCTCTTATGGATTTGGATGATGTTTTTTCAAGAAAAGATGATATTGCAAATGCTGTAAAATCGGAATTAAAAGCCCCAATGGAAGATTTTGGTTATGAAATAATAAAAGCACTAGTAACAGATATCGATCCAGATGCGAATGTAAAAGCGGCTATGAATGAGATAAACACAGCGCAAAGATTAAGAGTGGCCGCTAATGAAAAAGGGGAAGCAGAGAAGATTTTAAAAGTAAAACAAGCAGAAGCGGAAGCTGAGTCTTGCATTCTCCATGGGAAAGGCGTTGCAGGACAACGTTTGGCAATTATTGAAGGGTTGAGTGAATCTGTTGCTGGTCTGAAAAAACAAACAGGTGAAGATTCCGCACATGTTATGGATATGGTGCTCTTAATTCAATATATTGATACTTTAAAAGATATTGGAGCAAATTCAAAATCAAGTGTAGTTTTTGTCCCTCATTCCCCAGGAAACCTTGCTTCTATCAGTGAACAATTGAGAGAAACTATATTTTCAGCAGAAGCTTTGAAAAAATCGGAAAAATAAAAATTGTTTTTTTCGTGTACACGGCTCTATTACTCGTATTCGTATTATACTTTTAGTTTAATTTAGATACAGGTTTTATATCTAATAATTGTCTATCTACTGATATTGAAGATTCGAGCGATTGAAGCGATAGATTTTCCCTTATTTAGTTGGTTTAATACCTCTTCTATTTGAGTCTCTGAGAAAGATTTTTGCCGCCCTATTTTTTCACGTGGGATTTAAAAGTTCTGCCAGCGTTCTTTCTATATAGAAATCTCTCTCAAATTATGCTTATGCGACCGGCATTAATTACTCCCACTGTCATCTTTTTTCAGAACACGTTAGATCTATTTTTTCCAATATTATGCAATAGACTTTAATTTCCATTTCTTCAAGTTTTTTAACCGTGATATTTACATCTACCGCATCTCTTTCCAATCTGGCCAATTTTTTTACTGCCAAAACATTTTCTTTTTTCATATTATCAAGTAATTTTGCAAATAACTTTCTTTTTGAAATTAGCATTGATCCGGAAATTATTCACTAATAATCCGATAAGGTTTTCGATTGCGAAACCGGCATATTGAATTTCTTTAATTTAGTTGGCTATATTTTGCATAATAGTAAAAACTCTGGCATAAGCGAAAGTACAAAAAAGATAGAAATAGTAGCAAAAACCATGTCCTAAATTAAGTCAATATAATATTTGGACGTATTATAAATACTTAATAAAAATGGTATAAAAGTAAAATTGGACTTTAATTTTGTGCTGGTTTTAGGTAAAATATTCGGAAATGTAGCATAAAGTTACAATATGTCTATAGAGCGGTTTTTAAAAAATAAATTAATCAGCTCATTCGAAAAATTTCCAGTTTTATTTCTAACAGGGCCAAGGCAATCCGGAAAGACAAGTTTAGTAAAAAACACTTTTCCTAATTTGAATTATTTCAACTTGGGAAATTCCTCTCTTAGGTCTTCTATTATTGAAAATCCCCATGGTTTTTTATCACAACATAAGGAGGAAATTATATTAGGTGAGGTGCAAAATTTCCCTGAACTTTTTTCTTACATTCAAATCTATGTAGATGAAAGAAATAAAAATGGTCAATGAGGCAAGATTAACTTAAAAGCCTTGTTAAATAAAGATTTTGAAGTAAATTCTATGAAAAATGGTTATTACAATTTGGAATTTTTAAATTTTATAAAAAACAAGTATGAAAACAAATTACACAACTGAGCATCTTTAAATTCGTTTTCACGAATCTTGACTTGTCTGTTAGTTCTGTATAAAAATACAATATTGGATTTAATTATGGTATATTTTTTACCAACAAAAAAATCTTTTTTCTTTTATACATTATTTTAATCTAAACTTATTTTTATTGTATATTTTTGAGAAGAATTTTCTGATAACTCAGGCTCAATTATAATATCGATATTTCCAATTAGTTCTTTTATTTTGGCATTAATAGATACAACTTGTTTTTTGCTTAAGAAAGGAGATCCATTCTTGGAAATACGTAACATTGCAATATCATTTTCAGATATGATGTCATAATTTCCTCCGATTTTTGGAACTCTTTTTACTGAATCTATGAGTCCTGCAGCATATAAATGCGGTAGAATATTTTTAGCATCTCCAGTTGAGATTTTTCCATCCCCATCGCCATTAGAGACAGAAGGAAATCGTGTGGATGCATCAGAATCATCTCCAGGGAAGGAATCATATAAATTCAAATAACTTGCGTAAGCTATTCGAAAATTTTGCACATCATTCACAACGGATCTTATTTGAGCGCTTTCTATAAGATCATTTCCCTTCATCATTCCTCCAGCAATAATTCCTATAATTAAAAGGACTATAGAGATTTCCATTAAAGAAAATCCCTCAAAATTAGTCCTAAATTTAATCATAACAATCTCTATTCCTCATTCTCAGTTGTCAATTTTTCTGCTTCCTCTATTGCATTTTCTGCATCTTGATTAACGGATTCTTGATTTTCACCTTCTTCCTGATTCTCTGATTGTTCTTCATTATTAGGAGTTTCTTCAGGTTGTTCTATTGCCTCCGTATTATTAACATTTTCTGCTATTTCTTTTTCTTCATCAGGATTCGGTTGTTCTTTTTCTGATATTTCTTCTTCAGAATATGTAGATTTGGATTCTTGGCTCTCTGAATTTTCTGCACCGGATTCCTGATTTTCAGAGTTATCCGCACGAGTTTCCTGATTTGTTTCTGTTTGTTCTGTGTTCTGTTCATTAGAACCTTCATTTACACTACTTTCTGGGACTTGCTCTTTATTTTCATCCGCAGATTTTTCTTCTTCAGATACTTTCTCTGTATCATTCACATTCTTATCCGTTTTTATAGAAGAACTTAATATAGCTTCTTTCAAATCTTTTATGGAATCAAGAATTGTCTTTTGTGAATCATCTGTTTTTTCTTGTTTTTCTTTTTTCGATTTATCATCTTCCTTAACAGTATCTTTTTTTTCAACTTTTGCTGAAGATTGGAATTTATCGATTTTTTCGGAAACCTGATTTATTTCTTGAGACATATTTAAAACTGTTTTTTTTACACTTTTTACATCAGACTGAATGTTTTTTAATTCATCTGTTTTCTCATTTACGGAAGTTGAAAAATTTGCTGGATCAGATTTAATATTATCTTCATATCGTACTATTTTTTCTTTTGTTTTGGACAATTCAAATTCTAGCTTTGATATTTCTCCTTCCAAATCAGACACCTGACGTCTCATTTCGGAACAATCATTCATTAAATCATCAGAAGTTTTCTCTGCATAACAAGCGAAGTTTCCAACGCTCAGTATTAATAAAGTCTTTAACATATTCATATAAACAAGCCTCCCCAAGAGGAATATTACATTATTATACTAACACTAAAATATTAAAAAATGATTAACAAAAAAGTTAATTATTCTCAAATTTATGATTTTTTAGAAAATATCAAATATCCATAAATTTATCTAAAAAAGTTGTGGTTTTTGTTGAGATGGATTATCATATTTATAATAGGGTTTATAAACTTTCAGATATAATAATGATTTTAAATAGCTTTCGTAATGCATCTCACAGTCTTATTATAAAAATTTTATTTGCAGCAATAATATTTAGTTTTTGCTTGTGGGGAGTTGGGGATATCATAAGGAATTATTCAGCTTCAAAAACAATTTTCTCTGTTGAAAATACGAAAATATCAGTCGATCAGTTTTTAAGAGAATATTCTCAAGAAAAGCAAAGGATTCGTAATATCGGGTCGAAACCGCTTTCAGACAAAGAAATGGAAAAACTTGATATAAAGAATTTAGTTTTAAATAAACTTGTGAATGAAGTCGTTTTAGACCAAATGTATAATAAACTTGGAATCATTGTTCCAAATAAAACCCTTATTGAAATTGTTCACTCTCTTCCTGAATTTAGAAACAAAGATGGAATTTTTGATGAAAGAATTTATGAAGTTGCAATTAGAAGGTCTGGTATAAGTGAACAGGGATTTTTAAATCAAATACGAAATAATGTCGCGAGAAATCAATTACTTCATCCCGTGATTGCAGGATATAAACTTCCAAAATTTATAGAAGAATGTGTTGCTAGAGAGTTTGAAGGTAAAAATACAATACTATTATCCAAAATAAATTTGAACTCTGTACAATTCAATAAAGAAGTTACAAAATTTGAACTTAAACAATATTATGAAAACAATAAGCAAAAATACCAACGTCCTGAGACAAGAGATATTTCAATTTTAATAATAGATTACAGAGATCTAGCAGAATCTATAGCAATTGATGAAAATGACGTTGAAAAATATTATGCAGAAAACAAAAACTCTTATAACCCAAAAGAAAAACGCGATTTTGAAAGATTTATATTCGATTCAAAGGAAGATGCAGATAAAGCTTGGAATATGATGAACAATGGGGCAAAATCTGTTGATATAATAAAAAAACTAACTCCGGATATGGAAAATGTAAAAGAAATTGCAGTATCAGATCTTCCTTCAGAAATCGCAAAAGAGTTGTTTAATTTGAAATTAATGAAAACCTCTGAGGTTTATAATATCAGTGGAAAATATCATATTTATCGTTTAACAAAAATATATCAAGAAAAAGGAAAATCCAAAAAAGAAACCAAAGATCAAATAAGACAGGAGTTAAGAAACGAAAAGATGAATTCACCTGAATTCTATTCAAAAATAAAAGAAATGAAAAATAAAATCGATGACGGATTTGGATCAGGAAAATCTATAGAAGAGATTTCAAAAGAAACTGGAATGAAAATAGTCAACATTTCCGAGTTAGAAAAAGATTTTGAAAATTCAAAACTAAATGACATTATCAAAGATGAAGATACAAGAACTGAAGTTATAAATGAAATTTTCTCAACAGATGAAAATCAAGTTACCCAAACTATTGATTCAAAAGAAATCGATACGCTTTCATATGCTGTTCTGATAAAGAAAATCAAGCCAGCTTCAATTCCGGAATTCGAGGAAATAACAGAAAAAGTCAAAAATGATTTTGTTTTAGAAAAAAAGGATAAATCTACCTTAAACAAAATCGGAGAAATAATGGAAGCGAAAAATCCAATTCAAGATTTAAAAAAGTCGTTTTCTATTAAGAATTTTAAATTTTCTAAAAAGGATTTACTCTTAAGTCAAAAAATCAATAACTCTGAAGTAAATCGTATACTACAGGAAATTCCAAATCCTAATGTAGTTTTGAATATAATCTCAAATTTAAAATCCGGAGAAGTCAATTATTTCAAGTTATTCGAAAATGAGTATATCGTTGTCGGAATTGAAAAAATAGAAAAATCTTCAAGCGCTTCCTCTGACTTTGCAAAAGTTATTTCAACATATCTTGCAAATTCAACAGCCTCTGATGTTTTGCCAATATCGCTAATTGCATTTAAAAATAATCTGAAAATTAATATAGATCAAAAATTAGTTGATGAAATTACGAAAAAAGAAGACGAAAGAGGAAATGATTAAACTATAAAAGGTAATTTTCCTCACAGAGAGTTAGTTCTTATCGCTGACTCTCTTAAATATTCATATATGTTAGCAGCTCTTGAAAATCTGTAAAAATTGCTATAATGATAAATTGTTTGGCCATGATATTTCAGAGAGCTTGCATTTTGCCACAGCTTTTGAAAAAATGGCTATTATTCCCTCAATATAATTTTTGAAGAAAACGCCTCTTTTGTAATAACATACTACTAAGAAACTTAAGGGAGGCAAAAATTTTTTATTGCTTTTTCAAGGTTACTAGAGAACAAGCCAATGTCATTTTTAGCAACTCTGGAACTATAAAAGGAATTACACCAAGTTGTATGACATTTTCAAAACCAACAAAATTTGCCAACCACAAGCAACCTAATATATGAACGACAAAATAACATGCAAAACATGAAATCATGAGGGAAATACCTTTAGATCTCAGAAAGCCTATTAAAGGAACACCTAATAGCATACCTATTAAATATCCAACAGTGGGACCACTTATTCCGCCTAAATTGGAAGCAAAAACCGGAAAACCTATGGCGCCAATAAAAAGCCAACTTAAAATAGCAAAGAATGATTCACGAGTAGTGAACAACAGTCCTAAAAAATAAACAGCAAACATTTGCAAGGTGATAGGAACGGGATACAAAGGAACTATAACTTTCGAACTAATTGTCAAAAAAGCAACGGATAATAACAGATTTCTGACAGAATCTGTATTTTTGGTTAAAAATTTATTCATACATTCCTCATTAAATGGTGCGGTCGAGAAGACTCGAACTTCCACGGATCTCTCCACAGCGACCTCAACGCTGCGCGTCTACCAATTCCGCCACGACCGCTCACTCCTTTTAAGCTTCTGCAGTTGCTTTTTTCGTAGTTCTTTTTGCAGGAGCTTTTTTGACTGGTTTTTCAGAAGAATCATTAGCTGTATTTCCGGATTGAATCTTAGAAACTAAATTCTTTAAAATTTCAGGATTTTCCACAGCGAATTTTGCTAGTATTTTTCTATCTATAGAAATCTTTGCTTTTGATAATCCATTGATAAATGTTGAATACTTCAAACCAAGTTCTCTAACTGCGGCATTAATTCTTTGAATCCATAGCGCTCTCATTTCTCTTTTCTTCGCTTTTCTGTCTCTATAAGCATATTGCCAGGATTTTTCCAATCTCTCAAGAGCTGGTCTAAAACAAGTTGAAGAACGTCCTCTAAAACCTTTTGCTAAAGTCAAAACTTTCCTGTGTCTTGCATGAGCTGCCATACCTCTTTTTACGCGTGCCATAAATAAAATCTCCTAAAAGTTATACATGAAAATAAAAAGTTGAAACTTTCTTGGCATCGCTTGGATGCATCAAAGTCATTCCTCTGGCATTTCTCAGCATTTTATTGCCTCTTTTACGCATGTTATGGCGTTTGCCGCATTGCGCAGTTTTTACTAATCCTGAAGCCGTAAAGCGAAAACGCTTTTTTGCACTGCTTTTTGTTTTTAATTTCATAATTCCTCAAAACACATATAATATAAACTTGGTACCTGCTGCCGGACTCGAACCGGCAAGCCTATTGGGCGACAGATTTTAAGTCTGTTGTGTCTACCAATTCCACCAAGCAGGCAGCTTACTTCTTAAATCTACTAGTTTTTACGTTGTTTGTCAAGTTTATAAATTTATTTTATATGATTTTTTAAATTATCATGTTGCTAAGAATGAAACTATCCATTTTTGATTCACAATGTCTACCGAAAGCGCTATAGGTGCCTCTGCGGTGTCAATGAAGTTTTCCGGTGAGGTCTTCTTTCTAATTCAC
>CAUDEV010000030.1 GCA_958448685.1 uncultured Alphaproteobacteria bacterium | reverse complement strand
CAAGTCTCGTTCGTTCCACTCACTCTTTTGACTTGACTAAATTTCGTAAATCAATTCCTATCTCTTCGTTCCTTTCGAAAAAAATAATATAAAAGGAGTTATAAAAAATGGCGCACCCAAACTCACTATGACTATGGCGCAACTTAATAACAACTATTATCAACTTTTAGGAGTAATTTATGAGAATTTATATGACAATTTGGGGTGGCAAGAAGGATGTCAGACTTAAGCAGATTAAGTTTGATAACCGTCACATTGATGATCACAAAAAACCAGAGATTTTTATTAGAATTCATAAGAAATATGAGGAATGTTTTATGCGTCCTCAACTTATAAAACTTCATGATAAACACGGGAAAACCTTGTTTTTGGCTATGGAATGTCGTCTAAATTTCAGGTGTTATGAATCTGATATGAACAATTATAATGGCATTGAAATTGTGGCGAGGGATCTTCGGATACCTGGGATTGGATCTCCTTCGAAGTACTATATCGAAAAGTTATTAATGAACGTTTGTAATGTGAAGTTTGCCCGTCATGTGATGTCGAAAAAGGAGATTCGTGAGGAAAAGAAGCGCGAGGAGATGATTAAAATTCTGAAGGAACGCGATGCGCCAAGGAACAAAATGCAACAAAGGCTTCGTATGAGAAGTTTCCCAGTTTTTCTAAAACGTATTAACTATCATGGGTATTTTCTGAGAATTGTCGTGAGAAATCGTTTAGTATTTAAGAATAAAGAATGTAAAGCTTTATCAATTATTCCTGAAGTTCCGGCATTATCCCCGACGTAGGCGCTGGCAACGCGAATATATGGATTTATAAAGCGAGAGATCTGGGGCGCCAGAATCCGCCATTCAAATGCGGATAATAGCAGGCGCGGCGTATAATATCAAAGATATCACACGCCGCGCTTCCTAAGAATCTCTCCCAAATAAACCCTTTCACCTTCGGGATGGATGTTAATTAACCTTTAGACATATCGCAAATGGAGCACGATTTGCGACGTATTATAAAAAGTGTGGCACGGAAGTGTGAATTAGAAAGAAGACCTCACCGGAAAACTTCATTGACACCACAGAGGCACCTATAGCGCTTTCGCAAGACATAACATATGAAAAATACTATCTTGTTACTAATGATTTCCCAATCATTTGAGCATAAAAAAGTTGACTGAAATACTTATAAATGATAAATTATATATTATTAGTTTATAATTTTATAGATAGTGAAAAATGGCTTCTCATGAATCTGCCAAAAAGAGTATAAGAAAAACAGAAAGACAACATATTGTTAACCAAAACAGATTGAGCCGTATTAGGACATTTGTTAAAAAACTGGAACAAGCAATAGCTAACAATGTTTCGAAAGAAAATGTCTTAACAGCTTTTTCAGAAATGCAAAAGGAAATAATGCGAGGAGTAAGCAAAAGAGTTGTTCATAAAAATGCAGCAGCTAGAAAAATTTCCAGAATGAGTCACAAAGTAAAAGCTGTTCTTGGCGAAAATAATTAATTGATGAATTCTGATATTTGTAAAAAGGGATCTGCGGAAATTTGTTCTGTAGATTCTTTTAATACGGATGTTTCGATAATAGGAGCTGGAGTTGCGGGGCTATATGCGTCATATTGTTGTAGTCTGGCAGGAATAAATTCTATTTTAATAGAAGCATTAATGTTTCCAGGAGGGCAATGTGCGACAATATATCCTGAAAAGAAAGTTTATGGAACGCCTGGATTTAAAAATATAAAGGCAAAAGAATTCATAAATTATCTGTCTGATCAAATTTTAGAATATGACAACAAAAAATTCTTTGGGTATAAAGTTGAAACAATAAAGAAAGAGAATGAAATTTTTGTCATAAATGCAAGAAACAATTGTGACTGCTGCAATTTAAATATAAATTCGAAATATATTATATTAGCAACAGGTATGGGGAATATGAAACCAAGCATACCTCCAACTATTTCAGGCTTGGATAATTTGCCAAAAAATTCTGATTTTGTACAGCATTATTGTATGAAAATGGATTTGTACAAAAACAAAATAGTGATAATAGCAGGTGGAGGAGATTCAGCGATAGATTTCGCAATAAATATTACCCCAATAGCAGAAAAAGTATTTTTAATACACAGACGTAATCAATTCACATGTGAGCAATCGAAATTAAAAGATATCGAAAGAATGAAAAATTCTAGGAAATTAACAATTGTCTTGGAACATAACATTGTTCAATTGAAAGAAGAAAATGAAAACAGATTAGTCATAACAAAAGACAAAGAATCCAAAGAACATGTTTTTAATACAGATTATATCGTTTTTTGTTATGGGTTTTTACCAAATTGTAAAGGCTCAATATTTGGTTTAGAAAACTTTGGACTGGAGAAAGAAAATAACCTTATAAAGGTAGATATAAATACAATGGAAACAAGCTTAAAAGGATGTTATGCCGCTGGAGATAATGTGAACTATATAAATAAGAAAAAAAATATAGTTCCATGTTTCTTTGAATCTGACAGAGCTGTGAGGTCAATAAAACGGGAATTATATAAGGAATAATGTTATGCAACAATATATAAAAGTACGTGGCGCAAGAGAGCATAATTTAAAAAATATAGATATAGATATTCCTAAAAATAAACTTGTTGTTGTCACAGGACTTAGCGGTTCCGGAAAATCTACACTAGCTTTTGATACTTTATATGCCGAAGGACAAAGACGTTATGTTGAAAGCTTATCCGCATATGCTCGTCAGTTTTTGAATTTGATGCCAAAACCAGATGTGGATAAGATAGAAGGATTAAGTCCGGCAATATCAATTGAGCAAAAAAGTATATCAAAGAATCCAAGATCAACTGTGGGGACAATAACTGAAATTTACGATTATTTAAGATTACTTTATGCAAGGATTGGAATTCCATATTCACCAACAACTGGACTTCCAATACAAGCTCAAAGTGTTTCCCAAATAGTTGATTCCATAGCAGTTTGCCCACCAGGAAAAAAATATTATTTATTATCCCCAATTGCTCGTGAGAAAAAAGGAGAATTTAAAACAGAGTTTGCTATTTTAAAAAGAGCGGGATTTGAAAGAGTATTTGTTGACGGAAATCTGTATTTCATAGACGAAGTTCCAGCCTTGGCAAAAACCATAAAACACACAATATCAGTTGTTGTTGACAGAATAGCTATACCAACTACAACAGAAGAAATTGATGAATTAAAACAAAGATTGGCAAATTCTGTGAGTGTTGCTTTAAAACAATCTAATGGCCTTCTTATTTTAAAAGATTTTGAAACGAATGAAGAACGTATATTTTCAGAAAATTTTGCATGCCCAGTTTCTGGTTTTTGTATTGAGAAAATAGAACCTAGACTATTTTCTTTTAATAGCCCAAAAGGTGCTTGTAAAGCTTGCGGAGGACTTGGTTTCAAAGGAGGAGTGGTTAACACTTATGGGTATTTCGGAAAGAAACTTCAATCTGAGGAGTATGATACAGAAGAATCTTTTTCTATAGAACGAGAGATTTGCCCTGTTTGTAATGGTGCGAGATTATCAAAAGAAGCATTATGTGTAAAAATTGATGGAAAAAATATTGCTGAAATAGCTGCTATGTCAATAACTTCTTCTAGAGATTGGGCTTTAAATTTATGGGAAAAATTATCTGAAAAAGAAAGATCAATCGCAGAAAAAATATTAAAAGAAATTCAAAATAGATTACAATTTTTAATTAATGTCGGCTTGGAATATTTGACTTTATCACGTGCTTCAGAAACCCTTTCCGGAGGAGAAAGCCAAAGAATAAGATTAGCTTCTCAAATCGGATCAGGATTAACGGGAGTTATGTACGTCTTAGACGAGCCTTCTATAGGCCTTCATCAAAGAGATAATGACAAACTTATTGGAACATTAAAAGAACTCAGAGATTATGATAATTCTGTTATTGTTGTCGAGCATGACGAAGACACGATGTATGCTTCCGATTGGATAATAGATATAGGTCCAAAAGCTGGCGTTCATGGAGGAGAAATTTGTGCGGAAGGAACGGTTGAGGAAATTAAGAAAAATCCGAATAGTTTAACTGGACAATATTTATCAGGAATAAAATCTATTGAAGTCCCAAAGCGTAGACGACGTGTTAATATGAAAAATGCGATAGAAGTCGTAAACGCATATGACAATAATTTAAAGCATTTGAATGTTAAATTCCCTTTAGGCGCATTTGTTTGCGTCACAGGGGTTTCAGGATCTGGGAAATCCACTTTAGTTATAGACACTCTTTTTAAAGGGATTTATAACAAACTTAATCGCGGATCGATAAATGTGAAAAAGCTTGATGATTTAAGGAATATAAACCTTATTGATAAAGTGATAGATATAAGTCAAGCACCAATAGGAAGAACCCCAAGATCAAATCCTGTGACTTATGTTGGGTGTTTTACGGATATAAGAAATCTCTATGCAGAATTACCTGAATCAAGAGCAAGAGGTTATACCAATAGCAGATTTTCATTTAATGTCAAAGGTGGAAGGTGTGAAACTTGCAAAGGAGATGGCGTAATAAAAGTTGAGATGCATTTTCTCCCTGATGTTTATGTCAATTGTGATCAATGTCACGGAAAGAGATTTAATAGAGAGACTCAGGAAATAAAATTTAAAGGTAAAAGCATTTCGGATATATTGGACATGACAATTGAAGAAAGCGCACAATTATTCAAGCATTATCCGAATATTTATCAAAAATTGAATTGTTTATGTCGAGTTGGTTTGGGATATTTGACTTTGGGACATAAAGCTACTACTTTATCTGGAGGAGAAGCTCAAAGAGTGAAGTTAGCAAAAGAACTTTCTAGAAAATCAACAGGAAATACTCTTTATATTCTAGATGAACCAACAACTGGTTTACATATGGACGATGTGAAAAAGCTTTTGGAAATCCTTCATATATTAGTTGAAGCAGGGAATTCCGTTGTTGTTATAGAACACAATATGGACGTGATAAAAACCGCTGATTGGATTATTGATATTGGGAAAGAAGGAGGAGAAAATGGCGGCAATATTGTGTTTGAAGGAACTCCTGAAGATATAGTCAATTGTGAAAATAGTTATACTGGAAAATATTTAAAGAAATACTTAAAATAAACTTTGGTTTTGTTAACCAAATATTAACTATATTTTGATAATATAATATATAGTTGATTTAATATTAGGTTTAGAATGCAGTTTCGTATAATTTTACTAATAATTTCTTTTTCGGTGTTTAATTTAGGATTTTCCACAGAAAGTGATGATTCAGAGTATTATTCTGAATTGGAAAAATTTAACAGAGGATTTTTTACACAAGTTCTTTCAGATCCTTTCGGATTACAATCCGAATATAAAACCTCTGACAAATTAGTCTCCATAAAGGATTTTAAGAATACATTAAAAAATTTTCCTGATGAACCTGGAATAAATGATTTTGATGCATCTGGAATGGCGCCTTTGCATTATTTAGCAATAACTAGGGTAGAAACCGATGAAGATTATGATTTGATAAAAGAGATGGGTAATATTCTGATATCTCTTGGAGCTGACATAAATTTGCCAAATAAATTTGGTGTTTCTCCTTTCACGCTTGCTGTGAATTATGGTAATTATTCTATAGTAGATGCATTTTTGGCTACGGGAAAATTAAGGAAGGATTTTAAGGTTTTCGATATAATATTTTCAGATATATTAGATTCAGAATGGCAAATATATAGAACCAACTTTTTATATGGTAGAATTCAAATATGCAATTCATTACAAAAAGCATGGTTAAATAACATAAATTCTTCTGATTTGAATATCATTCGAGTAAAATTTGAAGAAACAATATCGCAACTGTATGAGGAGGTATCATTGGAAAGTAATCGGATTATAAAAAGTAATATGATCACAATTCAAGGTATATTGAAAAAATCAATCGATAATTTAAATGGACAAAAAAATTCATTTGATATTTGGTACGATTTACAAAAAATAAAGACATAAGAACAGCAAAATATAATTTGAAACTCCAGAATGTCTATCGTCCAAGATTTTGTATAAATCAAAAAAAAGGCATAGAAGAAAAAGTAAATATCTAAAGACTATAACTAGATCTTATATTAGAAGGGAAAAATCTAACACCCGTTCATTGTTATAGGAATTTAAAATAAATTTATAATGATCTAAAGAATATTTAGATAAGACCTAGCTGAAAGATAACTTTGGTGAGTTATCAATGTTTTGTCTGAAGAGATAAGGAGATACTTATTTATACGACAAATCCGATAGAATCATTTTATCGAAATATGAGGAAATATACGAAAAACAAGCTCCTGTTTCCGAGTGTAGAATATTGGCAAAGAGTTTATTCTTCGAAATATTAAAGACAGAAAAATATGAGGTATAATTTACTCACTGTTAACTATCCTATTTTCTGATAGGTTGGCTAATTTTGGATCTTTACTTTGATCCCTTTACACAAAATCTTGGACGGTCTCACAACAAAATATTCTCATTGCAATCATATAAGCTATTAAGGTATTGCTCATTGTTATATTTCAGTTGTTTGCTAAATATAAATACTGTATAATTTTAAGAAATTAACTTTTAATATTTTTGTATTTATGTCTATAAAAAAATCTTTCATAGCTATTGTAACCGCGATAATAATTTCTTTTAGTTTCATGGCTAATGCTTCACAGATTTATTTGCCCTTCCAATATCCTCTCAGAGTTGATCCAATACAAGGGGTATTATTAAATGCTGCTCAATCTTTTCAAAGCAATATCACTCCTAAATTTAAGGAACATTTAGCAAATGCTGTAAATATATTTCTAAATCCTGATATACCACTTGACAATGGCAATGAATCTACAAGATTAACAGATCTAAAATCTATGATAACAGATTTTACTAATCAAAGGTATCATAATACTCCTATAAATCGCAATATAAACGCTCAAGTAGATAATATGTTAAGAATTTATTTCGGTAATTTGCCAGTAATGAATTGTACAGTACGACAAGTTTTCCCTGCTTATACATCTATGTTTGTTAGAGATGCGTTTAAATATTATTTAAATGAATCCAATACTAACCAAAGAGTAAATTTAGTTCCTCAATCCATATTTAGATTAAATATGTTAGGTGAAGAATTAAATTTATGTATACCTGATAGTAAAATGGATAATCCTGGCCTATTTTTATCTAATCGAAATGAAACAGGATTTAATTATATTAGGCTTTTGACAAGATTTGATATCTTCAACTACTATAATACTCTCTATCCAAACAGTTCTTTAATTTCAGAATATGTCGGAGAGGTTTTTGTCGATGCTATACTATCTAAAATAATCATTAATGGGTTTTCAGTTTTTGATCGAGATATTTCTAATGAAGATTTTTCACTAGCGGTGTTAGAATTTTTTGGTGAGTATGAAATTTCTGCACCATTAGGATACCTTTATGGTATATTTTCTCCTTTAGCAAGAGCATCTTTACAAAAAATAAAAACCGGAGATTTCTTTTTTGATACAGCTGTTATTTCACTCTTTGATGTTAAAGATTTGAGAACAACAGATGAATTAATCGATGCATTTAATAAAGGTTTAAATGCAATAGAAGCAACCCCGCAGCAATTAGAAGCATATATTGAACATTTAGAAAATAGCTTACAATAAGCTAGGAACAAAGCCCTTCATTAATGAAGGGCTTTTTATTAAGCCGCCAAGATTGCAAGAAGCAACAAAGCAACAATATTAATGATTTTAATCATTGGATTGATAGCTGGCCCTGCGGTATCTTTATAAGGATCTCCAACAGTATCTCCTGTTACTGAAGCCTTGTGAGCCTCTGAACCTTTTCCTCCAAAATGACCATCTTCAATATACTTTTTAGCATTATCCCAAGCGCCACCACCTGAGGTCATAGAAAGCGCAACAAATAGACCAGAAACTATTGTTCCTATCAATGTTGCCCCTAATGCTGAAAAAGCAGCATTTTGATCTGTGATAGCATTTATTATAAAATAAACCAATATAGGAGCAATCAAAGGCAAAATAGAAGGAAGAACCATTTCTTTTATTGCTGATTTTGTCAATAAGTCAACAGCAGCTTTATAATCCGGCTTTGCTTCTCCAGTCATAATCCCTTTAATTTCTTTAAATTGACGACGAACTTCACGAACAACAGCACCTCCTGCTTTTCCGACAGCTTTCATTCCGAATGAGCCAAAAAGATATGGCAACATAGCTCCAATTAATAATCCGACTAAAACATATGGGTTTTGCAAATTGAACTCGATATTTAGATTCGGGAAATAATGAACTAAATCTTCGACATATGTTGCAAATAAAACTAAAGCAGCAAGTCCAGCTGATCCTATTGCATAACCTTTCGTAACAGCTTTTGTTGTGTTTCCAACGGCATCCAGAGCATCGGTTATATTTCGAACTTCACTTGGTAATTCAGACATTTCTGCAATTCCTCCAGCATTGTCTGTCACAGGTCCATAAGCATCAAGAGCAACTATAATACCAGCAAATGCAAGCATTGTTGTTGCAGCTGTTGCTATTCCGAAAAGTCCTGCAGAAACATATGCACAAATAATTCCTCCACAAATTACGATCGTTGGTAATGCAGTTGCTTCCATTGAAACGGCAAGTCCTTGAATTATATTTGTTGCATGACCAGTTTCCGAAGCTTTTGCAACACTTTGAACAGGTCTATAAGAAACGGAAGTATAAAATTCAGTTACCCAAACTAATAAACCTGTTACAGCAACTCCAACTAAACAACATTGTAACAAATTCATAGGAGTGAAAACGCCACCAGCAAATGTTATTTCTGTTGTGAGTGAGTCAAACATATTATTTGTAACTATATAAACAAATATTAATGAAAAAATTCCGGAAGCTATTAAGCCTTTATATAAAGCTTTCATAATGTTGTTAGAAGTATCCAGCTTTACAAAATATGTTCCTATTATTGAACCAATAATACAAACAGCACTAATTGCGAGAGGGAAAAGCATCATTATTGATTTAAATTCATCTGTAAAGTGAATACTAGCTAAAACCATTGAAGCAACAATAGTTACGGCATAAGTTTCAAATAAATCAGCAGCCATACCGGCGCAATCTCCAACATTATCTCCAACATTATCAGCTATGACGGCAGGGTTTCTTGGATCATCTTCAGGAATATTTGACTCAACTTTTCCGACTAAATCAGCTCCAACATCAGCTCCTTTTGTGAAAATTCCGCCTCCTAATCTTGCGAAAATAGAAATAAGTGAAGCTCCAAAGCTGAGTGCGACTAAAGACTCTGTTATTAAACGAATATCCAATTCCAAAGAGCATAATACGCAATAGTAAACTGAAACTCCAAGAAGGCCAGCTCCAACAACAAGCATCCCTGTTATTGATCCTGAATCAAAGGCAACTCGCAAAGCTTTTGATAAAGAGGTTCTTGCAGCTTCTGCGGTTCTTACATTTGCTCTGACAGATATATTCATTCCGATATATCCCGCTATTCCTGAAAGAACTGCCCCTAAAACAAAACCGATCGCGACATAAATAGAAAGAAAGATTCCAAGGAGTATCGCTACGATAATTCCAACAAAAGCAATAGTTGTGTATTGCCTATTGAGATAAGCTTTTGCTCCAACTTGAATAGCTTTTGCAACTTCAATCATCCTGTCATTTCCGCAAGGCAGCTTGAAGACAGAACTTATTTTTGTTATCGCAAACAATATGGCTAATATACCACAAGCTACGATAGCCATGTCTATTAAAGATGACATAACAAACCTTTTTATTATAAAAACAAATCTGCCATTATTTTACTAAAATCAGTGAAATTTTCATAGGTTTAATTGCATATTATGTCGGTAAATATTACTACAAAGTAGAAACTCTTAATAAATTATCAGTGCAACCGCAAGAGATCGCACTGATAAATTTAAGATTTAGCTAAAACTTGGCAATTTGTCTTTCACCTGTTCATACGTATATAAAGAGAAGTTTTTAGCACTAAAATCGTCATAGAAGTTAGGATCTAACTTCGGCACATCGCCGGTGCCAAAGAAGATCTGTTAATACTAGGTTATCTCCAAGTATATGAAGTGCCATTTGCAGTGTTATATTCTTCAAGAGTCATCCAAGTTTGTCCTGAAGCTAGAGCATCTGCGATTTCTTTAGTGTGCGAGTTTCCTATATCTCCCCAATAGCCTAATTCCTCTGTTCCTTGGAAGGTATATGTATACTGAACCTTAAATCCTGAGTTAAGATAAAGGGTATCTATATTTCTATTTGACAATTTATCCCCTGAAATCTCAGCAAGGTTAACAGCAGCATTACCTCCACTACTCGAGTTCTTTATACTAAATATATTTTCTTCACCTTTCAAAACTAGCCACGTAGAATTATTAGAAGTAATCGTCGAAAGGTCGAAGTTAGCAGGAACAATCAAATTTTGATTCCGTCTTACCCAAGTGTCATTTTCAGTGTCATAATCATAGGAGAAGACGTTGTCATGGGCATAAGCGAAATGGAGAGTGGTACTGCTTGAAGGACCTAATTCATGTTCAGAATCTGGAGCTTCATAAACAATACGGTTTTCCCAATTATACTTCTTATCAATGTCGGATAACGGAATTTCTGCTGTCGTTGTTTCCTCATTATATGTTTTGGTAAATACCAACTTATCCCCACTTTCTACAAGTGAAATTCCTTCATATATAGTTTTCCATTCTTCTCCCTCTTTCCAGAACTCACAATAAATACCATTTTTGTTTTGATAAACATAATATTCCGTGAGTTCATTTGTGAAATCACCGACATTCCACGTCATTTGCGTAGGGTTTTCCGAAGGATAACTTATTGTTAATACACCTTCTGTATATTTGAACAACAATCTTGCTCCTGGTTTTAGAGTGAAACTCGCATTTGGATTCACAATAAACTTCGAATTCGTTATTGTTACATCATGCGGCATTTCAACTCCCGCTGCGTCAATAACCAATTTTGACTCTTCTTCGACATCTATTGGCGTCATGAACAAAGACTTCGAAGTCCCGATTTCTGAATGTGATTTCTTGAATTTTAATGTTGTGTCTGTTTGATTAAATCTCGATTGATCACCCTCAAATCTAAAAGCTCCTCGAACAACCAATGAGTGAGAATTACTAGATGTATCACCTGTTGCAATTTCATTCGCAATGTTTGCTTTGACGATAACTTGTTCTTTATCACTATTCGTCAATCTCATAGTTTTGTCTTCTTCTTGACAATTCGTTGTCAAAAGCATAACATCCGTTCCCTCATTATGAAGATCGATTGCATGAATCAAGTCAGCTATCGCAGAAGTCACAGTGACATCAGTTGTATCAACCGCACCTTGAATTTTTGCTCCTCCAGTTGGCCTGAAATACGTTGGAGTAGTCACTTCAAATCCATCAAGTCCCGCGAAATCCTCATCCTTTTCCATGATGTGATCATAGTTAATGATTTTTTCCTCTGAAGTACCTTGTATTACGGCTTTGGAACCATCAGCTAAACCTGAAATCGTAGCTTTGTTCTCATCACCAACAACTGTTTCTGTGCTGATATCATCAGATGCAGGACCTTGGATAATGTGATAGTTGTGGATGACCGCTTTGTTATCCATGGTAGCCTTGATGCCGGCCTCCATTTCCATGGTTGCGCCTTGGTCTATTTGACCAACACCCGAGATCGTACCTCCATCTTGTTGAGTTGCAAAACCAGAAGTTGAAATAATAGCACTTGTTAATATTAATTTTGTAAATTTATTCATATTTACCTCCATAAAAAATTATATTTACGTTATAGGGGAGCGTTTTCAAAACTTTTCTTCCCTAAATTCAATTTTAAAAAAAAAGGTAAATTTTCCGTTAACAATACTATTTTTTATTTTGGAGATATTTAAAATAACTTTCTAGAAGCCTCGCAAAAATCTCTAAAATTTTATGGGACTTTTTAGAATTTGACTTGTGGAAAGAGCGAGGAATATACTGAAATTATAATATCTTGACGCAACTTTTTGGTAAATCACGGAGGAATCTTGAAGGGGTGGTATAACTCATATTATAAGATCCATACATATTTCGTCTATTACAAAACGTTATATATGCTTCTTTTTTTGCTCTTGTGATTGCGACATAACATAACCTTCTTTCTTCTTCAATTCCCAAATTTCCTTTTTCAGCGATAGATCTTTGATGAGGAAGTATGTTTTCTTCAAATCCGGGAATGAATACTGTGTGGTATTCAAGACCTTTTGCAGCATGAATTGTTGAGATAGTTACTTTGTCATAACTTCCAGAGTCAGCATTATCTAAAACCAAGCTTATGTAATCCAAAAATTCATTAACATTATCAAATTCATGAAGGGCGTTTATCAATTCGTCTAAAGATTCGAGTCTTGCTTCATTTTCAATACTTTTTGATTCTTTCAACATGTCTATATATCCAGAATCTGTTAGTATCTTTTGCATAAGTTCAGAAGGAGAAAGAATATCTAATTCGCTCTTCCAATAATTCAACTTTTCGAAGAATTCAGTTAATTTTATTGATACATTACTTTTTGTCATTTCTGCAAATTTTTTCGCAGCCAGTGGAAGTGATATAGATTTTTCCTTTGATATAGCATAAAATTTATTAATTGTCGTTGGTCCAATTCCTCTTTTCGGAAGATTTATGATCCTCTCGAAAGCTATGCCGTCATTTATATTTACTGTCAGTTTTAAATAAGCAACAGCATCTTTAATTTCTTTCCGTTCATAGAATTTTATACCTCCTATGACTGTATAAGGAATTCCGGAAGCTAGCATTCTTTCTTCGAAAACACGCGTTTGGAAAGCTCCTCTGACTAAAATTGCCATATCATTAAAATTTATACCATTTTTTCTTTTATTTTCAATTAAGGTAGCGATAAAATATGATTCACTGACAGGATCCGGAAGGGCTTTAACAATAACAGGCAGTCCTGTTCCTTCTTCTGTCCAAAACTCTTTTTTCATACGTAAAGAGTTATTTGAGATGAGACCACTTGCGGCTTTTATGATATTTTTTGTAGATCGATAATTTTGTCCTAATCTGATAATTTTTGCGTTTTTGAAATCTTGATCAAATTTTAATATATTTCCAACTTCAGCTCCTCGCCATCCATAAATAGATTGATCGTCATCTCCCACACAGCACAAGTTCCCATGACCCATTGATAGGAGTTTTAGCCAAATGTATTGAGCAATATTTGTATCTTGATATTCATCTACCATTATATATTTGAATTTATTTTGATATCTTTCAAGTATTTCAGGGTTTTGTTTTAATAAATCAATTGAAATTTTTAAGATATCTCCAAAATCAATAGCATCAAGAGAAGCCAGCATTTCTTGATATGGCGAATATAATCCTGCAGCCGTATTTTCAATAGTAAATCTTTGTGTTATTTTCCTTGCTTCCTCTGGAGATTTATATTGATCTTTCCAACGATTGATATAATATACAAGTTGTTTTGGCGTATTCTTTTTGTCATCTATATTGAATTCTTTTATTAGTTTTTTGATTAACCTTAATTGGTCGTCTGCATCTATTATCGAAAATCCAGAACTTCTTTGAAATTTTTCATGAAAAGGCCTGATCATTCTTAAAGCTAATGAATGAAAAGTTCCAATCCATAAAATTCCTGGATTAAACCCAAAATCTTGATTTAAAAGATTAAGAGCGCGTTCCTTCATTTCTTTGGCTGCTTTGTTCGTAAAGGTCACAGCTAATATTTCGTTTATATTACACAAGCCTGTTTGAACTATATAAGCTATTCTAGATGTTAAAACTTTTGTCTTTCCAGTTCCTGCTCCTGCTAAAACAAGAACAGGGCCATTTGTTGTTTCAACAGCTTCTCGTTGTTCTTTATTTAAAACAGATAAGTCAAACACTCTTGATTATAAAAACGGTGATTAATATAACAATTTATTTTAACATGCTTTATTAAATTTATCAATTAGCTTCCAATTTTTGTATTAGTTCAAACAGATGTGAGACAAGAGTTTCCTCACACTGTATTAGTTTAAAATAAGCAATAAAAACATCGAGAAAAATGTCTAAAATTTTATGGGAGTTTTTATTTTTTGACATACGTGTCCCCTAATGTATATACTGAAATTAAGGGCGCTGAGTGGCGTTCAGTAACTTAATTATATTATTTTTTCGAAAGGAACGAAAAGATAGGGATTGATTTACGAAATTTAG
>CAUDEV010000029.1 GCA_958448685.1 uncultured Alphaproteobacteria bacterium | reverse complement strand
ATGTTGTCTGCAATTAGCAATTGATATATCGGAAACAGTGCACTATTGCATTGGAATACTCATATAGTGAATATTCCGACGCAATAGTACTCTGCCCAATCGAAAAGTATGCACTTTTTAGTTGGATACTCATAAAGTAAGTAAACGTCAAAACATCCGCCTGACACTAAAGTTAACGCCGCTTTTATCATGAGCGGTGTGGTTTCCTGCATTCCTCTGGAAGTTGTTCTGTCCAAGGCATTATGTAGTCCAGATCTGCAGGTTCTATATTTCCTTTTTCATCACAGTGTTTTGGCAACTCTGTCAGTATATATTTGAAGTAATTGTATGGGCGAAGATTGTTCAACTTGGCGGTTTCAGAAATGCTGTAAATTAACGCACTGGCATTCGCACCGTTGGCTGTGTTATGGAACATCCAATTCTTCTTGCCTACGCAAAAAGTTCGGATAGACCTTTCGCTGGCTGAATTATCGATAGGAATATCCCCATCTGTAAGGAATACTTTCAAATAAGATTCCTGATTAATGATATAATTCAGACCTTGCGCTGTTTTACTCTTTGGTGGAACGGCACATTCTAAAACCTGCTGTTTTACCCACACAAAAAATTCCTCAACCAACGGCTTTATTACTTCTTGCCGTTTTTGAAGTCTCTCAGATGATGAAAGCTTTTTTAGTTCTGTATCTAGGTTATAGAACTCACCTATTTTTTGCAGTGTCTGATACGCCACCGACTGCCTGACAGAATTCGAATCTTTTTTGTCTGCAGCCTTAACTGCCTCCGTAAGATCTCGTCTTACGTGAGCCCAACAATTCGCATTTATTACATCAGGCAGAAGCTTATCAACCAGATGGTATTGTTGAAGACCGTCAGTTACAAGAATACCTTTGTAATCTTTGTAGAATTCTAAAGGAATCTTGTGGTCTCGCCCTTTCTGATATTCGTATACTACGATAGGACGATCTTTGTATAGCTCTCCTGAGCGATGAACCCACATATAATGTTCAAAATTTAATGATAAAGGCTTCCTAACGTATCACAAAGCCATCTGTAAATGTTGTAAACATGCGGAAACCGGCATTTTATATGTGAAAAAACAGGTGAAAAAAATCTCTGTTTTGCACAAACATCAGTAAATATTTTTAGGATCGACATCTTTGATTTTAGAATCCAGGGGATTTAAACCCAGCATTAAATAGTTGTATTGTTCTTCTGTTAGTTCGGCAGCTTCAGCTGTGGTTCTTGGCCAGGATAATCGTCCATTTTCAAAACGTTTGTAAAGGAGTAAAAATCCTGTTCCCATCCATAGCAGCCCTTTGCAACGATCAGAGCGTTTTCCACAAAAGAGAAATAGTGTTCCTTTCTCAAATGGATTCTGGTCGTATTTATCACCAATAATCATTGCCAGACCATCAATTCCTTTGCGAAGATCAACCGTCCCACAAACCAATACCACACGGCGTATACCAGCTGCATCTTCAAGCATGTGTCACCTCTTTCAAAATCTGTGATAGAAGCTGTTCCGATATATCATTTGATATCGCAATTGACGCCATTCCTACTTTGATGACGGCTGCTGGCTTGATTGTTTCAACGTTGCATCTGGTAGAAACTTCCTGTTGAACAGGTGCAGCTATCTCAACGAATGAGACTGCATTTTGATTGTCTTGGATTGACAGTAGATTGTTTTTATTTATCTGGTCATAAGTTTCCTTTCGAAACTTGCGTTGCCAGTAGTAATAGCTTTGTTCTAAAATGTCATTCTCTTTTAGCCACTGCTTCACACTTTGACCAGCCGGCCTCTGCTGGCAGTTATAAATAATACTTTTCCAGTGTGCGGAGCGAACATCATGTGTACATCGATCCATGCTTATTTTTAGTCCTCCTTGAAAAAATCCATTGATTTATTCAAGGAGGCACTAAATTTTATATCTTGTATAGGCGAGCGGTTTGACACTTACTAAAGTAAGTAAAAACAATTTAGTCCAAAAGGGGCTGTGAAAAAAACCTTAACTAAAAAATAGGATTTTCAATTCACGTAGGTGTGAGTTGAAAATCCTATTTTCTAATCAGGGTGTTTTTTCACAGCCTCTAGTTTACAAATTTTAATGTGAAATCATCATATAATCATGTTAGAATCTATTGCACACACTCTTTATTACAAATTTTCAAGTATAATTTGTATGTAACAAAATAATACAAAAAAAGAAAAATCACAAAAATAATAATGGTAATTCCTAATTGTTTCATTCCTTGCCATACTCCAACAATATGTAGCATTCCATTTGCCTTTCTTACAGTTCCACTCACTGATATCGGAAAAATAATCACATTAATCAACATTGCAGGTACAGCCGGTAAAAAGTAAAGTATCGCTAACTGTTTTTTCAAAATTTTTTTATATTCTTTCTCCTCCATTCCCAAGTATGTTAAAATCTTACAACTTCTTATGTCTTTCTTTGCCTCACTCAAAATTTGAATTGAAAGCACCGTACATATCATTGCAATAATTACTATCGCTAAATAAAATAGTGGCACAACAGCATAAATAGCCATTGAAGCTGATTGACTTCGTACTCCTGCTTTGGAAACTATATATGACTTATCATCAATGTTTTTCATATTATTAATTTCCACTAAAGATAAATTGGATTTCGTTTTTACAGCTAACACATTCATATAAAAGCTCAAGTCATTAATCACATTATCTGGAACAACAATTAATACCCCCTCTCCATTTCCTTTTACTTCTTGTTGCATAAAATTTTCACTATAAATATTTCTTATTCTATAATATGAATTTCCAATTTTTAAATTTGGCTTTTTTTGCACATATAATTCAAGTGCCTCAACATTTGAACTTGTACACTGTAAAATATACTCATCATCTGCAAGCATAATCGGTTTTAGGTCTAAAATACTGCGAAGATTCACATAATCAGTTTCGCTCATGAAAACATCATTTTCAGTACTTGATATTGTAAATTCAAATTTCCCACGTATTTTTTTCTGTGTTTCCAAGTAAAAACTATTTTCATAATTTGTATACAGATTATATTCATAGCTATTTACCAACTCGTTTTTTTTATTCAAAAAAGATAGGAACGAAGAAAAATCCGTATTTTCCTCTTCATTAAAAAAGGCAACATCAAACGCAACAGCATTTACACGTTCATCGACTTTATTTGAAAAATATATTCCCCAGTTAATTGCAAATAGAGCCAATGTCATAGCCATTGTTACTCCTGTAAAAAGAGATATATTAGGAACCATTTTTGATGTGATCTGTCTGGAAATAAAAAAACGTTTTTTATGATATTTCCACTTTCCATTTTTTAGATGTAGAAAAATAATCTTAAGAAAGTTATAAAAAAATGAGTATGAAAAAAACATAAGTAATATTATTGCAAAAAAATTCCAAGAATCAGAAATCTGTTTTATAGTAGACAATACTATAATACCGCAGCCTAACAAACCAAATATTATTGATATAAGAGCTGTAATTGCATTTTTTTTACTACCTATATCTTCATCGCCCTTTTCACATTTTTCTATGTATAAAAGTTCCTGCACGCTCATTTTTTCTATTACATGGCTTACCTTTAATGATGCCAATCCAAAAATCATGCTCATGTAAAATAACGTAAGTAGAATTGCTTTCCAAGAAATTTCAATCATAAACTTATATGGAATAGAATACATATTGATTACTAGTAACTTAACTATTTGAAAAAAAAGAGTTCCCACAATTAATCCTACCAATAAAACAACTTTATAAATTAATAAATTTTCATTTACAAACATTTTTGCTACACATTTATTGTCTATTCCAAGTAACATGTATAATCCAAACTCTTTGCCTCTTCTTTTCAACATAAATATTGTAATATAATTTACAAGAGTTGACATAATTACAACTACTACCATACTTACTCCTATAATCATCAGCGGAAGAATAGATTTTTCTTTTATTACGGCATCAATTTCCTTTGAAAAAATAATCATATTAAATGAAAGTAATAATGCCACTGTTATTACTAGTGTCATAATGTAAATTACATAATCCGTCACTTGTCTTTTGGCATTTCTTCTAGATAATGTTCTTAGCATAGTTGCTCTCCTTCACCCAAAGAAATTTCAGCTAAAATAGCATGGTAAAAACTCTTTCTATTCATGTTATCTTTACATAACTCTTTTCTTAAATATCCATCTTTAAGAAACAAAACTCTATTTCCATAGCTGGCAGAAACCGGATCATGTGTTACCATTAGAATCGTAGTATGTTCTTCTATATTCAATTCATTCAAAAGTTCTAGAATTTGTTTTGCTGACACCGAATCCAATGCTCCTGTTGGCTCATCGGCTAGTATCAGGTTAGGGCTACCTATAAATGCTCTTGCACAGGCACATCGTTGCTTTTGTCCCCCTGATACCTGCATTGGAAATTTACTTGCTATATCTTCAATCGAAAGCCTTTGCATTATTTTTTTCACTTCATTCTGTATTTTTTTTGTTGATATGTTACTAATTGAAAGAGGTAATGCAATATTCTCTTCTATACTTAGTGTATCTAGCAAATTAAAGTCCTGAAAAATAAAACCTAAATTTTCCTTACGAAACTGCGCCGCCTTTTGAGTTGTTAAATTGGTCATATCTTGATTATTCAAATAAATATGTCCTGAGTCTATCGCATCTATTGTTGAAATGCAATTAAGCAATGTTGTTTTTCCAGAACCTGATGGTCCCATGATACTTACAAATTCCCCTTCCATTAAGCTAAATTGAATGTGATTAAGAGCTCTTTTTATATTTATTTTTTTCCCATACGTTTTAACAATGTTTTCTACGTTTAAAATTGTATTCATACCTACGGCTCCTTATCTAAATAAAAGATTGCATATGAGCATGCTTATTGGTTGATGGAGTAAATATATCCAAATAGTTTTTTTCCCTACCAGCGATAATATTGGAATTTTATGAGTCGCTATTTTTTTCCATTTATTATGGCTTTCAAAAATTTTATTAAAAAAATACCCGCACAAATACAAAAACATCCATGGTAGTAACGGGAAAAAATCGCTTGAATAAAAACCTGAAAAAGGAAATCCAATTGGTGTCAATATTTTTATGGAATATAATACTTTTGGAACTGCTAATACCAAATGTCCAAAGCCTATATACCCATTTTGTATATTTTTGAATAAAATGAACAAAATAAAACTCATCACAACCCCCAAAGTAGGTGGTATCTTATCAGTAGTTCTTTTGATTGGATACATTAAAAGTACCGCACACCCCATAAAATTAAGTATTCCAAACCAAATTTCTTCAGACGGGATTAATACGACTGTAATAATTGAAATAACCAAACCACATATGTTAAAAAATATACCTCTCTGTAAATTACTTTTAATTCCCCATGTCCAAACAAATCCAGATATAAAAATAAACGTCCAACAAATTATTTGTTGCCAAATGTGTATTGGCATACAATCGTACCATAACGGATTTCTTTCATAAACAATGAATATATCATATAAAAAATGAAACAATACCATATTAATTATCGCAGCGCCTCTAATCCCATCAATTAAAAAATAACGTTTTTCCTTATTTTGCATATAATTACCACTCCCTTTATTTATTGTTATGCTAACAATTGTAATCCATAAAGTTCTGTTTAATTGTATCTTGGAAAAATCGCTTACTTTTATGGAAAAAATAAAAGAGACCAGCTAATGTATGGATATATGTAGTATAATCATCCTCAACATTTTTGCTAGTCTCTTATTGTTTTGACTAATCTTCTATATATAAAATAATGCGTGTTGTAAAAAAACCATCCAAACAGCTAATTGCCAAATTACCATGATATTTCTTTACAACTCTACGAACATTGTTTAACCCATATCCATGTTTCCCAAATGGGTCAATTTTGTTTTTTGTATTTTCTGAATAGTTACTATTAATGCAATTATTTTTAATATCAATACATAGTATTCCTCGATCATATTTAATATAAATGTATAACACTGGTTGCGTTACTTTATTTAATGCATTCAACGCATTATCAAGTATATTACTTAAAATGACATTAATATCAAAAATAGATACATTTAGATGCTCTGGAATACTGATTTGCCATTTAACATCAACTTTTGCAGTTCTGGCTTTTTCAAGCATATAATTTAAAACACTATCAATTCTATCATTGCCTGACGTGACATATTTTTTCTCACTTTCCATAAAGCTTCCCATTGAATGAAGATAATCAATTACATGTTCTTTATCCTCATACCTAACCATGTCAGTAAGCATTTTTAGATGATGTTTTAAATCATGTCTTAGAGATTGAAAATTTAATTGCGAGTTGTAAATAATATCAAATTGGTTTTCATACATATGTATTTCTTGCATTAGTAGCTCTCGTTCTTGCTCTTGCTTTGTTTTATGGAATTTATCTAGTGAAAATACAAGTATTGCAAATAGTAAATCAGCACAAATTGTTCCCAAAATATATTGAATATCATTAGCCATGAACGTCTGAAAAAGAATACATATAATTATCCATTCTCCTCCCCAATAAAAAACTGGAATGAGGAATGTAACTACCATACGTCGATATACTCTCCCAATATAAAAGAATGTTACTATAAATAGGAACAAAATTTCTGTCAAAAAAAGAATTGCATCTTGAGACGAAATTAGCCCTTGAACAGTTCCTCTCATAAAGCTATTGAATAACCAAAGTGCTACAAAAAAAATGCTAACACTTTTTTTATTTATTTTATATTCCCCTATATAAATTCGACAAAAACGCATCAACAAACTAATATGAATTGCATCTATAATTAAAATACATAACTTAATAACAACCAAAAATTTCCTCCTGAACTATAACAATTCCAGCAAATAGCTTTTCATCTTTTTTCGATATTTCTGACTAACAGGTAATACCGTCCCGTCTGTTATTTTCACTGATTCATAATGATAAGCTGAAATAAACATAGTATTTACAATATAGGATTTATGGATAGCCAAAAATCCTTTTCCAATAACTTGCTTTTCAACTTCTTTCATTCCGCTATAATACTCTATTACATCATTTTGAGAATGTATCTCTATCTTTTTTCCTTTACATTCAAAATATTTTATTTCATCAAAATATAATTTATGAATAGTTTTCGCAATGTTAAAATAGAAAATCCCTTTATTGATTTCAGTTATTTTTATACACTTTTCTAATGTTTCCAATATTCTTTCCCTAGTAAGCGGCTTTACAAGAAAATCAAATGGTCTGACCTGAAACAAACTCATTGCATAAGTTTCCTTTGAAGAAATATATATTATACTAATTTTCTCATTTCCCAGCTGCTCTCTAATCTTTTTTCCCACCTCAACACCATTCATTTCAAAAAGTTGAATATCTAAAAACAAAAGATCTGTCCTATAACCTTTTTCCATGGATTCATATAGTGTCTCACCAGAATAAAATATCTCAATTACGGTTTCAATTGCATGGCTATGTGTATAATTCAAAATTATATTTTCTATATCACTACACGTACCTGGTTCATCATCACATATTGTAATGCTTATCATATTATTTTCACCTCACTCTGCCTTATTTTGCATATCCTTATATATATTTGTAATTCTAACTTAGTTTTCATAAAATAACAAACATGTATTTTTATGAATTATGTTTTCCGGCTGTGCATTATTTCAGAATATAAATGATCAAACAAATTTCTAACTAGTGTCTGCTGATCAAACCGTTTCCGGTTCAAAATCAGCAGGTTGATACCTTAATAGTTGCCTCAGCCAAAGAAGATCAAAAAGTATCTGTGACTGTATCTTGAAAAGATTTGTCACAAACACAGATAACGCGATAGATGTAAGTGTTGTGTCGTAGAGCCTAGTGTATTGGCACATTGATTTTTAGCATTACAACAACTTCCTATTCGGAAGCTGTTGTAATGCTAAAAATCAATGTGCCAATACACTAGTTCTTATCAAGTCCATTCCATAACAGCGTTTGCTTAAGCTGAAGGAGCGCTCTACCTCGATTCAATCGGTGTTATCCTGGTATTCCTGTTTTTTCTCTTTCGCTGATTGCATTGCAAGACTTGGTCTCCCAAGCTTTGGACCGGATAATCGTATTCCATGAGTTTTACAGAAATTTCTGTTATCTCTGGTTCGATATATCTGATCTGCCAGTAAACGTTCCGGGTAATGACCAGTTCGCTCCCTGAAGCGTTCTACTGCTTCAATAAGTACTGTGCTTTCATTATAGGCATCGTAGGATATTTCTCTATTCTGCCAAGACCATTATCATCAACACTAAGGTCAAACTTTGCACCAAATTCTACCGGGGCTTTTGTTTTTCCTCTGACGATTGGTCTAATCCATGGCTGTGTGATACTGACAATACGGTTTTCTACGCTATGGACTTTGTTCTCGTACATGTACTGCTGCTGTTCATATAGCTTATATATTGTCATCAGAAGTGATATCTCTTTTGAAGTCGGTGCATAGCCGTCCTCCATATAGTTCTCAAGATACTTGATATCACGTTTGATGTATGCTAACTATTTACGGATGGTTGCCCTAATTTTCTTAGTGCTGCGTTTCTTTGCTTTTGCAAGTGCAAGGTAATTCTTTCTGGCTTGCTTGCGATACATACGTGGTCTGGAAAATCCATAGATTTTACAAAAACGGATGATGATTGTTTCGAGCTTTTCTCTGGCTTCATTAAGCAATAAAAAGTCCTGCGGATATCTGATTTTTGATGGTGCACAGGTTGCGTCTAGAATAAGAGTTCCTTTGTTTTCAGGTTCTTGCTGCTCTGGTTTGGCTTTCTGCGCATCAGCTCCACCTCCGGATGAAGGATTTGTATGGTCATCATCTTTTTTATCGCTGACCTCCTTCTCTTTGAGGGCATCCAGCATATATTCGTTGGCTTCCATGATGACATGCATTTTCAGATGTTTGCGGAATAAGACCAACGTACTTGAATCAATCGGAGTTTCTTCCTGATAACCTAGAAGCTCGATGAAATACTGATAATACGGATTTTCAGTCAACTGTTCAACCAGTTCTCTATCAGAATACTGATATTTGGTATGAATGATCAAAGAACCCTGGGCAAGGCGTAATGGTTTTGCCACACGCCCATTCTTTCCTTTGAACAGACGGGAGTATTTCTTTTCAAATATTTCCCATGGAATTGCATCTTTCATTTTTATCCATCTGTTTTCTGGGTTCATGTGAAGTCCTATTGGCTGGTTAAATTTTAGAAAGTTGCTCTGTGTATTGTCAGTACATTTATACATTGATTTTCACTCCTTTAATAATACTTTTCTAAAGAAAACTGCACGAAAAAAGATTTGGAATCTTATAAAACCATGCACTTTATTATAGCATTTTCAAGTGAGAAACGCAGTAAAATCAATGCTTTCAAGCTGATTTTCTTTTAATCAGCAGACACTAACTAATATTATTGATATTGTCATATTACTTCTCATCTGGCTAATGATGAAACTCTCGCTCATACGAATCTAATGCCATTTAATAATTTTTTTATATAATTATTTATTTCAAGTCCAGATAAATTTAACAATTTATTTATAAGTTTTCTCTCGTCATCAATAAGCATTATTTTCTCACTTCCTATTACTTCATCAATACATTCTTTAAGAAAATCCTCCTTATTCAGGAATATATGCTCGTTGCATTTATATTTTTCATATTGGTCTTTTATTTTATTCATTTGTTTCTCAGTAACATCAATGTCTAAAAGTCCTAATTTTATTTGTGAGATTTTGCATGTAGCATCTCTTAAAACAATCCTAATCTTTAAGATTCTATTCTGCTGATAAAATTTTTTCAATGAACATGTTATACCACTTATATTATACTTTCTTGAATAACATTCATATAGATTAATTCTTAATATATCAAGGAAAAAATCATAGCCTAACTTAATTTCACTTGGTAACCATAAATCAAGATTAACATTTTTATATAATACTACTGCATTTCCATCTTTTCTTGGTTCCATTTGAATAATACATTTATCAGATCTCAATAAATTTAAGTATAGCATATCATTGTTTTGGAATGCTATACTCCTCACTCTTTTCTTTACTAATTCTATATATTCAACAGGATCTAATGATGACACTATACAGATTGACATATTGCTCTTTAGATATCTTTTCAAATAGAAATTATTTATTTTTTCTAAATTCAACATTCTTACATCAGACATTTTTCCAACTGGTAATTTTTCAAGGAATAAATCATTACTATACAATTCTCTACATATTTCTGCACTTTTTTGTTCTGCATGTTCGATTTCAATACTTACATCTGAAATTGCTTCATCAACATAGTCCTGAGTTATGTATACCCCTGACATTATATTTCCAATAACTTGTATCGCCTTTTTATAATTTTTCAATTTACAATGTATAATATATACTGTTTCAAAATAATTGGTATAACCGTGACCATAGAATGTAGTATCTGGATTGTGCTTATCCCATAATAAATTAATATGTTCCATGCAATGTGCTATTCCAGATTGTCCCCTTACTTCCTTTATTGATCCCGTTTGAACAACTAAAGCAATTTGAAAATCAGAACTATTTGTCTGACGACAACAACAGTTCACATTATCATTTAATTTTTCTCTGTAGATTATGTCTTTCATAGATTATCCTCATATGCTTCTGCCTGCATATTATACAATGATGCATACACCTTATTTTTCTTCATAAGTTCCTCATGGGTTCCCTTCTCTACAAGACAGTGATTCTCTAGTACAAATATGGTATTGACTAATTTTACTGTAGATAGCCTATGCGATATAAGTATGCATGTTCGATCATTAATAAGCATTTTTATCTTATTATACAATTCATATTCGGTTCTTGCATCCACTGAAGCTGTTGGCTCATCTAATACCAATATTGGAAAGTCTTCCATAAATACTCGGCTAATTGCTATTTTTTGCCATTGCCCAAGCGAAAGCTGTGTCGATTCTTCCCAACCTTTTTTTAGATTTGTTTCAAAGCCGTTTTTCAATTTAGACACAAATTCATAAGCACCACTTTTCTTTGCTGCATCTTTTATGCATTCAGAATCGAATCCTTTTTCAACACAGCCAAATCCAATGTTATGATTAACATCAAATGGATACTGAATAAATTCCTGAAACACCGCACCAATATTTTTCCAATATTCTTCAACAGCAAATTTATTAATATCAACTCCATCAATTGTTATCCTCCCGCTCGACGGTCTGTATAAATTCAGAAGCAATTTTACAATTGTTGTTTTTCCAGCCCCATTAATTCCCACAAATGCATAAGATTTACCTCTTTCAATAGTCAGATTAATATCTTCCAAAATATATGGTTCATTTGGACCATATTTAAAATAAACATGACTAAATTCTATTATTTTAAATTTATTATTGAATTTTAAACCAGTCTTAGATTTTTGAACCGGTAATCTCAAAAAATCATTTAGATCTTTTATATATAAGCCATTTTCATATAATTTTATGATAGACTTAAACATTGATGATATACAATTATGGAAATTATCTATTGCATTAATAAAAAGAGATAAATCTCCAATCGACATTTTCTTGTAAACTACCTGTATAACAACATAAAATTTTAATAAATACAAAACTGCTATTTGTAAAGTTTCCGACAAATTTACATCCATAACATATTTCTTTTTTACTATTTTATTTTGACAAATAAATTTATCACATAACTTAGTTGCATATTCTTCAAAGAATTTACCAAGTCTATATATCTTCAATTCCTTTACATTTTCATAATTAACAAGAATATTTTTTATTTCTGTAATCTTTCTTAAATCCTCAATTCTAGAATTAAAAATTTTATATTGCTTTTTTGACATTTTATAGCTTATTAAGGCAGATGGCACACTTATCATCAAACAAAAAATTATTATCCACCCATTCAGTAATAAAAGTACGCTTACAATTCCTACTAATGTCACAAAATTACGCACAAAATTCATTGTCATGCTTAAAATATTTATTAATCGTTGTGTGGACTCAGTATTAACTTTTTGAATTATATCATAATTCTTTTTTTCATCAAAATATGACATTTCCAGCTTTGATGTTTTATTGATAGTTAAACCTGTCAAAAATTTATTTATGTAATCAACTTCCATTTCCTCAAAATACGATTCCATATGTATAATTAAATTGTCAACAATCCCTACACAAAAATGTATAATCAGAATCAAAACTGGCATAAAAATTTTCTTTGAACTTATTGATACCACAACACTATCAATAAAATATTTCCAAATCAAAATTTCAACCGGTATCATTAAGCCGCTAATAATATTTGTAAAAATCAAAAAAAACGTATTCTTCTTAGAACTTTTTAATAAGAGTTCTATAATGCTTTTTACTTCTATTCCAAAGTTCTTTAATTTTTTTTTCATCACACTTTTTCCTTTCCAATATATAGCATTCCTATATTTTCTAAATTAACGGCTTATTCTAACAAAATATCTCTGGGTATGCCCCAGAGATATCTCATTCTTGTTTTGCGTTGTTTGTCTGCAATTAATTCTTTGCATTATTGGAAAATCTGATCAACTGATCATCATCTCCTGTGCAAAAGCAGCCACAACCTGAATCTGTCTTAACCGTATTCATAAAAATGAATCCACATGTACAACCACTTCTTGTGTCGTAATTAGCTTCTGTGTTAAGACTTGTTGCTTCTCTTCCTACTGGATTAACTAATTTCATAGTATTTTCCTCCCTTCGTTAAAATTTATCAAAACTCATAATGAGTTGATAGCTTATTCCATTTTTATATCATTTAAAAATTCCAGACTATCTGGCTGATTTTCAAGTGTTTCATGATAATGCTCTAATCTCCTTTGGCAGGCATTCCGTTCTGAAATGCAACTAGCTTCCTTTCTTTTTATATCAACTCCTGTTTCATCAAAACATGTGTTATAACAAAGCGAACAAATATTTTTTGCCCAACATTTTGCGCATAGTGGAGCCACTTTCTCCCCATATTCTTTTATGTATTTTTCATACATGTCATGTTTTGATATACCATCATTAACATTTCCAATATAAGGTGAATTACCTATTCTTTCACATATTTTGAAATTACCATCTACTGTACAGTATAGTCGGCGCATACCTGGCATACAGCAACCATGCATTGGCATAAAATCCAAAGGCTCCTTTGTAAGCCAGCGTTTTTGAATGCGCAGATATTCGTTTTGTATAAAATCTCCAAGTGTCTCGCTTTTTTCTTTTGTCAATTCTGTATGACGAATTTGTTCAAAGCACCATTCTCCTATAGGATCGATTGCTTCATTTGACTGGCAAAAGAATTCTGCACTTGTCATTTCTTTTATTTTTTTGTAATCGCCTAAATCCTTGTCATCTAAGCTGTCTGGACTCACATACGATATTCTCCTAACAGTTTTCTTAGGAAACCATTCTAACGAATCAAAAAAGTTTTTCATTCGGTCCATTTTTTCCATATTATATGGCGGACATACAACTGAATTTATAGATATACACTGTTCTGCTCTATCCCCAAAAGCTACCATTAACTTCTTTAATCCACTTATTGTCGCTTCAAAACTACCCGTCCCATCAGTTTTTATCCTAAATTTATTATGTATATCCATTGGACCATCTAAACTAACCATAATACTGCAATCTTCAAGTTCAGCTAGATAAGTTGCTATTTCATCTGTTACAAGTGTTGCATTTGTAGTCATTGAATATGTAATTTTCTTATTTGACATTATTTTTTGTGCATAAGCTATACAATCCTTAATCAAAGGAAATCTTAATAATGGTTCTCCACCATAAAATCCTAATGATAATTTTTCCTGACTATGCAATGCTGTATAGTCTAACATTTTTTTTGCTATTTCCCATGTCATATTTTTAGCGGAAAAATTTCTGTTTTTCTCGTATGCATCATTATATATACAATATTTACATCTTAAATTGCATTGTTCCGTTACCTCTAAAATAACCTGACGAATACCATTTTCTATACAATTGTCAATATCTTCTTTTCTTGGAAATTCAAACAAAGAAATCCCCCGGTCTTGTAACATATTCTCATTTTTGTATAACTGGAAAATATTTTCTATTGCCTCTAGATATTGAGGTTCTTCTAGCATTTCAACTACCTTATTGTAATTGTTATTATCAATAAGAGTGTTCAGCAATTCATACTCTTCTTGCTCACATTCACATACTTTACCCGTCCCAGTATCATAAAAGTACTTTTTTTCTTTAGTTTTAAAGCATTTTCCAAAACGTGCATATTCCTTGCTATTATTGATTTCTTCTAAAAATCGAACTGCATCATCTTTAATCATTTTTCTCTCCAATCCTCATTTTTTCTTTATCCGCAATATTGTAATAAGAAATTATGAATTGATTATAGTCTTGAAAAACACATTTTAATATACAATGTAATTTTTCCTAATCTCCT
>CAUDEV010000028.1 GCA_958448685.1 uncultured Alphaproteobacteria bacterium | reverse complement strand
GTGAGTGGAACGAACGAGACTTGACGAAATGGGAGTAAATCAATATAATCGTTTCTGCCTTTTGAAAATATAATATAGATCATGAAAGGGGCACATGGGAGGGAGGGCACGCGACGTGTGGTATAATATTAAGGGTACCACACGTCGCGTGCCTGAATATTCCTTATATTTTCAGTATATCTTCAATATCTCCTATATGTCAAAAAATAAATAGTCCCATAAAATTTTAGAAATTTTTATAGGAATTAAAAATTGGCATTTAAATCCCGACTTCAGATAACTTTTGAAATTTTACTTAAAGGATGTTAATATAAAAATTGATTATATCCTGATTTGTTAAGATTGAATAGACGACATATATGAAGAAAAGAATAGGAATACTGACTATTGGAGGGGATTGTTCTGGATTAAATTCAGTCATAAGAGCCGCTTTTATCAGGGCAAAAAATCTTGGATATGAATTGTTGGGGCTAAAAAGAGGCATAAGAGCTCTTGCAAATGATCCTATTGATTTTATAAAACTTACTGGTGAACTTTGTAATGAAGATATGTTAACGAATTCAGGTAGTATTATTCTTTCCGACACAAAATGGATGTCGTCAACTATAGAATCTGGAAAGACTATAGAAGACATAAAGAATATGATTCATGAGGGATATAAAAAACTCGAATTGGAAGGATTAGTTTGTGTTGGTGGGGATGGAAGTCTTCGATTAATAAATGAACTGCTTATTAAAAATGAAAATTTAAATATAGCTTTTATTCCTAAAACTATTGATAATGATGTTAATTATACTGATTATTCAGTTGGTTTCCAGACTTCTTTGGAAGTTGTTGTTTCAGCTGTTGAAAATATCAGATCAACAGCAAAAAGTCATGAGAGAGCTATGGTTGTTGAAGTTATGGGAAGAGATGCCGGATTTATTGCAATGTATGCAGGAGTAGCTTCAGGAGCTGATATTATTCTTGTTCCAGAATTTAAATATGATATTGAAAAAGTGAAAAACAAAGTAAAAGAATGTTTTTCAAATGGAAAAAATTATTGTATTGTAGTTGTTGCTGAGTCTGTTGAAGATAGTGATTTTAAACATAATGTGGAAAATGTTGATGGGGTGATGAAATATTCACATTTGGCATATAGAGGCATAGGACAACATTTGGTAAATAAGATAAAAGAAACCGGGATTGAATCAAGATGCGTCACTCTAGGGCACGTTCAACGAGGAGGAAAGACCTGCATTAATGATCGCTTACTGGGAACTTTATTTGGCCTTGAGGCTATTAATCTTATAGACAAGAAGATTTCCGGGAAAGTATTGTTGTTTTCTGAAAACAGATTAAAAACAATGAATATTTCTGATGTAATAGAAAACGTGAATAAAGTTCTGGATTTAAATAATGAATATGTTAAAGCTGCAAGAAATTTAGGGGTCTATATAGGTGAAATTTAAAAAAATTATATATTTACTCTTATTTTTGTTTGCGTTTACAAATGAATCTTTCGCATTTATAAAAAGCGGGGTTTGTGATCCTTATTATGCTTCAATAAAATCAAATAAAGCCAATTCTCACAGAGGGCCTGGAAGAGAATATAAGATAAGTTTTGAATATGTTCAAAAGGGAACGCCTGTTATGGTTATTGCAAAATATGATCATTGGAGAAAGATAAAAGACCCTTTTGGAAGTGAGAGTTGGATTCATAAAAGCTTGCTTTCTTCTAAAAGATTTGTGATGACAGTAAATAGTACTTCAGCGAAACTTATGTCCGATTCAAATGATAATTCAAATTTGATTGCGATTATTAAGAAAAATGTAATTATGGAATTAATTGCAGCCCGTGGAAAGTGGTGTAATGTAAAGATTTATAGTGGAGGAGAAAAATATCAGGGGTGGATAAAGAAATCAGATGTTTTTGGCGTGTTTGATAATGAAATACGCTGATTTTTTAGGAGAAATATAAATGAATGCAAAAAAAGAAGATTTGTTGATACTTCCTCTCGGAGGGCTTGAACAGATCGGCGCTAACTGTACTATGATTGGAAATAATAAAGAATGGATTATAGTTGATTTAGGAATAGCTTTTTATGATAAGTTGGGAATAGAAATTTTAACTCCAGATATATCATTTCCAGAAAGTGTAAGGGACAAGCTAAAAGGTTTGTTCATAACTCATGCTCATGAGGATCATATTGGAGCGATTCAATACCTATGGCCAAAGTTGAGATGTCCTATTTATTTAACTGAATTTCCTGCAGCGATTCTGAAACAGAAATTAAAAGATTATTCTTGGAGGGAGGATGTTGAGATTAATACTGTGAGACCTAAACAGATTATAAAAACTGGAAGTTTTGAAGTAGAGTTTGTTTCTTTAGCTCATTCTATTTTGGGAGCTTGTGGAATTTATATAAAAACGCAAGCTGGAAATGTTTTTCACACAGGAGATTGGAAAATTGACGAAACACCACTCCTAGGAGATTCTGTTGATGAAAAAAGATTGGAAGAAATCGGAAAAGAAGGAGTAGATTGCCTTCTTTGTGATTCAACAAATATATTGACAGAAGATCAAATAGGTTCTGAAACAACCGTTAAGGATGCATTATTGAGGATTATACCAAAGTATAAAGACAAAAGAATAACTGTGACTTGCTTTTCTTCGAATGTTGCAAGATTGGAGACCATTTTTAGCGTGGCAAAAAAACTTGGAAGGAAAGTTGCGATTATTGGAAGATCAATGCATAAGATGCTGGATGCTGTTTCTGAAACTTCTTATTTTTCAAAACAATTTAAAAATAATGTTAATTCAATATTGACAGATGAAGAAGTTGCGAGTATGCCCCCCGAAAAGGTTTTAGTGATTTGCACTGGTTCTCAAGGAGAAGCTCGTTCTGCTTTATTTAGATTAGCCAGAGGGGAAAATAAACTTATAAAATTAGATAAAAATGATGTTGTTTTATTTTCTTCAAAAGTAATTCCCGGAAATGAACTTGGAATTCGTGAGATGCAAAATCTGTTAATCAGAAAAGGTGTTGAAATAGTCACAACAGATACGGAAGATGATATTCATGTTTCCGGACATCCAAACAAAGAATCCATAGCTTTGATGTATAAATGGCTGAAACCACGTTCGCTTATGCCTGTTCATGGCGATGCAAGAATGCTTTTTGCTCATAAAGATTTTGCAAAAGAATGTGGTATATCCGAAGTATTTGTGGCAGAATCCGGAGATGTTGTGAATTTCAAGGGGGGAAAGCTACAAAAGATAAAACACCATGATGTTATTTTCAACGCTTTGGATGGTGATGATCTGATACCGATTAATTCAAAAGCTATTCGTGAAAGAACTGTAATGACATATAATGGTCATATGAGTGTCAGTTTTGTTGTTTCAGATGAAGACAAATTGATCGGATCTCCTGATGTTGTTATAGAAGGTATATATCTGGAAAATACAACAAATGAAAAATTAAATTCTGTTATATATCAGATAATTTCTACGGAACTTGTGAAGACTTCGGATATAGAGAAATTAAAGGTAGCTTGTGAAAGTTCATTAAGAAAATTAATCGCAAGACATTTCGAAAAGAAACCTCTTGTGAGTGTTCATATACATAAAGTGTGATAACATATGTTTTTTAAATCTATATTTCTGATTTTTATTTTGTTTTCTACTTCTTTATATGCCACTAAGCTAAATGAATTGGATTATATTGGTATTAAAGAGTTTGTGAAAAATTTCGGTATTTCACTTGAGACGGATATGGAATTGCTAAGAGGAGGAATGTCGTCTTCTAATGTTTATAAAATTAATTTACCTGGAAAATCTTTAGTTATCAGGGTTCTTGGTAAGAATATACCTGTGGAAAATCGGATTTCCGAATTGAATATGCATAAATTCCTATCAGAAAAAGGACTTGCTCCTGAAATAATATTTACTGATAACGAAAAAAATCCATATATAATCGTTATGGATTACATAAATGGAAGAGTTTTTAATCCTAAAACTGACTTAAATAATGAAAATATTCTTAATCAAATTATTCATGGTTTGCGAATAATACATAATTTCTCCAATACTGATATTTTTCATAATAAACCGATGCTGGAATCTATAGGAGATTCGGTTCAAGGTATTAAAATTAGTAAAAAGAAAGTGCCATCTGAATTTTTCAAATGGTATGATCAATTGACAGAGGTTTATAAGAAATACAAAACTTCTAAGATTATAATACATGGGGATTTAGCTCCTGGGAATATATTGATTTCTAATGAGGGGAATGTGTATTTTATAGATTTTCAAGAAGCAAGAGGAGATTCTGTTTTTGCAGAATTTGGTTATTTCTTTTATGAATCTGGAATAGATGATCTGGAAGTTATAAGATATATTTTGGAAAAATATTTTAATAGAAAAATTTCAGATTTTGAGCTTCAAGCAACATTATTCTATATGAAGGCGACTGCTTTTCTGGCTGGATTGTTTAGACTTTCTTGGATTGATAATAGATATAAATCAGAGGATTTGGATGAAATTATGAAAAATTTAAAAGAGAGCGGAATGAGTTATTTTAAAAAAGGAGATTATGATAAAATAAAATTAGATCAAATTTCTTCCGAAACTAAAGCCAAATATGTGCTTAGTTTTTTTAAAGATTTTGAAAACATGAAAGTAGAGTAGGGTAGATGAAAAAATTTTTGACAATATCAGAAGTAAGAAAAGGTTTAAAAGCCAAAGAATTTAGTTCTTTAGAGCTAATGAATTATTATATAGATAGAATTGAAAGATATAAAGAGCTAAATGCTTATGTCACGATTGATAAAGAAAAGGCAATAGACGCTGCAAAAAAAGCCGATGAAAAAATATCAAAAGGAGAAGAGAAAACATTATTAGGTGTTCCTATTGCTGTTAAAGATCTGTTTTGTACGAAAGGTATTCGAACAACCGCTTGTTCAAAAATACTTTCTGAATTTGTGCCAGAATATGAATCTACAGTAACTCAGAATTTGCTTAATAATGGCGCTGTTTTCATTGGAAAAACAAATATGGATGAGTTTGCAATGGGATCGGCTAATATAACAAGCTATTTTGGGCCATGTTATTTACCTTTCAGGAAGAAATCCAATAGTAATATGAAATTAGTTCCAGGGGGATCTTCTGGTGGCTCTGCAACAGCTGTTGCTTCAGATCTGTGTGTCGCCGCTACAGGATCTGACACAGGAGGATCCATAAGACAACCTGCTGCATTTTCTGGGTTGGTGGGTATAAAACCTACATATGGATTATGTTCACGTTGGGGAATGGTTGCTTTTGCATCATCTTTAGATCAAGCAGGACCTTTGACAAAAACTGTTGAAGATGCCGCAATAATGCTGCGCGCGATGGCAGGATATGATGATAAAGATTCAACTTCAGAAAATATTACTATTCCAGATTATGCAAGTTTTTTAGGACAATCCATAAGAGGAATGAAAATTGGTATTGCAAAAGAATACATTGAAGGTTTGAATCAAGAAAATTTGGATTTATTTGAAAAGGCAAAAAATTGGTTGGTATCTGCCGGTTGTGAATTAATTGATATATCTTTAAAAACAACTCCTTATGCGCTTCCTGCATATTATATCATAGCTCCTGCCGAAGCTTCCTCAAACTTAGCAAGATATGACGGAGTGAGGTATTCAAGACGAGCTGAGCATTATAATGACATTAATGAGCTTTATATCAATTCTAGATCTGAAGGATTTGGAGAGGAAGTGAAAAGAAGAATACTAACAGGGACTTATGTGCTGTCTGCAGGATATTATGATGCATATTACACCAAGGCTTTAAAAATTCAGAAAATGATCAAAGAAGACTTCAAAAATAATGCCTTTTCCAAAGTAGATCTGATTTTAACCCTAACAACTCCAAATACCGCATTTGGAATAGAAGAATCCGAAAAAATGACGCCTGTGGAAATGTATTTAAATGATATATTTACGGTTAATGCGAATATAGCAGGACTTCCTGCTATGTCTATTCCTGCTGGATTATCAAACGATGGATTGCCTATGGGCGTTCAATTGATAGGCAATAGATTTGGAGAAATAGATATATTTAAAGCGGCAAAGATTATAGAAGAATCTGCTGATTTTGAAAAATTAAGAAAAGATATATTAACTATATACTAAATAAAACTGGAGAATTTTATGGATAATTTAATAAAAGGATGGGAAGTTGTTATTGGACTCGAGGTGCATGCACAGATTTCCACAAAGTCGAAATTATTTAGTTCAAGTCCAACTGATTTTGGATCAGATCCGAATACTCAAGTTAGTTTTTATGATGCTGCAATGCCCGGAATGCTTCCTGTTTTGAATGAAAACGCTATAGATCAGGCTATTAAATCCGGATTTGGAATAAATGGAAAGATAAATAAAATCTCCAGATTTGATCGGAAGAATTATTTTTATCCGGATCTTCCATCTGGATATCAGATTTCTCAATTGTATTATCCAATAATTACAGATGGATATCTTGAAATCGAATTGAAAGATGGCTCTAAAAAAATTATCAATATTGAAAGAATTCATATAGAACAAGATGCTGGAAAAAGTATACATGACTTATCTCCAGATTTTTCTTATGTTGATTTGAACAGGTCAGGAGTTCCTTTGATGGAAATAGTATCAAAACCGGATATGCGTTCTTCTTATGAAGCTATGCAATATGTTAAGAAACTTCGCACAATTTTGAGATATATCGAAACTTCGGATTGTAATATGGAACGTGGAAATTTGAGAGTTGATGCCAATATATCGATTAGAAAACCCGGAGAAGAATTCGGAAATCGTGTAGAAATTAAAAATATAAATTCTATAAAATTTTTAGGACAGGCTTTAGATTATGAAACGGAACGTCAAATAATAGCAAAAGAATCAGAAGAAGAGATAATTCAAGAAACAAGGCTTTTTGATTCAATTGCAGGAGAAACAAGATCAATGAGATCAAAAGAAGATGCTGCAGATTATAGATATTTCCCTGATCCTGATTTGAAACCTGTTATATTATCAGATGAAAGAATAGAAAAATTAAGGGCAACTATGCCTGAATTACCTGACTCCAAAAAAGAAAGATTCATAAAAGAATACGAAATTTCTGAATCTGATGCAAATGTGTTAATTGAGGATAAGAAAATCGCATATTATTTTGAAAAGATCGTTGCCTCATCAAAATTTTCTGCTTCAGAATCTGCGAAATTGATTGCCAATTGGATGATTGGTGAATTCTTTGCCCTTTTAAATAAAGAAGGAAAAGATATCGAAGAAGTCGGATTTCCTGTGGAATATATTGCCGAGTTGGTTGATTTGATTATTGATAAAACAATATCAGGAAAAATTGCAAAAACTGTTTTTGCTGAAATGGCAGAAACTGGAAAATCTCCTGCGAGTCTCGTTAAAGAGTTGGGACTTGTTCAGATTCAAGATGAATCTGTCATTAAAAGTGTTATTGAGAAAGTTTTATCGGATAATTCAAAACAAGTGGAACAATATAAATCCGGAAAAACACAACTATTCGGATTTTTTGTTGGACAATCTATGAAGGCACTTCAGGGAAAAGGAAATCCAGAAATGGTCAATAATATATTGAAGGAATTGCTGATTTAAATTATTACAAGGCACAAATTAACCAAAAATTAATGTAAATTTGATAGAATATTATCAGAAAGCTCTTGGTTTTTGTTTTTAATGTTTCTGAACAAGGTTGGCATTTTCTTTTTTGCGATATTCTTCTTTTTGGGGATAGTTATTCCTGCCGAAAATACAGAAGTTGAGGTGGAATACCAAACAACTCTTCCTGATTTCAAAAAAGAAAAGGGAATAATTTATGGAGATATAGATGATATTTTGAAAAGAAAAACTTTGATTGTTTGTTCTAATAAAGATACCAACAGGCCATTATTTTTGATGAAGAAAAAGAATAAGAAATTTGATTTAACGGGTGAAGATATAGAACTAGCAAAGAAAATTGCAAAAGCTTTGGGGGTTAAATTAATTTTCAGATGTTGTTATGATAGTTTTGATGAAGTTGTTGATGCCATTGAAAGAGGAGAGGGGGATATTGGTATTTCGGAATTGTCATATACAGTTCATCGTAGTCGAAAAGTTGTTTATACAAATCCTTATGTTGTATTGAAAAAGATGCTTTTAATAAACAGACAAACTTTGGAAATATATAAATCTAAATCAGTAAAGCAACTTATTGAGGATGGAAATTTCCCTGTTGGTACAGAAGATCATTCTTATGTCGATTTTACTCAAGAAATTTTTCCTAATGCGAAGATATTGGTTGTTGACGATTGGGATAACAACATTGGAGAGAAAATTAAAAATAAAGAAATTATTGTAACATTAAACGATGAAACAAAAATAAAAACTCTTTTACATCGTAATCCTAAATTATCATTAAATCTTGTTCCTTTGATATTAAAAGGTGAAAAAGATTATATTTCTATGATAGTTAATTTTAAAGGATTGAAATTATCAAACTGGATAAATAAATTCCTAAAAGCAGAAATTCCTGTCGGAAATATAGATAATCTCATGAAAAAATATGAAGATTACATTTATTAAATTTATATTTTATAATTCTTTTAATGGAAGAAATTTAATAATTACCTGCAAAGTGTTCTATCACGTGAGTTGGAATTTGCGAATAATCTGATAAATTTTTATGAGTCATTTTTGAGGATATATTTTCCAAAAGAAATTCTATTTTGTCTTTTATATCTGACTTTTGATCTAAATGTTTTAGAAATTCTCCAGATACTCCTGTCAGTGTCAGAATTGTATCAAATCCAGCTATGTTCCCTCCGAGTATATCAGTCCAAAGAGTATCTCCTATCATAGCTGTTTTTTCATTTTTTAAGAGAAATCTCTTGGCAAAATCATATACAGCTGAATAAGGTTTTCCAAAATAGATAACTTTTCCTCCCATTTTTTCATAAAATTCTCCCACGATTCCTTGGCATAAAATAGGTCTTCTTGCTGAAAATTCGTTAGTTGATACTAATTCAAGAGCAAACAAATCAGGATTAGCAACTACTAATGGTTTTCCTAACTTCAAACATAAATCTAATAAATCCGAAATTTCTTCAAAATCATTAATATCGTGACAATCTATAGATGTCAAATTATCCAGGGGTATTATATTTCCTGATTTATCCTTTAAATTATCAGCTATATATATTTGCTTTCCCGCATTTAAATAACCTACATAAACAAAATCAGATCCTTCAATAGATTTTGATTCCGTTAAGGAACTTTCTTTAAAAAGATCATTATTTGGTTGAAAAGCTTGGAAATAAGTTTTTGCATTGGGAATATAATCTTGCAAAGTCTGTTTGAATGCTTCTCCTGAACTAATAAATAAATCGTAGTGGATTCCTTCTATCAGTCCTTTTTTTAAATAATTTTCTTTGCAAGATTTTGATACTATTGTTGTGTTGGATAAGATTATTATCTTTTTTCCTGAATTTTTTATTTTTCTCAAAAGTTCTAATGTACCATCGAAAAATCCACTTCCGTTGTATAATACGCCATACATATCAATCAAGAAAGCATCATAATTTCCGTATATATTTTCTAAACTTTTTTCTAACATTATTTCAAAGCCTTGTAGAGAATCTATAAATTCATCTTACATTATAAATCCTCGAATTTCATCAAATAAATCTTTTGCTCCAGATAAAAATATGGATACCCCTATGATAGTGATTACTATGATTCCAATATATCTCCATTTTGAAATTTTTAGTTTTTTTTGTTTTGCCATTTTTAAATATAAAAATGTTGGTAAAAATATAGCAATTATAGAAAGGATCATTCCCGAAATATTTAACACTTTAATAAAGGCGTTGGGTATTAAGACTGCAATAAACATCCCAGGGACAATTGTTATGATTGCTGAACATAATGTGGAAAATTTTTGTTTTAATTTTCGATCTATAACATTTTTCCATTCATCAAAAACTGCAACACAAACCCCTATGATGGAAGTGAAAAGAGCTAGTATTGATATTATCCAGGATACAGTCTTGATATAAGTGCAATTCGAAATATTTGTTAAACATGATATTAACTCAGACAATTCTACATTGTTTTTTATCATCTTTTCGAAAAAATTTATGTCGTTAGAAGATATGACTGAAATGACACTGGCTACCCAAGAGATATATACAATAGCTGGTATTAAACTTCCATATAAACAAGCTCGTTTGATTAATTTCTTGTTATTGTTGACAAATTTCGTTAATGAATGCAGTGATCCTTGAAATCCAAATGAGGTAAACACTATTGGTAGAACAGATGATATCGCAGAATGATCAAAATTAGAAAATTGTATTTCAATATTGTCAAATTTAAGATTCTGAAAAAGTTTTATTATAACAGCAAAAAGAATTATGAGTAATAAAGCAAATATTTTCTTATTAATATTAATGATATTTATTTCTGAAGATAATATCAATATGGTGAAAATTGAAATTACTAAAATAATCAATTTCAGATCAAAATCAAAAAATGTTTTTAATAAAGATGCCGCCCCATATAAGTATGCTGATATTAATGAATATGATAATAGCTTTAATGATACACTTCCTATTTTCGAAGCTGAGTTTCCACTGAAAAGATTTCCAACGTCTCTTAATGAAAAACTCGAATCGGAATTTATATTAAGATCGGTTCGTATTATAGCTGTGAAATAAGTTAGCCAAGCAAAGAAACACATAATAATAAAAGTGAAATTTAACCCATACCTAGCCAGGACTATAGGCAAAGATAACATTCCAGAACCGATAGCTGTTCCAGCTAATAAAAATATTGCGCTTAATTGTTTTTTCATACTAATAACCTTTCATTTAATAATTATAATGACTACGAGAAAATAATTATTAGTATCAGGGATTTTTAAATTGTGGGATGAATTAGTAGCTTAAAAATATGATACTAAAATTATATCGAAAACATATAATAATAGTTCATAATCATACCTAAAGCTATATCCAATCCTTTTCAGGATAACACGTTTCTAAAAATCTTGCAATGATTTTATATTAATTATTATATCCGAATTCGCTGTATATTATTTTATTTTCAATATCTGAAATTGCTTTTTTTACATAATTTACAGTATTTTTGGGGAGATTGTTTATGTCAAAAAACGAAAGTCCGCCGCATTTGTGAGGCTCGTTATTAAATAATTCTCCAGAATATTCTGAGCAATTAAAGAATATATCGATGTTTTGTCTGCCTGGTGTTATTCTGTCCATCATATATATAACTTTTAAGTTTTCCGGAATGATTTTTATATTTGCTTCCTCTTCAGCTTCTCTGATCATAGCTTCTGTTGCGTTTTCGTTTTCTTCAACATGTCCTGCAATCAATGACCAATTTCCATCTTCAAATTTCGTATTTTGGCGAAGAGAAAGAAGGATTCTATTTTCTTCTCTCAAAATCAAATAAACACAAACATAAGATCTGAGTTTATTTCCCTTACTTTCTTGCATCTATTTTCTCTTTTCCAAAATATGGGATCAAAGCTTCTGGAATTTCAATAGAACCATCTTTTTGTTGATAGTTTTCCATAACTGCAATTAAGCATCTTCCAACCGCAATTCCAGATCCATTCAGAGTGTGTACAAGTTCGTTTTTGTTAGTTTTTTCATTTTTGAATTTTGTGTTCATTCTGCGGGCTTGGAAATTGTTACATCTTGAGCAACTTGAAATTTCTCTATATTTATCTTGTCCAGGTAACCATACTTCAAGATCATATGTCTTTTCTGATGAAAATCCCATATCTCCAGTTGAAAGTACGACTGTTCTAAATGGAAGATTAAGTCTTTTTAATATTCCTTCGGCACATTCTGTCATTCTTTCATGTTCTTCAATTGATTTATCTGGGGTTGTTATACTGACTAATTCAACTTTTCCAAATTGATGCTGGCGCAGCATTCCGGCAGTGTCTCTTCCAGCAGATCCTGCTTCTGAACGAAAACATGGAGTGTAGGCGGTATATCTGAGTGGTAATATTTTTTCACTTAAAATTTCATTATTATGAATATTTGTTAACGAAGCTTCCGCTGTTGGAATTAAATATGATCCAATAGTTGTTTTAAATAAATCTTCTTCAAATTTTGGAAGTTGACCAACTCCAAACATTGCCTTTTGATCCAATATCAAAGGAACGTAAACTTCTGTATAGCCATTCTCTTTTGTGTGTATATCCAGCATAAACTGAGCTAAAGCACGTTCTAATCTCGCAATTTCAGAGAACAGGAAAACAAATCTAGATCCAGCGATTCTAGCAGATTTATCAAAATCCATCATTCCCAATTTTGCACCCAATTCATAATGTTCTAAAGGTTTGAACTCAAATGTTTTTGGTGTCCCAAAGCGTCTTATTTCAACATTATCATTTTCGTCTTTTCCAATAGGACATTCGTCAGATGGTATATTTGGAATTGTATATAACAAATTCAAATAATTTGTCCTTGCTTGGTTAGATAAGTCTGAAAGTCTAGTTAATTCCTTTTTCAAAAAATCCATTTTAGATTGAAGGTCACTTGTGTCTTCTCCCTTTGATTTTGCTTTTCCGAATTCTGCGGAAAAAGTATTGCGTTGTTCTTGAATTTTTTGAAGTTCAGTTTGTAAATTTCTGGATTTTTCTTCAAGTTCCAATAATTCTTTTTCTATCAATGGCTTGTTTCTATTTTTCAACGCATTGTCAAGAACACCAGGGTTTTGTTTCACGAAATTTATATCAATCATTTTTTGCTATGTTTTAAGAAAGCTTATTGCTATCTTTTATAGTATAGCATGAAAATACCAAAAAAGAATAGGGCGATAGATAAAATTTGACCAACAGTTAAAGTTATTGAGCCCAAGTATGTGTAGGTTTCAACATCTTTATAGAATTCTATGGCAAATCTTGCGGATGAATAGATGATACAAAACAAAGCTGTGATTACCCCTGTTCCCATTGATTTCAAACCTTTTGTTTTGAGTATTACAAATAATATTAAGAAATTTAAAAATCCTTCAAAAAATGATTCAAAAAGCTGTGTTGGATATCTTGGCATATGATCTATCATAGAAAATATGACTGAAAAATCATTTGTTGATATTTTCCCGTATAATTCTTGATTCACAAAATTTGCTATTCTTCCGATTCCAATTCCGAAAGCACCAGCTAAGGAAAATATATCTGCAAACAATTTCCATGAAAATTTGTGCTTTCTCATGAAAAAATAAGTGTAAATTGCAAGGGAAATAACTGATCCATGGAAAGAAAGTCCTCCATTTCTCAACATAAATATTTCTAAAGGATGAGCGATATAATATTCCAAATCGTAAAATAAAACATGTCCCAATCTTGCCCCAATTATTATAAAAATAATAGCCCAAAACATGAAGCTGTCGAATTTTTCTTTTGGAGGAACAGAAAATCCGTTAGTTCGTAAGTTTCTCAAAATCCAAGTTGCTATTGCCCAGGATGAAAATAAAGCCGTTGCATATATAATTCCATACCAGTATATCCCCCAGGTTCCTATTGAAAATGCAATGGGAGAAACAGACCAAACTATCATAACTATTAACAAATATTTTTCAATCTTAATATATAATAACATGATTTTTTTAAAATTCCAGTGTATAGAATTTTCTAATGTATTAGTTTATAAGATGCGAGACAAAAAGAGACTCTCCTAGTATAGATTTAATACAACATACATAAATCCGTAAATTGATTCAAAAGATTTGTTTATGGCATAAAGCGTGGTAAAGAATACCACGCTGAAAGACTACTATAGATGTAATTTAGCTCCACTAGCAATCGTTAAAGTTCCTCGATTACTCAAATCTAATTTAGCTCCATCTCCAAGAGTTAACGATTTATTAACAACAAAATCATTATTCTCTAATTTTAACGTTCCACTCTTTAATGTTACATCAGCATTTGGGAAGTTAGCAGTATTATATGAAGAAAATATTGTGCTTGTAGTTTCTAAGACGACAGGAATTGTCACATTTGTGTTGTCATAGTATAGATATTCGGGTTCGACTATATGTAGCTCTTTCGGAAGATAAGTTTGCCCTTCAGTTTTTAATGTAGCCAGATTAAAGTATACCGAAAAATAATCGGACTTTGAAAGACCTTTTAGTTTAACCGTTTCAGTTTGAATGGAAGGATTAGTCGATACAATATTTATAATTTCTCTATTCAAACTCGTTGGATTAAAGCTCAGATCGGCTTTTGAGATCAATATTGGGATTCCCGAATTATCTTGAAAACTTATACCTTCTCCTACGCTACCAAAATCTATATTGTACTCAGTTTCTGTTTCAAATCCTGCATCTTTTATAACTTGCGATGCTTCCGAAAGTGCATTCAATTGAGCACCATTAACAAAATCACTCGCAGGATTTGACGATTTATCCAAAATGACAGTTGCTGTGTAGCCTTCTTGATAATCTTCTATAGCAAAATTAGTATAGTTAGTTATAGTGCCTTTCGTTATAGTTGTTATATGGGCATTTTCAATATTAGGAAATGTTCCTGCATTCCAAGTCATGCCTCCTTCTATAGTGTTAGTAGTTGCGAAACCAGAAGTTGCAGTGATAGCGCTTGTTAAGATTAATTTTGTAAATTTATTCATAA
>CAUDEV010000027.1 GCA_958448685.1 uncultured Alphaproteobacteria bacterium | reverse complement strand
CCGGCAAACGGCTGATGACACCGCAGGGGCACCTACAGCGCTTTCGGAAGACATAGAAAAGAGAAATATTGAGCGCCTGGATTTTCTTATAAATCTTCAAAAATCGATCCAGAAGCCGTCTTCGATTGATTTTTGACAAAACAGGAAACCAACTTTTCGTAAGAAAAGTTATGTTAGATATAGCACTTTCGGAAGACATTATGAATCGAAAACATTTTGTGTGTTAAATCATAGAAAATTTATGCTAAAATAAAATAAATGTATAACAAAAATGAACAAAATGGAACATAAATCCAATTTTAAATCTTGGTTAGTTTTCGGAATAGCTGCGGTATTTTATCTTTATGAATTGGTATTAAGAGTATCTCCAAGTGTAATGACTAATGATCTCATGATCACATTTAATGCAACCTCAACAATGCTTGGAATTTTAGTTTCATTTTATTATTACTCGTATACGATCTTACAGTTGCCTTGTGGGGTTATTCTTGACAAAATGGGGCCTAAAAACCTTCTTGGAATATCTGCTTTATTTTGCGTTGTGGGATCTATCCTATTTGCAGGAACTGAAAAAATGTATGTTGCTCAAATAGGACGGTTTTTAGTAGGTTCCGGATCTGCATGTGCATTTATTAGTTGTTTACAAATTGCAGCAAATTTGTTTCCCAAAAAATATTTTGTTATTCTAGCAGGTATAACAAACATGATGGGAACTCTAGGGGGATTGTTTGGAGGGCCTCCAGTTGCAAAGTTAGTAAACACATTAGGCTGGCAATCTGCAACTTATTGGCTTGCCTCGATTGGTATAGTTATATTCATCTTGATTTGTATATTCATTCCGAAGAATTTACAAACTATGGATATAAAAAGGAAACGGCCTGAATCGATTATAAACAACGTACTAAAATTGGCAAGAAATCCTCAAGTTGTATTATCTGGAGTTGTTGCGGCATTTATGTATCTTCCTATTGATGCTTTTGCTGAATTATGGGCTGTTCCGTTTTTTATGGAAAAATATGGTATCAATAATGAACAAGCATCATTTGCTTCTGCGATTATTTTCATAGGGGTAGCATTAGGAAGCGTTATATTAGCCATCTTTGCAAGGAAAATAAAAAGCTATATGAAAACCATAAGGATATCTACAATTCTTACGGCGTTACTCTTTGTTATTTTGGTATTTTCTTCGAAAAATATCAATGTTGCGTTTATAACAGTATTTATAATAGGATTTTTAACTGGAGCCCAACCAATAAGTTTCACATGTGCGAAGAACAGTGTTCCTCAAGAAATATCAGGCACAACATTGGCCTTAACTAATTGTATAGTTATGTTGATTGGTTCAATATTCCAACCTTTGTTAGGCGTGTTATTGGATTACTTTTGGGAAGGAAAAGTCAATGATTCAGGGCTAAGAATTTATGATATCAATTGTTATAAATACGCGATATTAATTATTCCAGCCTGTTTGATTTTGACTTACTTCATAAGCTTTTTCGTAAAGGAAACAATACAGCTTGAAGACGAATAAACTTTTCCTTCTTTTCTGTTTCATTTTATCCGTAAATGCTTTTGAAACAAATCAATTGCCACTTTCGGATAAGATGAAAGAGATGTTTCCGAAGTTGAATGCCTCATGTTTTATTATAGCTAACTTAGATTGCTCAATAATTCTCAGCGAGCTTAATTCAAATAAACGGATTCATACGGGTACTTTCGATGATATTATATTTTCTTCAAAAGTCGATTTAGAAAATTTAAAAAAGGAAAATAATCCTTCGTTGGGAAATAACAAGTTAACCTTATATGAAATGAACAATATCTTATTCCATATATTGAAACATAAGCAATATAATTTTCAAATCCATCATGGAAAAATAAGCATGTCTATAATAAAATCAGCAATGTCAGGTTATGGTTGTGTGTTTTCCTATAAGAATAACGGAAATTATATAGGAATAATTTATGGATGCAATTCAGAAGATAACGTTCTTGAAGATATAAAAAATATTACAAACTGGTTAAATCAATTCTATATTCTGGATATTTCTTATATAGATCAAAACCTCACAGAAGTTCCACTGTTATATGGAGAAGAGAAAACAATAAAACTTATTGAGCAAACCCCAAAAATCTTAATGTCTAAATTCTGTTCAGGAAAGATAGAAAGGACATATCATTATAAGACAATCGCTTCTGCTCCAATAAAAAACGGAGATGTTTTAGGAACTGTGTTTTATTTTTCAGAAGTTTTTAAAAATCCAATAAAAATACCATTAATAGCGATAAAATCTATAAAGAAATCCTGTTTATTCAATCGTATAATTGATACAATTCGCTACATAATATTTGGAGCAAGTAATTCTAAAAACCAAGATTTATTCCAGAATATATCGGAATAACCATCGAACAAACAATAACAATTAATAAAATTCCTATAAAACATATCGCTAATGTCGGGATTAATTTTATAAGTTCGTCCAGTTTATTTTCTATATAACTTTCAGTCAAAATAACAATAGTTTGAAATGCAGAATTTAAATTTCCAGATTTCTCAGCTGTTTCAATAATAGAAATATCAAAATCTGGAAACATTTTCGATTTCATTAAAGATGTTGCAAAAGTATTTCCCCCTTCAATAAATTTTTTGATTTTTTTAACCTCTGGATATTGGTTTTCTAGAGAACTTAAACAATCAATTAAATTGATCTTCTCCTTTGTCATTATGCTCATAGCGTTAAAGAAATTTAATATAAGCAGCCTTTGCTTTATATTAAAGATTACAGGAATTTTCAGAGATATATCTGATAGTTTAAAATATCTTGCGATAATTATAATAAATATCAAAATACATAAAAATATATACAAACTGTTGTTTATTAAGACCTCACTAAGTTTTATAATCATTTTCGTATAAAAAGGCAAGGAAACTCCCATTTCAGAGAATAAATCTGAAAACTTTGGAACTATAACAAACATCCAAAAGAAAAATACAAAACTAACACAAATGAGCAATATGATAGGATATCTAACAGCTTTTCTTATTTTTTGTCGAAGTTTTAAATCAGTTTCCAAATATCCAATAATGTTCATTAACGCTTCAGGTAATTTTGCAGTCTTTTCTGATATTTCTATAGTTTTTATTACAAAATCATTAAAAAACCTGTCAAATTTTGAAAACGCTGCAGAAAAAGACATTCCATGTTTTATATCATTTATTATGTGATTTATTATAAGGATGGACTCAATATTACTAAAAATTTTCGATGTAACTTCGAGAGACACTATAAGATCAAACTTGTTTTTTACCAACTGAACTAAATTTCTTAAGAAAGGAATCGTAAAATCATTATATGGAGATTTTATAAAGGATTTCTGTTTCTTGGCTGATATAAATACAAAATTATTTCTATCAAAACTTTTCTTCAAATCGTTAACTGATTTGGCAACTAGATATTCCTCTATAACATCTCCTTTTTTGTTCAATAATTTACATTTAAATAACTGCATATTATTAACAATTTTAAATAAACTTCCCGTCTCTATTTTGGAGGTCCCATATGTGGTAGCCTTTTTGGATGACATTCTCCGCCTTTGGAACACTTCTTATGAACATATGGCGGAGGATATGGCTGTCCACATTTTTCACAAGATAGAGGCCCCATATGATGTCCTGGAGGTGGGCCATTGACCTTTTTCATCTTTTTGTAATCCTGGATGGCATTTATATCCTTTTGCGACTTCACAAGGGGTATCTTTTCCGGGACTTTTTGTCGATTTTTTGCAAGCACTACAAGGCGGCCATGCATATCCAGGGAACAGTATCATTTGAGATGCCGAAGTTTTAGGATGATGTCTAAGACCTAAACGTATAGAAGCGTTTGAATTAAATACAAACATAGCTAATGTTAAGATAGAAAAAATTTTTACAAATCTCATAAAAAAACCTTCTAAAACAGTCTTTATTATATTATTTCATAAAAAAGTTAATTATTTATTAATAAATCTCGCAACAATATTTCTCGAGTTCAGATTTTGTTATTGAACCTTCTCTTATTAAATTTATGCTGTATTTATTTAATTCAATAATTGTTGAAGCTTGTTTATTACATTTCCCCGATTTAATAATGGGAATAGCATTTTCAAAATCTTTTTTGACTTCTTCATAAGAAGTCGCAGTGTTCTGGCCTGAAATATTAGCGCTTGGTGCAACAATAGGTTTTCCAAGACTATTGATTAAATCAATACAAAACTGATAATTTGGCAAACGAAGTGCTATAGAATTTCCTCCGGCAGTAATAAGTTTAGAAACGCTATCTTTCGCTTTTAATATGACTGTAATCGGATATTTTTTTTCTAACCAAAAAAAACTCAAATCATTTTCAATTTTGCTTGAAAAATCGGCTATAGTCTTTGCCATTTTTAAGCTAGATACCAATACAATTAAAGGTTTGGCTGGAGGCCTCTTTTTTAATTTAAAAACCTTTTTTATAGCAGATTCATTTGTTGCATCAGCTAAGAGCCCATAAACTGTGTCAGTTGGTGCGGCGATCACGTCACCATCTTTAATTACTTCTAAAGCTAATTTGAAATCATTTTTGGAAACATCAGACATTTAAATTATGCCTCGGAAGCTGAAGTTTTTGAAACTACCCAATTTTCTTTTTTATATTCCCTTTCAAAGATCCATTTATGAATGACGTCACGATAAAGTCTTTTCGGATTATCAAATGAAACTCCTTCAATATTCACCATTGCACTCATTTGAGAAACGTCAAACGTAACAAACATTCTAACTTTTTCAGCTAAAAATTGAATTTTTTCTAGTTTTGTTTTCTTATGTTTTATAAGAAGTTCTTGGCGTAAATCTCTTTGTTCTCTTTTTTGTATTTGAGCAGCAAAATCCTTATATAAATTTTCTGATAATAAAGTTTTCAATATATGATGATGTGAATTAGCAAGGCCATTAAATACTGCGTCAAATATTTCTTCTACTTTAATCAAAAATGAATCCATAGAAAAATCCGGAAATTTTTCCTGAAGTTGTAGCAAATCTCTGTCATTTTTCTGAGTAGATGTGAGTTGATCTTTCCTATTTATAGGGATTATTTCTTCGAGTGTTTTCTGTAATTTTTCTTTATCCGTCTTAGATAAATTCACAATAATTTTTTGCGTTTTTCCAAATTCTCTGAAAAGCTTGAAGAAAATTAAAACAGATATTAATATCAAAAAAAGCAATAACATAATTCTAACCAAATAAAACTACGTGGCAATCTATAAGCCGGGTTCTGTCCAAGGATTGCTCCTCTGTTTGATCATTCATCTAGACTTATTGTTACCAATAAGCTCCAGCAACCTACCCGAGTAACTTAATTGTAAGCGATTATGGAAAATTTCCGCGTTACTCCTATTTGGTCTTGCTTTAGGTGGGGTTTGCAAAGCCATATTTGTTACCAAACATGCGGTGTGCTCTTACCAACGCCATTTCACCCTTGCCTAAAAAGGCGGTATATTTTCTGTTGCACTTTCCCTATTGAAGGAAATTTCTTCCTTCAACGCCGGACGTTATCCGGCACCTTGCTTACATAAAGCCCGGACTTTCCTCTGAGAAAACTCAGCGATCAACCAATTGCCACTATTTTCAGTATAACATATATCTCAAATATTACAAAGCTTTTTGCTTCATATCAATCACAAACACATGCGAGCTTAATCTATAATTTTGGCATTATTCTTTATGATTCTTATCAAGAAAAATAGAGATATTAAGAGTGTAGTTAGAAAAAATTGAAGAAAATAATCCCCTACTATATTGTGCAATATATAATATATGTATCCATTTTTATCAAAAGAATGTTTAAAAAAGCAAATGTAAAGAAACATATATGGAGCTAAGTAAATTTGGATATAAGTCAGGAAAGTAAATTTGAAAGATAATTTGTCAAATTTTGGAACTAATTTAAAATTTTTATATGACCGAAAAAATACTCGTTTTATTCCATATTTATGTATAAAATACATAAAAAATGGAAAACAAATAAATCCCGCCCAGAAATATAATGTGAGTATAAGATCTATATTAGTCTTAGTTGTATTAGCAATAAAAAATCTTGCTATAGCTATGAAAAATACCTGTATTGTCATAACCCAGAGAAAGCAGAATACAATATACCTAAATACACATTCCATCATATATTTTATAGTATTGATTTTCATAATTAGACCTTCGAGTAAAATACTGTTATATTTTAACTCTGTTTTTTATTATGGTCAAATTTGTATATTAGTTCATAAGATGTGAGGAAAAAGAGAGTCTCCTAGCGCAGATTTAATATATAAAAAGGAATATGGTCTACAAGAAAGAATGTGGGAGGTATTATAAAGAGATTGGGATTACCAAGCTCATTGTCAAGTCCTAGATACAGGAAGTTTACATCATATGTAAAACGTCGTAAATTAAGCTTTATTCTCATATGAAAATAGGAGAAAATGTACAAATCGATCATATGGTAAGAACGTTAAATGACTGTATATATACTGAGCCTTTCGTTAAAGCTAATAACAAAAATGCCGCTATTTTTTTAAAGAATTTAATGGAAAAGCCGCCTTTCCATTAAATCTATACAAGTTGATGAAGGCATTGAATTTATGAAAGATTTTGAAGCAACATGTAAAGAATTAAATATTCCATTATTTGTTTTGCCGCATACTTCACTAAAGATTAATGGAAGTGTAGAACGAATGAATCGCATTATTACAGAAGAAGGGAAGATTCCTTAGTTGTATATTAACTCTATGCTAGGAGATTCTTGTCTCACTTCTTTTGAACTAATACATAATCTATAAAATATCTTGATTTATTAACTTAAAAGAATAATAATATATATACATATAGAAAAAGATAGAGTTTAATGTCAGCATTAACAGCGAAAATAGAAGAAAAGATTTCCCCTATAGTTAATGAGATGGGGTTTGAAATAGTTCGAATTGCATTTTTTGGATCAGGTTCAAGAAAAACACTTCAAATTATGATAGAAAAATCTAATAGAGATTCTGTAAACATAAAAGATTGTGAAGATGTAAGCAGAGCTGTTTCAGTTTGTCTTGATGTTATGGATCCGATTTCTGGACATTATAACTTGGAAATATCCTCAACAGGAATAGACAGACCTTTAGTAAAACCTTCTGATTTTGTTAAATTTCAAGGAAGATTTATTGTAGTAAAAACCTATGTTATGAAAAATGATAGAAAAATTTTCAAAGGAAGCTTGGAATTTGCTTCAGAAAATGGTATAAATCTAATATTAGATATGCCTTTAAATAATGGAAATACGAAATTGGATTTTACGTATGATGAAATTAGTAGTGCATATATTGATGGATCAAAATAAGCCTAAATTGATTTGGAGTTTTTATAAGTGAGCAGAAAGATTAAGTTAGAGGAAAATACACGTCAAGTTGCAAGAAATGAAATTTTGCAAGTTGCAGATATGGTAGCAAGAGAAAAAGGAATTGACAGAGAAGAAATTCTTGAAGCAATGGAATCTGCAATTTTAAAAACCGCTCAATTAAAATATGGAGAGGAAAAGAACCTTGAAGTTGTTATAAATCGAAAATCAGGAGAAATAGAATTAAGTCGATTGCTTTCCGTTGTTGATAAAGTTAATAACTCCAATATCGAAATTTCATTAGAAAATGCATTATTAGCTTATCCTACAATAAAAACAGGTGATGTTATAAGAGATCGCTTACCTGCCCTTGATTTTGGAAGAGTCGCAGCACAATCTGCAAGGCAAGTTATTATTCAAAAGGTAAGGACTGCAGAAAGACAAAAACAATCTGAAGAATTTTCCGGAAGAATTGGAGAAATAATCACTGGTGTTGTGAAACGTGTTGAATATACAGATGTTATCTTTGATATTAATGGAAGGACAGAAGGTATTATAAAAAAATCCGAAATGATTCCGAATGAAATTTTCAGAGTAGGAGATAGAATAAAAGTTTTGTTAGTTGAGATAAATAAAGAACAAACTGGACCTCTTCTCCTTCTTTCAAGAACTCATCCGGATTTTTTGAAAAAACTATTTGAACAAGAGGTTCCTGAAGTTTATGACGGAATAATAAAAATAGTATCTGTTTCAAGAGATCCTGGAAGCAAGGCAAAAGTTGCTGTAACAACAACTGATCCAAATTTAGATCCTATAGGCGCTTGTGTTGGTTTGAAAGGTGCAAGAGTTCAAGCGATTGTTGATGAGTTAAAAGGCGAAAAAGTTGATATAATTTTATGGTCTGAAAATCCTGTTATATTCATAGTAAACAGTTTAGCACCGGCAGAGGTTTTAAAAATTGTTATGGAAGAAGAGTCCGGAGATAGAGTAACAGCTGTTGTTCCTGATGATCAATTGAGTTCCGCAATAGGGCGTAGAGGGCAAAATGTCAGATTAGCTTCAAAATTGACAGGATGGACAATAAATGTCACAACAGAATCAGAAGAAACAAAAGCACGAGCAAAAGAAACAGCAAGAATTTTAAATACATTTATGAACGATTTAGATGTTGATGAAATGGTTGCTCATCTTCTTATGGGAGAAGGATTCTCTTCAATTGAAGACATCGCATTGGCTCCTGTTTCAGAAATTTCTTCAATTGAAGGTTTTGATGATGAGATTGCAGATGAAATACAACAACGTGCAAAAACTTATATAACAAAAAAACGCGAAGAAGTTTTCAAATTATGTGATGAAAAAGGAGTTTCTCCGGAGTTAAAGAATTATAAATTATTAAAACCGAAACTTTTGGAAGCATTAGTAAAAGCTGGCCTAAAAACATTAGATGATTTAGGAGATTTGTCTAAGGACGAATTAGTGGAAATAGCCGGAGATCTTTTATCTGAATCAGAGGCAGGTACCCTTATTATGAAGATAAGGGAAAATTGGTTTAAATAAATAAAAAGGAATTATATATTAGATGGCTACAGTTGATGAAAATAAGAAAGATCAAAAAAGAAAGACTCTTTCTTTAAAAATAGATCCGGGAGTATCTCAAAAGACTAATACGGGAAATAAAACTATTGAAGTCGAAATAAAACGAAAGCGTCATGGATTAGCTATAGATATTCAGGAAAAAAATAATTCATTAACTGAAAAAATAATCTTAGATAATAGTTCTTCTTTAGAAAAAAATTCCACACAAATTGGTGGATTAACAGATAAGGAGCTAGAAACAAGGCTAAAAGTCTTGCAAGAAGCGAAAAAATCTGAAGAAGATGTACCTACTTTAGAAATCGAACTAAAAGAAGAATCAAAGTCAAATTCAGATGAAATGACAATAGATGATATCTCTGAAAATTTGGTTGTTTCCGATGATGGCAAAGATATTGGACAATCTGTTGAATCAAAAGAGCCAGTTCCAGTTATTGAGAAAAAAGAAAAAAAGCAAAAAGATAAGCAAGAAGCTGTTAAAAAAGAAAAAATAGAACCTGTAGTTTTCAGATCTAAGGAATATATAAAACAAAAACCAGTTTCTTCAAAATCAAAGACCTCTGAAATCAAAAATTCAGGTTCCATTTTAGATATTTCAATTCAAGATAATTTACCTATCCCAGAAAGACAGATTTATAAGCCAAAAGCAAAAGTGTCTGATGATTTTGAAACACCAAGGAAAATGAAATTGGTTCTAAAATCAAGGAATTCAGAGAGACGTAATCAAACAAGTGGAAAAATGTCTCGTGCTATGCTGGATAGAGTTTTGAACAATGATATGGAAGAACGTTCCAGATCTATAGCTTCCTTAAAAAGAGCGCGCCAAAAATTAAAAAACCTAAATACAACACCTCAAGAGACTGTGAAAGTTATACGAGATGTTGATATTCCTGATATGATTACAGTCGGTGAATTAGCAAACAGAATGGCTGTGAGATCTGCAGAAGTTACGAAATATCTCATGTCTATTGGGACAATGGCAACAATAAATCAATTAATCGATGGGGATACGGCAGAAATAATTTGTACGGAATTTGGTCATATTCCGCATAGAATTTCTGAATCGGATATCGAGAATGAACTGACAAATGTTATTGATAATCCTGAAGATCTTGTTCCAAGAGCGCCTATTGTTGCGATTATGGGGCATGTCGATCACGGAAAAACAACCCTTCTTGATACATTACGTAAAACAAGTGTTGCTCAAAAAGAAGCTGGAGGAATTACACAACATGTCGCGGCATATCAAATAGAAACAAAGAGCGGAAAAAAGATAACGTTCATAGATACTCCAGGACATGCTGCATTTACAAAAATAAGAGCTAGAGGAGCTGTTATTACTGATATAATAATATTAGTCGTTGCTGCTGATGATGGTATCAAAGAACAAACTATAGAAGTTATTAATCAAGCTAGATCTCAAAAAGTTCCATTAGTTGTTGCTATAAATAAAATTGATAAGCCGAATATTAACATTGATAAAATTAAGAATGAATTAATGGCTCAGGAAATCATACTTGAAGATTTTGGCGGAGAAACACTAAGTGCAGAAATTTCAGCAAAACAAAATATCAACCTTGATGGATTATTAGAGACTATTTTGTTGCAAGCTGAAATGCTCGAATTAAAAGCAAATGAGAAGAGATCCGCAGTGGGAACAATTCTTGAATCAAGAATAGACAAGGGAAAAGGTGTTGTTGCTTCATTGATAGTTCAACATGGAATATTAAAACCTGGAGATATTTTCGTTGCAGGTAGTTCATTTGGAAAAATTAGAACTATTTATGATGACAAGGGAAAGAAACTTATTAATGCCGGGCCATCAACCCCTGTTGAAATTGTTGGATTTGACACGGCTCCTGAACCTGGAGATGTTTTAACCGTTATTGAAACAGAACAAAAAGCAAGAGAAATAGCTGAATACAGAAAACAACTTGCAAAAATGAAATCTTCACAAAGTGTTGCAAAAAATATAAATGCTTTAATGCAGAATAATTCAAGTGATGTAAAAGTATTAAATATTTTATTAAAAGCTGATGTTTATGGATCTCTTGAAGCAATAACAGCATCTCTTGAAGCTATAAAACATCCTGAAATAAAAATTCAAATAGTTGAAAGCGGAGTTGGAATTATCAGTGAAAGTGATATAGATTTTGCAAGAAATACAAATGCTATTGTCATTGGATTTAATGTAAATACATCTACTGCCGCGAAAGATTCTGCAAAATTTTATGGTATAAAAATATTAAATCACAATATTATTTATCACATGACAGAAGAGGTGAAATCCATAATGGGATCTATGCTTTCTCCGATTGTTGAAGAAAATTATATTGGAACTGCTGATCTGAGAAAGATTTTCACCATTAGCAGACTTGGAACTATTGCTGGATGTTATGTCTCTGATGGCATAATAAAAAGAAATGATTCCAAAATAAAAGTTATGAGAAATGGAAAATGTGTTTTTGAAGGAAAAATACGTTCCATGCGCCATGAAAAAGATGAAATAAAGGAATCAAGACAATCTCATGAATGCGGTATTTTAGCAGATGGATTCAATGATTTCAAAGTTGGAGATCAGATAGAATGTTACGAAATTGTTTTAAAATCGCGATCTGTGGATTAATCTCCTTGCTTTTATTAGGATGTTCTGAAACAACTCCTCTTTTAACCAATGCCAATAGCATAAAAGGAAGTTTCGATATAAATATAAAAGCGAAACCATATGAGAAATACAGAGTTATGGGAATTATTGAAAGAACTTTGCCGTTATATATTAAAGATTTATCATTATACAAAATCAATATAGAAATTAAAGGCCAAACATCTTCTGCAGTTTATACAGAACGTCAAGTGACAAAAGAACAATTGCGCATGGCTGCCAAAATCCAGGTTTATGACAAAAGCTATAATGAGCTGGGAGAAAAATTAGTTGATGCATTTTCAACTTATGAGACCTGTGATAATCTTCCATTTTCTGTTTTAGCTTCGAAAAAACAAGCTCAAAACGCGGTTTTGGATGAATTAGCAAATTCGATTGTCTTAGCTATTGTCTCTGTTATAAAATCTTGCAAATAGTGACAGCCTTTGATGTCAAGCTAACTGTATTATTTTTTAATTCAACATATAAAGTTCCGGATCGTTTTGAAGCTTGATATGCATGAAATTTGGTTTTATGTAAGACGTTAGACCAATAACAAGCAAGCCTACAATGCATAGATCCACAAACAGGATCTTCATAAATTCCAACTTTTGGAGCAAAATAACGTGAATAAAAATCAAAATTTTCATCACCGACAGAAGTTATTGCAACCGCTCTGCAATTAATGTTTTTTATTTCTTCAAAATTCGGTTTTGCATTGATAACATCTTCTTTTGATTTCAAAACAATAATATAAATCTGATCATCTTTAACTATTTCTTTATATGAACTAATTCCTATAATATTTTTCACTGAAAATGGTATTGTATTGCATTTTGTAACAGGCTTCGCAGGGAAATTTAGAGTAATTCCATTTAGAGATTTCAAAGTTGATAATTCTCCTGTGTTATATTTGAAATTTATAACATCTCCTGATATTAAATTATTTGAAAAAATAATATGTGCTGAGGCCAAAGTCGCATGCCCGCAAAGTGGCGCTTCATCTTTTGGTGAAAACCATCTAATTTGAAAGTCTTTATCGCCTATCTGCTTTAAAAAAGCTATTTCAGACCAATCATAATAAGCTGCAATTTTTTGTAGTTCATTATTATCAGTAGGGTAGTCTTTGAGAATGCAAACTCCTGCCGGATTTCCTTTGAAAGGAAGCTCTGTAAAAGCATCAACTAGAAAAAACATTATGAAATTATATATTTCACCAAACGATTATATTATCTCATAAAATATCGAAATATAAAAGCGACAATTACTATTCTTTTTGATTCACGATGTCTTCCGAAAGCGCTATAGGTGCCCCTGCGGTGTCATCAACCGTTTTCCGGTGAGGTCTTCTTTCTAATTCACGCTTCGTGCCACACTTTATTTATATACGTCGCAAATCGTGCTCCATTTGCGATATGTCTAAAGGGTTAACTAACATCCATCCCTAAGGTGGAAGGGTTTGATCTTTTTATTTCTTACGATTATTTCTTTGTTCTATGTATAGCGGGAAAAGATACCGCGCTGAATGTTGTTGGAAGGTAACAAACAAACCTATATTTCCAGTATATCTCTCAAATTTCTCACATGTCAAACCCTGAAAAGTCCCATAAAATTTTAATGAATTTTCTTGATTTTTCTATTACTTATTTTGTAAATACGAAATAATATATTTTCTCTTGCTTTTTGGTATAATATTTGATAACATATAATATATAGATATAAAGTTAATTTTATTACAGGAGAAAAACTGTGAAAAAATTTTTATTAGTAATAAGTATGCTTTCTATGTTGGGAAGTATAGAAGTTGGTGCGTCGATGCAAAATCCATTTGGTGGTTTCGATATGGAGAAGTTAACTGCTTTTAAGACTTACTTTACAGCTCAGTTAACAGCTGTTCAAGCTGCTATAGATAGCATTCCAGACGCCGGTAAGCCTCATTCTGTTTCGCAACCAGAAGCAGCAGATCCAGAACTAACACCTGAACAAGCCGCTTCGGCTGAGAGATTTCGAAATTATCTACAAAAAACATATAGGGAGGGAAACTCTCTTTTGGTAAATCCTCTACATTTTAGTAAGACAGGGGACCTGGAGTCCAGAGTACTTGCTGATTTTTTGAAAGCTAATCCCTCCATTAATTGTCTTACGTGGGGAGTATCAGACCACATCAGCACTTTATTTGATATTCTGAGAACCAGTACTTCTATTACTAGTATTGATTTACACCTTAATCAGATAAAGGCCCCAGGAGCTAAAGATATTGCTGATGCTCTGAGGACTAATACCTCTATTACTAGTATTGATCTACGTTTGAATTACATAGGAGACGCAGGAGCCATAGATATTGCTGATGCTCTGAGGACTAATACCTCTATTACTAGTATCAATTTGTCTAGTAATGGCATAGGAGACACAGGAGCTCAAGCAATTGTTAATGCTTTAGAAAACAATACTTCTGTCAAGGAAATTGATCTACGAGATAATTGTATATCATGGATTTTAAAGAAAGAATTAAAAAATTTTGCTCAAAAAAAAGGAATAATAATCACTGTGGATTGATTATTGACGAAGAATCTCTAGTCCAATATTAAACAGAAGGAAAGATATGAATGAATTTGTTCATGCTTTCCTTCTTGCTTATTTATGAAAATAAGCAGGTTATCCAATAAAGTTTATAGTGATTTTGTGTGGGCGAGGTGTCTCATAGTGTTGCGTTAAAATATTTTTGAGTATTGTCAAATAATAATTTTTTAGGAGTTTGATAACAGCCACATAGAACTTTCACTAATTTCTATGTCATAATCTCTTTTTAAAATTACATATATCTTTATTTTTCCATAAGTTTTGTGCTCAGTCTTATTTTTCTTATGAGGTTCCAAATATCCTTATTAAACCTTAGTTTACAAAGATTTTTAGGCTTAATAATTCCATAATATTTTGTTTGTGCATTACTTCCCATGATTTTACCAAGCTTCCAGCTCTTTTTATAAATTCAGATTTCGTATTTTCTGGTAAAACATAATAATATAGTTTATAAATGTTCTTGTGTAGATAAGATATTTTATCTGCATAAAGTCTCCTTTTTTATAATTTTCAAATATATTTTAGGAGACTTTTTTTATCCAAGATAACTATTTTTCTTTACTACCTTTGTCTTATATCTGTTTAAACTTGTACACCTTCATAAAAATATAACGGGATAACTTCACTTCTTCAAACCTTTTAAATAATCATAAGTCGTTTGTGGAACATATTTTTTTAACTCTTCCCACTTGTTTT
>CAUDEV010000026.1 GCA_958448685.1 uncultured Alphaproteobacteria bacterium | reverse complement strand
TTCAATATGGTTTAAGGTTAATTTAACATCCATCCCTAAGGTGGAAGGGTTTATTGGGAGAGAGTTAGGTATGTCCAGGCGCGCGACGTGTGGTAAAATATAAGAGGATACCACACGTTGCGCGCCCTCCGTATGTGGATCTCTGCATATATTTATTTTCGAAAGGCGGGAACGATTATATTGATTTACTCTTATTTCGTCAAGTCACACTTCGTTTCACTCGTTCTTCGGACTTGACTAAATTTCGTAAATCAATCCCTATCTCTTTGTTCCTTTCGAAAAAATAATATAATTAACTTAGTAAACGTCATCAGACGTTCTTAATTTCAGGATATACATTAGGGATGCGTATGTCAAAAAATAAAAAGTCCCATAAAATTTTAGAGATTTTTTGAAGTTTCTATTACTTAGCCGGGAAGTATAGAAGTTAGTGCAGCAACGCAGAGTCCGCTTGGTAGGTTAAATAATGATCAGTTAATTGATTTAACAGACAACATGTCAATTAGCGGTTATTCGTATCGCTATAAATAATAGCGATTGATAGACGCGACTACACAAACAGATGACCCTATAGGGCTGGGGCGCCACATTCAGCTCCGCAAATAGATACCCCCTATGACGAATGAAAATCGTTCCCAATTCAGCAAGAAATAGCCGTAGTTCCTTGAATTGACACCGGAACAACAAGCCGTTGTTGAGAAACAGAATGACTCTATTAAGATTTGTATTAGTTGACGAGGAACTTATAGTTCAACTTCAAGTAGAAGGAAAGTATGAGTGGATTCACTTATACTTTCCTTCTCACTTAGTTTATGAAAATACACAAGCTATCTAATAAAAGTTTAGGAAAAATTGAAAGGATATCTCACATTAAGCGAAAAAATTTTGTAAAATTCAGTTTTTGTTGTAAAATAAAATAGTGCATAGATAATTCGCGTTTCTTAAGATGTTTAATAAAAAAAATAACCACATGAGCTTAAATGAATTTGATAAACAAAAAACAGACAGTTTTGTTGACAGTATTGAAGAAGAAATACGTAATGAAAATTGGCAAAGGCTTTGGGATAAATATGGAAAATTAATAACCTATGTATCTTGCGCTATTATTGCTGGAGTTGGTATTTATGGAATGTGGCAAAAGCAAGACAGGGCTGATAGAGAAGCAATTTCCACGAGATATACATTTATACAAAGTGCTCTCGTTTCTGGAGATAATCAATCTGCGATTTCTCAAATAAAAGAATTATCTGGAGTTTCCAAAAGGGATTATGCAACCTTAGCAAAATTCGAATATGCCGCTATTCTCAAACAAAATCAAGACAAAAAAGCTTTAAGTGAATATAAAGAGATATTCGAAGACAAAAAAAACAATAATATCTTAAGAGACTTAGCGTATATATTCTATGTGAATTCTGCCCTCGATTTGATGCCTGCAAAAGATTTAATTTCTAATATTGATAATTTTATAAAAAATCTGAAGGAAAAATATATAGGAAAAAGTTGGGATTTATTGGCTAAAGAAAGTTTAGCTTTTTGCTATATGAAACAAGGAGATAAAGAACAGGCGAAGATTGCATTAATGGATTTAGCAAAAACACATGGCATAACAGAAAGTATGCTTGAAAGAACAAAGATATTGCTGCATTCTTTGGAGGATTAATTATGAATTATACAAAGACTCTGTTTTTTATTACGGTTGTTTCGATATTATTTTCAGCTTGTGACAAAAAAGAAATACTTCCAGGAAAAAGAGAAGCTATTTCGGGCATAACAGAAACAAATGAATTATTTCAAACTTCAAATACACCAGATTATGTTAATCTATCTTCTGCAACGAATATAACTTCATTTGTTGATATTGAAGGAAACAAGCAGCATTCTTCTTTGAATTATAAAATGTCAAAAGACTTAAAGATTCTTTGGAAAACATCTATAGGAGGAAGCAGAGTTAATTCAAATGTTATAGCTTTACAAGGAAATTTATATGTTATTAACAGTAATGGCGTTTTGATATGCTTATCTCAAATCGATGGCAAAAAGCTTTGGGAAAAATTAATAGCCAAACAACCTGATGATGCTATCTTTTCAGGTGGAATAACAGCTAATGATTCGATTATTTATATTTCAACGAATATTGGAGAAGTAAAAGCTGTTGATTCAAAAACTCAAAAGGAATTATGGTCAGTTAATTTGAAATATCCATTAAAAGGATTGCCGCTTTATTCACATGGGAAAATAATAATCAATTCTATTGAAAATCAGACTTTTGCTTTGGATTCATTGACAGGAAGAGTTGTTTGGATAAAATCTGCATCAAAAGAAAATACTATAATGTCGGATTCAGGTTCGGCAGCAGAATTAGGAAATGATGTTATATGCGCATATACCTCGGGGGATTTGAAATCTTTAAATTCTCAAAATGGAGCAGTAAACTGGGAAGATGTTTTGTTTTCAGCGAATCTTTCCGAGAGTGGGGCTGTATTTTCACATATAGTTGCTTCTCCTGTTGTTTTTAATGGAAATGTTTTAGTTGCAACTTCTGAATCTAAGATAGCTTTGATTGATAGGGCTTCTGGTATCAGACTTTGGGAAAAAGAAATAGGAACATTAAATACACCTGCAGTTAACAATGATTGGATTTTTGTTTTATCTTCGGATAATCAAATTATCTGCATATCTGCAAAAAGTGGAAATATAAATTGGATGAAAAGAATTCAAGATGTTTATGGTGAAAAATATCCTGAAAATGCAAATTGGACAGGTCCTTTGTTGATTAACAATGATGTTGTTATTTTAAATGATTCCGGCGATATATTAAAACTAGACAAATCAACAGGAAATTTGAATAAAAAGATAACTATAAAAAATGCAAATATAATTAAAAAGCCGATTATAGTAAACGGAAAGATGTTTGCAATAACAAACAGATCGGATATTTATGCAATCGGATAATAAATTTCGCATAACTTTAATTGGAAGAACAAATGTTGGAAAGTCAACATTATTCAACAGATTAACTAGCTCTCGTTCTGCTCTTTCATTTGATCGTCCTGGGGTAACAAGGGATTTGAAAGAACAAAATATATCAATCAATGGCAAAAATGTTACTCTAATTGATACTCCCGGAATGTTTGATTATAACGAATGTGATAACAAACCTGAGTTAATTAATGCCATAAATAAAAAACTTGATGATGTTATAAAAAATTCCGATTTAATAATCTTTGTGATTGACGGAAATATTGGACTTACTTTGAATGATTTAGAGATTTCCCGCAAGCTTCGTAAATCTGGAAAAAATGTTGTTTTGACAATTAATAAATGCGAAAAAGAACTTATTTCGACATATTCAGAAGCCTTAAGTTTAGGCTTTCCTGAAACATTACAAATCTCTGCAGAACATGGAAATGGAATCGATGAACTTTATGAATGTCTAGATAAATTTATTCCTGATGAATACAAAAATATAGATACAGAAGAACAAAATGAAGCAGAAATTATAAAGCTTGCTGTAATAGGACGGCCAAATGTTGGTAAATCAACTATAGTAAATAAATTAATAAAAGAAGAAAAACAATTAGTTGCAGATTTTGCGGGCCTTACTCGTGAGAGCTCATTCTCCGATTTTGAATTTGAAAATAGAATAATCAGGATTATAGATACTCCAGGAATTCGTCGAAAATCAAGAATAAATGATATCTTGGAGAAAATATCTGTATCCAATTCAAGAAAATCATATAAAAAAGCAGATGTTGTTATATTAATGATAGATGCCTTAACATTGGAATGCGGAGAAATTGAAAAGCAAGATTTGATATTGGCATCTGATGTTATTAAAGAAGGAAAAACACTCGTAATCGCGTTTAATAAATATGATAAAACTCCATATAAAAAAAATGATAATCCAGAATTTTTGAAACATAATTTTTCGAGGAGTTTGTCTCAATTGAAAGATGTTCCTTTTATGTTTGTTTCGGCTTTGAATAATGAAAATATCATTGAATTGCTAAGGATGGCTTTAAATACACTTGACAAACAAAAAAGAAAAATAAAAACTTCTGATTTGAATGATTGGCTGTTTGAAATAAACAAATCTGATGTTTTACAAAGCGGATCTGCTCGTTTTAAATTGAAATATATAACACAAATAGGAAATAATCCCCTTTCGTTTTTGATATTTGTTAAAAACAAAGAGGAAATGAGAAAAGATCATCAGAGATTTATTGTCAACAATTTCAAACGGTGTTTTAATATTTCTGGAATCACTATTAATATAATCTTTAAAGAATCGAATAGCCGCGAAAAATGAGTAAATGCCGCATAATTAATGGCCAATTTCACAGAAGGTTTATAAAAGCTCCCGAAACGAAAGTAACCAGACCAACATCAGATATTGTTAAGCAGTCTTTGTTTAATACTTTAATACATCGTTTTCAAATCGATTTTTCTGAATTTTGTGTTTTCGATTGTTTTGCAGGTTCTGGTTCTCTGGCGTTTGAAGCGATATCTTTGGGATGTCAATTGGGAATACTTATAGAGGAAAATTCAACGGCAATAAATTGCTTAAATGAAAATATCAAAAATTTAGGAATTGAGAAATCCGTAAAAATAAAACATTCAAAAATCGAACAAATCTCAGATAAATATTTTTTGAATCTTTCTAATCAATTTAAAAATATATTAGTGTTTATGGATCCGCCATATAAAGAAAAAAATCTATTATTAACTCAATTTGAGAGATTTAAAAATATTTTTGCTACGAAAAATTGGATAATTGTTATTGAAACTGATGAAGATCTTTTTGAAAATGCAGAATTTTTAGTTCATAAAGTCAATTTTGGAAATACTTTTATTAATGTTTTTAAGAATTTTTAAATAAATACCTCATAAAATATCATAACTTTATAAGGTATAATTGATATTTTTAGTCATATTATTATAATTTTGAATAGAATAGTATGGAAAATCATAAAAATAGGTTTACAAATCGAAAATTATGTGTTAGTATTAACAATGAAGCTAGCAGAGCTTCCAGCATCGTGTCTTCGAGTTGTTTTTCAACTCTTTATAATCCTCCCCAAGCTTAACACGGTGCTGTTATTTTTTATGGTTTATTTTTGATGAAAATACTTCACATTTGTTCTGGAAAAGGTCTTGGAGGAACTAGAAGTGTATTTTTAGCGCATCAAAGATTATTTGAATCTCTAAAAATTAAATCAATTCCTGTTGTGCGTCCGAATGCGAAGGTTCTTAGCGCTTTAAGTGAGGATTCTAAAAAAATTACCAAAATAATAAATTATTATCGTAGATTTCCAATACGTTTTCAAAAATCTTTCTCGATTATGCAAGACTTGGCGAATTCAAGTGATTTGATATGGGTTCATAAACCAATAGATTGTTATATTTGGAGAAATATAGCACCAAAGGCAAAGATAGTTATGGTTGTTCATGGGTTTCAAAATACGAATTTAAAAAAAGCAGATTATCTTGTGGCGGTTTCAAAACCTGTTTTTAATCATCTGAAGGCAAAAGGATTTAGTAATATTTTTCTCATAAATAATTTTTTAAAAATTCCCGTTACACCTCATGCTATTAAATGGAACGAAACAGTTCAGATTTCATCATTTGGATTTTTCAGGAAAAAAAAAGGATTTACAGATCTGATTGATGCGCTTGATATTTTAGAAAATAAACTAAATTTCAAGAATTTTAAATTCGATTTATATGGAAATGGAAGACTGGGGTTCCTTTTGAGAATGAAGAAGATTTTCCAAAATGTGAAGAATTTAAAAATTAATCCATGGACAAATAAGATGCAGGAAAAGTTGCTGGAAAGCGATATAGTTGTTATTCCATCGCGAAGTGAAAGCTTTTCCATGGTTACGATAGAAGCAATGGCTGCAGGATGTCTTGTTGTTTCAACAAAATGTTTTGGGCCTGAATTTATAATAACAAACGAAGACGATGGATTACTCATTGAGAAGCAAAATCCTCAAATAATGGCAGAAAAATTGAAGGGGATTATTGAAAACAAACATCGATTTACAAAACTTCGGGAAAATGGAAGATTGATGGTTTCTGAAAAATTTTCTATGGAAAATTCAAAAACAGAAATGGAAAAACTATTGAATATATTTTTGAGGAAATAATGATAAAAGTTGTTGTATATAATGAAAATTGGCCATTAATGTTTGGATCAGAAAAATCAAAGATTCAAAATGTTTTAAAAGAAGATCGCATTGAAATACATCATATTGGATCAACTTCAGTTCCAGGACTTGCTGCAAAACCTAAGATTGATATAATAGCAATTGCAAAAAACCGCAAAGATATAATTCCTAAAATGAAAACTATAGGTTATCAATATAAGGGAGAGTGGAATATCCCTTTTAAGTATGGTTTTGCAAAAAGAGGCGATTTAGATGTTAATCTTCATATGTTTTTTGATAAAAACCATCCTGAGATAGAGTTAAACTTGAAATTTCGTGATTATTTGAGAACTCATTCAGAGGCTCGAGAAGCATATAAAAATATAAAATATGAAATTCTGAATGATCCTAATTCACACATAAAAACCGGGAAATTAAATGTTCCAATTTATACTCTTCGAAAAAGGGAATTTATAGATAGTATAATTAGGAAGATGGGATATAACAGACTTCGAGTTATGAAATGTTTGACGGATAATGAATGGCAAAAAGCTGAATTGTTTTGTAATCACAAAATCAAAAACGAAGAAAGAATGGGGGAGAATCTAGAGTATTTTCTTTTATATAAGGGAGTAGATATCATATCTTGTGCTAAAATAGATATTTTCTCAAAAAATTTTGAAATTTACGGCAATATCAATAAAGATGAGTCAGATTTTTTTAACAATCTAATAAACACATGGTTTGCTTATCTTTAAGCTATATCATCTCCATCAGGATTATTTCCAAAAGTTAATATTTTCAGTTTATTTTGAATTTTTTTCATTTCATTTTTTAATGTTATTTCTTTAAAACTGCAGATATTTCCAGATGAAACTTTTAAGCTTCTCAATTCTTCTTTTATCTGAGCTTCCTTTTGATATAAGTACCTAAGCTCATTTTTCCCGAGAGAATAAAAAGACATAGCAAGAAATTTAAGAAAGACACTATATAAATATATTCCTATATTTTCGTTTTATAATCAAGTGTTTTTTTATTAAACAAAAATATTTTTAATTAACACTTTGTTAATCCTTGTTTCCCATACTTTAAAATTTAAAGAGAATGTATTTTTTTGATAAGCTCTGACTTTGCCTCTTTCAGATCTTTATTTATAATAACAAAATCATACTTTGCGATTTGTTTTGGTTGGAATGAGCTATTTAATCTTAAATTTAATGATTCAATTGTTTCTGAATTCCTATTTTGAAGCCTGTGTTTTAAAGTTTTTAAAGAAGGTGGTAAAATCAAAATACCAAAACACTTAAATTCAAAAATATTATTAGAAAGAACATTATAAGCCCCTTCGAAATCTAGATCTAAAACACAAAATTCATTTTTTCTCAAAACATCATTTACTGATTTTTTTAAAGTTCCATATCTGTTTCCATAACAATTTACATGTTCTATAAATTTGTCTTGTTTCACAAGTTTTTCAAATTCATCATGAGTTATGAAATGATAATCTACTCCATCTTTTTCTCCTTCTCTGGGAAGTCTTGTTGTGCACGAGACGGTCAAATCTGCCGATTTGAGATTGGATAATAAGTGTTTAATTAAAGTTGATTTACCAGCTCCTGAAGGCCCTGAAAACACAAGGATTGTTTTACTCATCTTTGATCCAATTTAAATTCTATTCTTCTGTTTTTTGCAAGTGAATCTTCTGTCATTTCATTAGCAATAGGCTGACTATCTCCAAATCCAGCTGCAACTAAATGTTTCGAAGAAATACCTTCTTTTATTAGATGTTTTACGACAGATATAGCTCTCGCAGCGGATAATTCCCAATTTGAAGCAAATTTTTCATTTGTTATAGGCCTTTTATCTGTATGGCCATCTACTCTCAAAATCCATTTGATATTTTTAGGTATTTTGTTTCCCAGTTCTTTTATTATCTTAGCCAAGTTAGATACCTGCAATTTTCCTTCTTCACTCAATTGATCTGAAGCGGATTCAAAAAATAACTCTGATTGAAATATGAATCTGTCACCAGAAATCTTTATTCCTTTTTTATCTTTCACAATTTCTTGGAGTTTATCGAAAAATTCAGATCTATAAGCGCTTATGCGATTTAAATCATTAAGTTTTATATTTTCTTTCTTTATATTTTCAAGTGCTTCTTTTTGTTTTTCAGAATTCTGATGTTCAGCTTCCAAAGCAGCCATAACATCTTTCAATTGACTCGTTATTTCATTCAGTTTTTCCTCTAAAGAAACTTTTTGCTGATGTTCATCCTTTCTTAAAGCTTCTTCTTTATTGAACATACCTTGCAGTGTCTCAACTGTTTTATTTAAATCAGAAATCTGATTAGTTAAATCTAAATTATTTTTATTTAATTCATTGTTTTTATCTTTTTCCAAACTCAAGAGAGTGCAAACATTTGCTAATCTTTCTTTTATACTACAAATAGATGAATCTTTATCTAAGATTATTCCAGAGAGATAAACTTGAGAAGCAATAAAACCGACCAAAACAAATATAAAAACCAACAGAACCGTGGACAAAGCATCAACAAATCCTGGCCAAATATCAACTTGCTCTTGAGATCTTCTGCGTCTTGAAAATAACATGTTTACAAAAGCATTTATCTACAACATAATAAATTATAACATTTATTAACTTCTTTTCGATAGTGCCAAAAATATTTTTATATGTAAAAATTGCAAGGGCTCAAACTTTATTAATGACAATATCGTTGGTATTATGTTCATTTTTATATTCAAAATATCATTATAATTCAAAATTTAATTTCTCTTTTATATGTGTTTCTTTTTCCATATTGTTTTTTCACGTGGCTGCTAACACTATCTCAGAATATCGAGATTGTATAAAAGGAGTTGACAACAAACATTCTCCTGGAACAAAATATCGATTAATAACAGGATTAGTCCCATACAAAAATATTTATTATTTAGGAATAACTTCTTTTTGCTTGGCTTCTATTGTTGGAATAATCTCGTTGTTTATTGGTTCGGTATTATTAATAATTCCTGGACTTATAGCAGCTTGTATTGTATTTTTCTATAGCGAAAATCCGATAGGGTTAAAATATAAAGCTTTTGGAGAACTTTGTGTATTTTTGGGATATGGGCCATTGCTTTTTTCATCGTGCATATTATCTCTAACAAATCATTTATATTTATATGACTTAATATTTTCTGTTCCTTTTGGGGTGCTAACAACATGTGTTTTGTTGGCTAATAATATTCGAGATTATGAATTTGAACAAGGAAAAACTGTTACATTAACAATAAAATATGGACTTAGATTTTCTTATTTTCTTTTGTTTTTTATGGTCAATTTAAGCTTTTTTTTCATACCATTTCTAGTTTTCCAAGATATTATGCCTTTTTATTCATTTTGGGTATTTTTAGTTTACCCTTTGATATTTTTCTCCATAAAGAAGATAGGAAAGCCAGAATTCATAAACATATTCGGAATATTACAAGTTTCTTTTACTTTGATAATTTGCATTTCATTTTTGCTAAAAATCTTGTTAAAATCTTAATATAGTGTTTTGATATTCCGAAAATGCCAATAGGATTACCCACTAAGCAAGATAATTTAGATGTTCAGATAAAATGTTCTGTTATTTCAGAAGCAGTTGTTATTAGATCTGAAATCACTGAGTCTGTTTCTAATTTGTTTAGTGCGGATGTTTTTCTTCAAACAACAAAACAAATTGATATTGAAAAACTTATAGATTCTGAAGCAACATTATCTTTTAAAGTTGATGATAAACAAACAAGGTATTTTTCAGGAATAATAGAACAGGCTTCTTTTGAAAATATCCCAAGCACAATTCAAACAAAAACAGATAGTATACTTTATATCAAGATAGTTCCGACATTAACAAGAACTGTTTATACAAAGAAATATAGAATATTTCAGGAAATGTCTGTGAATGATATAATTTCAAAAGTTTTAAAAGAGAATAGCATATCTAATCACAAAATCAGTTTAAACTCAAAAGGAAAAGATAAATTAGAGTTTTGTGTTCAATATGGAGAAAGTGATTTTGATTTTATTTCAAGACTTATGGAAACAAACGGTATTTTCTATTCTTTTGAACATACGGAATCTCAAGATAATTTGAATATATCGGATATCAATTCTTCTGCAAAAAAACTACCTGAAGAATTGAAAGTAAGAAAGGTATCAACAAATGCAACAATGACAACGGATACTGCATATAATATATCTTATTTAAATTCTATGGGAGCTAAAAAAGTTGAGAGTTTTTCATATAACTATCATAAAGCAGAGGTTTTATCATCCTTGTCAAATTCTTCAGAAAAAATAAATATAGGAGAAAAAGAATTTTATGATCAACTATTTATTGAAAAATCTCTTGGTAACACTATCTCAAAAACGATTTTGGAACAGGAAAATGTTTTTACCAAGAAACTAAAAGGAAATAGCTTTAATCCTTTTTTATCATCAGGTTTAATATTTAAAATAAGCGGATCTGAAACAAAATCTCATAATGGTGAATTTTTCGCTGTTTCTGTAAAACACTACATAAATCAAATCCCTGATAACTCTGATACTCCTGTTTATTATAATTCCTTTTCTGCTATCCCAAGTGATACTCCGTTTGTTCCTGTGAATATCCATAAAAAACCGAGAATTTTGGGTTGTCAAACAGCAATTGTGACGGGAACTTCAGGAGAAGAGATTTTTTGTGATGAGAACGCAAGAATAAAAGTAAAATTCCATTGGGATTCGAGAGCTCAAAAAGATGAAAAAAGCTCTTGTTGGATACGTGTTGCTCAATCTTGGGCTGGTAATAAATTTGGATCACTTGTTCTTCCACGTATTGGAATGGAAGTTGTTATAGAATTTGTCAATGGAGATCCTGATCAGCCTATAGTCGTTGGATGTCTTTATAATGGAGTTAATCTTCCCCCTTCAAATTATGCCAAGGAACAGAATACTATATCATCATTTTACACAAATACTGTAAAAGAAAAAGGATTTAATGAGTTGCGTTTTAATGACAAAGCAAAAGAAGAAGAGATTTATCTACATGCTCAAAAAGATTTGAACTATGTTATTGAAAACAGTGTTACAGAGACATTGAATGAAGGATCAAAAACTATAACCCTCGAAAGCAAAAAAGATCCAACAGAACATTCTTTAATTATAAAAAAAGGAAATAATAAAATAACTCTGAATGAAGGAGATTATACAATTGTTTTGGATAAAGGTAATCAATCTATAACTCTAAAAGAAGGTAATCAGACTATAACTCTTTCAAAAGGTGATTTGAAAATTGATGTAACTGGAAATATCTCTATTACATCAACTAAAGATATCACAATCAGCGCTGATGGAAAAGTCAGTATTAATTCCAAAAAAGCTACTTCTATCGATTCGAAAGATATTATTGATTTGAAAGCGACAAAAGATTTCAAAATTGATTGTATGAAATTTTCAGGAAAAGCAAAAATGCTTATGGAACTTTCTGCATTAAGTTTAAAAGTAGATATGAAAACAACAGTAGAAATCGGGGGACTCAGTATAAAAATAGCATCAAAAGCTGCTTTAGAATTATCTGCTATGGCTGCTGCTATGGTAAAATCAACAGCAATGCTTCAGCTCCAAGGAACTGCAGGGATTGCACTCCAAGGAGCTATGATTAAGCTAAATTAGGTAATCCTCATGGGGTATACTAATTTTTTCTCCTGTTGGAGTTGTAATAACATCATGTTCAGGGTAACATACCATATCTATAAATTGGATTTTCCTTTTTTTGTTGTAATAAAACATTCAACAGGTGGAATATATTCTCCAGAATCAAGTTTTCTTTGAAGTTCATAATCTAGTTCACTTGAAACAGTGGAAGTAACGATTTCATTGATTGATTCTATAGTGGTTTCTGGATTAGGTTTCACGCCTAATATTATATCAAAAACATCTCTGTAAAAAGTTTTTATAAAATCTTCAAATAACGGTTTTGAAGTATCTTGAGCAAGAAGTTCTTGTGTTTTTTGATGATTTAAAATGAATTCTATATTCCTACGATCTTCTTCATCATATTCCTGCAATGTTGACTCTGTAATTTCGTTAAAACGATTAGCAAGAAGATGGTTATTTTTAAAATGTTCTATTAAAAATTCTTCATCTACATCAATATTTCTTTCAGACGTTTTTATTAATCTTTTATCTATTCCTTCCTCGGGTACAATGCCAAAGAAAAGAAGGAGATTAGCAAATGCTCCATCTTTTATTTGAAAACTTACAAAGTCTTGATTATCTTCTATACTTTTTAACATTTGTTTCAACATACTATGTTCTAGAGATCCTGGATGTTGCATATAGAAATGCATAGGGATAAATTCATCTTCTATTTCTGATACATAAGTAGCGAAAAATAAAGTTTTTTCTCCTAATTTGTTTTTGCTCCTACAAAGATTAATGTGTAACTTAAATAAATCTGAATCTGTCAGAGGAGACAAAGTTGCCAAAGATTCATTTTTATAAAATGGTTCACCATACTTATCATGTTCTGAAAAATCAAAATTAAATTCAGAGTTATATATGCATGAGGCTTTGAATAAATTTGTACAAAACTCAAAAACGCCTTCAGATATATAATCTAAAGTAAAATGATTAATATCTACTGCTTGGAATTGTTCGACTTTTGAAATATCACATTCATGACATCTTGCTGCCAAGCGTTCTATTCCGACTACATCTGCATTTGTTTCTAAAGCAGTAGCTAGCATTAAACGACACCAATCTTGATGCATCATATCATCTCCATCAAATATGGAGAAATAAACATGTTTACCTGATGCGATATCTCGCATTATTTCTTCTCTTGAAGAAAGCAATTGTTCATAACGAGTGAGAGAGACTCCTTTGTTTGTTGGGTTCAATGATATTATGAAATTGCGTTGAGGAATTCCCAAAGATAAGAACGCCGTTTCAAAAGCTACACGATCTTCATCCCTTCCGTCACAAGTCAGTCTGATTTGAAAATCAACACCGAATTTTCTCAACCTGTCATAGTTTAATTTCAAACTTCTAGCCAAGTTCGGAGCAAATTTTTCTTGTTCATATGCTGTGACCAAAAAATATATGCTTGATTTTGAAAGCTCTGCTCTTTGACGATCATATAAATCTCCTACAACAAATGACGTGTATTTTTCAACCTCAGATTCTTGATCATCATTACTACATTCAGGTTCCATTGAATATATAGTTGGAACTATAGTTGATATTGCGAATAAGCATTTTAAAAATTGTTTTAACATAAAATATGCGTAAAAATTATAACTGTGTTTTTATATTACATTAATTAAAATATTATTGCAAGCTTTTTTGGGGATAATAATATATTATTATAAATTTTAATTAATTCTTCTATGTTAATACTATTATGATAATTACCAATCGGATGATTTAATAATTGCAAATTGGAAATATATGAAAATAATTCCATAGCTTGGCTATTGTTCAACAGGTTAAGTTTGGTTTTTATGTAAAACAAAACAGGCGTAATGTCTGGTATAAAAACAGGAGTTCTTTCGATGCTTGGTCCTAAAAGTTTTTCCATGAAATTTGATCTCATTAAATTCCTAAGGCTTAATCTTTCATATACAGCTGTAAGATCTGATGGAAGATTATAGATTTTATTAAAAATATACAAATTATTAGAAAGTTCTTTTGATATGTCATAAATAGAAGCAAATAATAATCTGACAAGTTCACTTTCTTTTTTCAAATTATCAAAATTGCTAAAGGAAAAATAGATATTTCTTACAGATCTAGACATAGAATTCAAATCTTCAGAAAACTTTATAAATCGTTTTTTTAGATTGCTAATTTCAAAAAGGAACTGTCCATCAGAATTAAGATTTTGCGTAAATCTTCTAAACTCATATAATCCGTGAAAAAATCTTATTTGATCGACAGAAGTTATTGGCGTAATCTTAAAAAGGGGTATAGGATCTGAAGTTTCTTCAGGAATAGTTTCTAATTGTCCCGGCCACTCTTCGAAATCTTCTTCAATTGTTGAACTTGTTTGAAAAAAATCTGAAGCAAAAATATCATCTAATTTTTTATAGATATTCAAAACACTATTATGAAATCCCGTAAAAAAGCTTTGTATACTTATTAAATTATTCAATATCTGAATGCTTTGTTCATCTGGTTTTAAATAAATCAGGGTCTCAGGAAACCTAGATTCATGGATTTGAAAAAACATAGGGAATTTACAACATTCATCTATATATTCCATAAAATAATTGTAAGAATTAAAAATGTCAAAAACGTAGGAATCCAAAGTCATATATAAATGTGACCCTGTGGACTCCAATTGATCTTTTAAAACTTTCACTTGTCTAGGATTAGAAATTGCACCGACTTTTTCACTTTCGATTGAGTTTACCGGAAGTTGAGCAGAGTTAGTTTCATTAACTTCTTGAAGCAATGCCAAAAATCCAAAAATGCAAATTATTTTATTAAAAATTTTTTTCATAAATATCCATATTTTTCCTATAATTATATGATATTTTATAAAGTATCATATTTTCAATAATTTTATTACAAAAACATGAAGATAAAAATTTATCAAATAACTATCTCTTGATTCATAATGTCTTGCGAAAGCGCTGTAGGTGCCTCTGCGGTGTCATCAGCCGTTTGCCGGTGAGGTCTTCTTTCTAATTCACGTTTCGTGCAGTGACTTATTTTGATAGGTTAATTGTAAAGTCACAACTTCTTCAAT
>CAUDEV010000025.1 GCA_958448685.1 uncultured Alphaproteobacteria bacterium | reverse complement strand
AGAAATATTCGTATATTGCGAAAAGTTGGATAGATAATTGGGGTGAATTATCAACGTTTTGGAAGTATCCTGAGGAAATTAGGCGGCTTATTTATACACAAAATCTTGGATGGTCTTATTCTAGAAGACTCTTGTCTCATATCTTATGAACTAATACGCTAAAACTTTATATTTACCTATTTTAGATGGGGGAGTATAATTAGTTTGAATGTTTGAAGGAAATAAATATGCAAGACATTATATATTTAGACTATGCTTCTACAACTCCTTGTGATCCTGAAGTTGTGAATGAAATGCTTCCTTACTTTTCTGATATATTTGGAAATCCGAATTCATTACATACCTATGGCATAAAAGCAAAAACAGCATTAGACAAAGCAAGAGGCAGAATACAAGATCTTATTAATTCGGAGTTTGATGAAATAATCTTCACAAGCGGGGCTACTCAATCTACCCAGATAGTACTACTACGAACTATGAAATCTGTTTCAGTAAATGGAAAAAATGGATTAACAACTTTAAAAACCGAGCATAAAGCAACCCTTGATACTGCGAATCTAATAAAATTTGAAGGATTTGAATTAAACTTTGTCGAAGTTAAAAAAGATGGATTATTGGATATTGATAATCTTGAAAATAATCTTCCTGAGAATACAGTGTTGTTTTCGGTTTGTATGGTGAATAACGAAACAGGAGTTTTACAAGATATAAAGAAAATAACAGAAATCTGTCACAAAAAAGGTATATTAATTCATGTTGATGCGACTCAGGCTTTTGGGAAATTACATATAGACGTTAAAGATCTTGATATAGATTTTATGAGCGCCTCAGGACACAAAATTTATGGACCAAAAGGCATCGGTATTTTGTTTTGTAAGAAATCGAATATGAAGTATTTAAGAGTTCCAAGAGCAAATCATGAAGTTGAATTTGGAATTCGAGCAGGAACAATTCCCGTTGCTTTATGCGTTGGATTTGGAAAAGCCGCAGAAATAGCATCTACTGCAATAGATAAAAATTTGGAGCATATTACCAAACTCCGAAAAACACTAATCGAAGGAATAACTTCAGAACTTGATGAAATATATATAAATGGATCTGAGAGACATAATTATCCTGGAATTGTTAATATAAGTTTCAGAGGATGTGAAGGAGAAGCTTTAATGATGGAATCCAAAAGAATAGCTGTTTCTTCAGGATCTGCCTGCACCTCGAACAAATTATCGATTTCTCACGTGTTGGATGCTATGGGAATTTCCCCAGATATCGCTCAGTCTTCTTTAAGAATAACTATTGGAAAACTAACTTCAGAATCAGATATAAAAATAGCGATAGAAGATTTAACAAAAGCTACAAAAAAACTACGAAAAATGAGTCCTATTTGGGATATGATAAAATCAGGCATGGATATAGATAATATTTTCAAAAGAAGGAGTCAAAATGGAATATAGCCAAAAGACTTTAGAATACTATGAAAAAATGAAAAACATAGGTGAATACGATGAAAACTTACCAAATGTCGGAACAGGAATAGTTGGTTCTCCTTTATGCGGAGATGTTATGAAGTTGCAGTTATATTTTGATGAAAATGATAATATTTTTAATGCAAAATATAAAGTTTTCGGTTGTGTTTCTGCGATTGCTTCCATGGAACTTGTAACAACTCGTTTGAAAGGAATGACAATTGAAAGTGCCTTGAAAATCAAAAACGCAGAAGTTGCAGACTCATTGGAATTGACAGAAATAAAAAGACATTGTTCTGTTCTGGCTAAAGAAGCTATTGAAGCTGCTGTTAATAACTATTTATCAAAAAAGAATAAGGAAAATAAAATGATAACAATAACACCAAAAGCAATTCAAAAACTAAAAGAACTATTAAAAGAGCATGGAGGAATTGGCATAAATATAACGGTTCTTTCGGGAGGATGTTCTGGAATAGATTATGCTTTAGGATATCAAAAAGAAGATGACGAAACAAAGTCTAAAATTGATATATCTGAACTTATGTTTTTCTATGATCCAAAAATTGAACTTCTGATAGACGGAGTTGAAATAGATCTTGTTGAAAATAGTTTTGGTCATGGATTCTCTGTTATCAATAAAAAACATGTTGGTTGTGAAAATTGTACTTGTTGTAGAAAATAAATGATTGCAAAATTAACAGGCGTTATTGACGAAATTCTTGAAGATTCTATTATTATAGATATTGGTGGAATTGGATATCAGGTGTTTATTACATCCAAATTAAAAAACTTACTTAAAATGGGAGAAAAATTTTCTCTCAAAATTTCACACATATTTAAACAGGAAAATCAATTTCTTTGCGGATTTCAATATGAAGATGAAAAGAATGCTTTTAAAATACTAATGGAAGTTCCTGGAATTGGAATAAAATCAGCTATGGGGATTCTATCTGCAATATCGCTGGAAGAATTGGCAACTTCTATTGCAACTCAAGATTCTTCTATATTATGCAAAGTTCCAGGAGTTGGGAAAAAAACAGCTGAGAGAATTTTATTAGAACTTAAAGACAAAAACATATCGAAAATAAAAGATGTCTATGATAAATCTAATGAAAATATTAATGATGCTGTGTTAGGATTAATCAGTCTCGGATACCAAAAATCTGTTGTCCAAAAAACTATAATAAATGTCTATAAAAAACTTGGAATAAACACTCCAACAAATGAATTAATCGTAGAATGTCTAAAAGAGATTAATCAATAAGAGGAGATTTCCACTCCTCAGTTTATTATTCAGATTTTTTTGCCTCTTTCTTTGATTTTTCTTTTGATTCTGTTTCTTTTTTCTTTTCCAAATAAAGATTTGCAAAATCAATAGGATCAATCATGAGAGGAGGATATCCACCGGTTCTTGTCACTGTTGCAACTATTTCCCTTGCAAACGGAAACATTAAAAACGGACAATGAACTAATAAAACAGGTTCAAGGACATCTTGTTTCAAATCTTTTGCAACAGAAACAAGCGCAGCATAAGTCAATTCCAGAACAAACACAGTCTTATCTTCTATTAAAGATTTCGCTGTTATATTCATTGCAACTTCATAATTATCATCATTTAATTTTGCAACATGAGTTTCAACATTAACCGATACTTCCGGTTGCTTATCTTTTTCCGTATATTTTATTAAATAATTTGGATTCTCAAAAGAAATATCCTTTACATATTGATCATGTATATAGAAAGGATACTGGCTGTTTACTGTTTGTTCTTGGGTATCTGCCATATATAATTCTCCTTCTATTTCTTAGACTTTATTGTTTTCTTTAAAGATTGAGCTTTTTTACTTAATTTGCAATCACAAGTATTAAGAAGATAATTATCTAACCCCCCTTTTGATTCGACTGTTCTGATACCGCTTGCAGTTACCCGAAAGCTCACAGTGTGTCCCAAAGTCTCACTTAAAAAAGAAACATTTTGTAAGTTCGGAAGAAATCTTCTGGAAGAATGATTATTTGCATGGCTTACATTACAACCATATTGAACAGTTTTCCCTGTTAATTCACATTTTCTAGACATAAATTTAATAAATTCCCTATATAAGCTTATTTTAGTATATCTTTTTGTTACTTAATTGTCAACTCATTAAAACTGATTGTATTAATTCATAAGATATGAGATAAGAGTTTCCTAGTATAGATTTAATATATAATAAAAAGTATAACCTTGCCGGAGGAATGTGGACGAGAGATCATCCAGAGATTTGTGCAAACAGGGAATAAGGAGATAAGATAAAATAAAAAATGTAATTCTGAAAAAAAGGATTTAGCTGAGGGTGATTGCGTTATGAGAGACATGAAAAAAAGATGCTTATTGAAATGCTTTATGAGAAGAAACTTAAAGAACACCTTGCTTTTGCAAAGAGTTCTATGAGGCCTGAAGAATCTGATAGCTATCGTAATGGATCATTAAAACTCAATGTTCCTCGTGATAAAAATAGAAGATAATATATCATTTTATGGTTGTGGAATGAGTACTAGAGATATCTCCGATAACATCCAGGAATTATACGGGTTTTATGTGTCTGCAGAGACTATTTCGAACATAACAAACCAGGGTTTATAAGTGATATGAAAAAGATTGGCAAAGTAGGCCTCTGAAATCTGTGTATGCGGTGGTATTCATGGTTTACATATATGAGGGGGTGAAAGTTGCATAGTTCATCAAATAAGAAAATCTGTGAAACACGTATCTTATAAGGATTTAAGGGAGTTCGCAATGATTTGAAGAGTATTTATAAGGCTCCGAATGCTGAAATAGGGGTTCAAAACCTAACTGAATTTGGGGAAAAGTGGGATAAGAAATATTCGTATATTGCAAAAAGTTGGATAGATAATAGGGGTGAATTATCAACATTTTGGAAGTATCCTGAAGAAATAAGGAGGCTTATTTATACGACAAATCCGATAGAATCGTTTAATCGAAATATGAGGAAATATACGAAAAACAAGCCTACATTTCCGAGTGAGGAATCGTTGGCAAAGAGCTTATTTCTAGGGATATTAAAGATAGAGAAAAAATGGACCACTAAAGTTCAAAGTTGGGGTATAATTTACTCGCAGTTAACTATCCTATTTTCCTTTACCATATTTGTCTCATATCTGTTTGAATTTGTATAATGTTCAGAAAAAGAGTCTATAACTTCGAATTTTAACAAATTTCTATAAATGGAATAAAATATATCAGCAATTGTGATATAATACTAAGCCTTAAGAAAGAGGGATAGATTCCCTCTTTCTATGTTGTCTTTGATCAATTATGCTGTTAATAATTGTCTAAACAGTTCAGCGGATTTATCTACCATTACTTCTGTTTCTTTATCAATATCTCCAGCATATACCATAGCTTTTATGGTATCCGGATTATTTTTTAATTCAGCTATTTGAGTCTCGTTCGCAGTTTTTAAAGCTTCTATTGAATCAATACTGGATTGTGAGGTTTTTAGTTTTTCTGAGCTCTGCTTTATTGCGTTTTCTGCCTCAGTTTTTTCTTTATTTAATTTCGTAATTTCATTTTGGAAATTTTTAATTTTTGTTTGGTTGGTAGTTATATTTTTATTAATAGAAGTCTCTTTATTTTTCAGAGTATTAATTTTGCTTTGAGTTTGAGATTTTGCTGTATTGATATTTAAACGTTTATTTCCTGTTTCAGTTTTCATTTTTCTTAATTCTGTATTTTTAGTTCTGTTGTTATTTAAGTTTTTTAATCTTGTTTCTTGAGTCGTTTTCTGGTTTCTGGTTTGATTTAAATCGTTTTGAGACTTCGTCAAATTTGATTGTTCTGTTTTTAAATTACTCTCCGTGGTTTTTACCTTTTTTTCTATCTCAGCTTTTTTCTTTTCCGCTTCTGCTTTTGCTTTTTGATTTTGGTCTATATCACTTGAAACACTATTTTTTTGATTTTCAAGTTTTTTAGTCAAAACTTCATTTTCAGCCTCAAGAGCCTTCAATTTATCCAAGTTTTTTTGCATATCAGGGCTGATTTTTTCGTTTCTCTCTTCCACTTTATCTTTTACACTTTTTTCTAATTCCTGGATTTGAAAAGCTATGTCAAGGCGTGCTTGAATGATGCTTTTAGCCATCGAAAAATCAATGGTAATTTTATTATCCTTTTCGGAATATACCAATGGAATTGCGACGAAAGATTGATCTTTTTTCTCATCTTCAGTAACTTTGGAGGAGTATCTGGCAATCAAATTGTTCTTTTCAAGCCATGATTTAAAAGTCTCGTTTTTGACAATGTTCAATTTTTTTAATATTTCAATCGTTTCCTCATTTATATTATTTACGGCGGTTGTCAACATTCCCGAAACCATTTGTAAAATAGTTGGATTAGAATTCTCTGGTTTCGTTAACAATTTGAGAGTAGCATCTGTATTTTTTTCAATTAAGGCGTTTACAATATCTTCACGAACGTCGATTAATATAACGTATCCTCCTTCAAATTCCACAACTTCTCCGGCAAGTGCATCAGGATTCATACATGCTAATACGCTGTTTGATTCTTTCAAAAAATCTTTTGACTCAACAACAGGGAGTGCTGCATCTTTTGAATCTTTGGCATCTATTACACTAGATGCCGCTTCTGTTTTTTTCTCAGCTTCATCCTCTTTAGTAGTTTCTGTTACTTTTTCTTCTTTGGAAGCTTTTTCAGTTTCTTTTTCTGAATCCTCAGATCCTACATCTTCTTTTTTATCAGTTTCTTCAGATTTTGCTTTCTCTTTATCCTTATCAACTTCTTCGGATTTTTGGTCTTCTTTTATAACTTCTTCAGATTCTGCAGACTTTTCGGAACCCTCTGATTCAGTTTCTATTACTTTTTCCTCTGTTGCTTTAGTTTCTTTATCTGAATCAGATTCAGCAGATATAGCTAATTGAGAAATAAATAATAAAGCTATCGCTGACACAAATAATTTACGCATATTATAAAACCTCTATTTTTTATAGTTCATGGTTTCAGTTTAAGCAAAATTAATTAATAATTCGTTAATTATTCAGAAAAATTTTTTAATTTACTAAAAATTTCAATAATTTATGAGATTCTGAAGTTCCTGTTTTTATATCGTCAATGATTTCTAGAAGCGACTTGTTTTTCCAAGACACTACAAGATTCAATATATATGAGCTTGGACTATGCTTTTCAATAACTGCCAATCTTTGAGCGAGGTTGTTTATTTCATCATAAATAGAATCTCTTTCTGAAGTTTGAATAATTTGTATATCACTTTGTTTCGGTTTTTCAGGAATTTCTTTATTTTTCAAAGAGACTATTTTTTTGATTTTTTCCAGATTATTTAAAAGATCACAAAAGGGAATTTCAGGAGCGGAAATGAATTTTGATATAGTTTCTTTTAATTTTGCGCAAGTTGTTTTGATGGAAGCTATGATACTTTTTGTTTGTTCTAAATAGGAAGAATCAGAGGTATTAATTATATTTTGAAGTTCTTCTAATGTTTTCATGTTCATTTTTTTTGCAGAATTAAGAACATCTGTTGATGAATTTGGATCACGTATTATGGTATTTTTCATTTCAACAGCATAATCGTAAGCATATATTGAAATATTAGTGTTATTTTCAATAAATGGTATAAATCTTGATGTTTTTTCTATTGTGTTATAAATCCAGTTTAATATTCTTATTTTCTGTTCTTCATCTGAAGAATTGTCTTCGTTTCTTGGATAGCATATATTCCAGAATTTGCTTATGAATTTATCTAGTATTTCTATTGATTTTAATATGCCTTCAAATCCTTCAAGAGTTGTCAGAGATTCCATTAACCAACCTACAATTTGGAGATCTTTTGACTGTATTTCTAAGGCATTAAAACATAATTGTAAAGCCTTTTGCCAATCTGCTTTTTTTAAATCTCTTTCCCAAACTCCAAAAGAAACCGTGTCATCTTCTTCAAACTTTGCTTCTTTGATTTCGTCATAGGTTCTTGAAAGAGATATATCATAACCAATTCCATCTGGAGAACCTTCGATTTCTTTTTGTATATTTTCAAAGTTATATTGTTCAATACCCATATATTGTCCCCTCAAATACTATTTCTGGTTTTGCTGTGAATTTTACTTGATTTTCCAATACTTCAACAAAAGAGCTTCCTCCATCATGACATATTTCTATTTTGCCTTTTAATCCAGAATAAAAACCAACAGCAACAGCGCCACTTCCGCAAGCTTTCGTCCATCCAGAACCTCTTTCAAAAGTTTTAACACGGATTTTATTATTCGATAGAATTTTTATGAAATGTATATTACATTCTGGAAATTCTTTTGAGATATTTACTATATTATTTATCTCTCGAATATTTTTCACGATATGTTTATTCCCAGTTGAGATTATGTCATTTTGAAGTTTCGGTAAATCGAACATTATGGAAACTAACCCTTGATTAATTGATGTTTCATGTATTCTATTATCAATATATAACTTTATATTTTCAGATTTTGCCTTCATAACTTCATATATATATTTTGTGATAGCACAAGCTCCATTTCCACACATATTTGCATAAGATCCATCATTATTAAAGAAAGTTATGATACATTGGCTATTTTTTTGAGTGATAAATATCAATTGATCGCATCCAATTCCAAATCGTCTGTCTGCTATTTTTATTAATGTTGATTTATCAAATTTTTCAGGATTTTCATTAAATATAATAAAATCATTTCCATTTGTTTGCGCTTTTATAAATTTCATAATATATCACATAAATATACAAAGAGAAAGATATTGCGCTGCAATTTCTCCCACATCAACCTGCATGTTTTGATCAAAAATCTCTATGTCATAATCTTTTAATTGATCGTAGTTGTTTCTTGCCATAGATTCATCCAGGAGAATTATGTCAAATTTATCATCTATTGAGATGTTTTCTTCTTTTTCTCCAATCATAAATTTTGTTACATTTGATTGAACTGATAAGGACAATATATAAGCTCCCAAAATATCTGTTTTGTGTGTGATGATATAATCAGCGTGAAGGAATTTTATTTTATATACTTCAAATCTTTTCGCTAATGCCTTTAATTCGGATTCATCTGCTTTTATTTGAAGTTTTTTCTCCAATAGATTATCTTCTATTTTTATTATTCTGGAAAATTCGTTTTTATTTGGTGTCATAAATCAGACTTTTATGTGAATCCATTTGTTTGACTTATATCTATGATACAATAGAAAAACCATAGAAACAACAGATGTGAGAAGTAGTAACCATGTTATTTCTATCTGTAACAGGCCAAATTTATATAAAATATATGAAGGAATAGTTACAATAGTCCATAAGCAAGAAGCTATTGTCATCATTGTGTAATTTATGTCGCCTCCAGCTTCTATTACTCCTGCAATGCACCAAGTCATTCCATCAACAAAGAAGTATAGCAACACTAATTTGAGAACTAATATAATTCGTGCTGTTATTTCTTCACTTACTTGGAATTTTATAAAATTGTTTAGAATTAGTTCAGGAAAAAAGAAAACAATCATGGCAAACAGGGATGCAAACAAAAAGTGAATTGAGATCCCTTTTTTAAGCAAAACTGGAATTTGGGATTGTAATCCTGCTCCCAGCAAATTTGAAGTTATTGCCATAACCCCTTTTTCTAATCCGGAAACTATAAAAGCTATGAAAAGATTAACAGAAACAGCAATTGATTGTATGAGGGCTATATCTTTTCCAAGGCTTGCCAAAAGATAATAAACAACACTCCAAGCAAACATCTCAAATATATGGCCTATTCCCCCAATAACACCCATGCGTAAATATTCTATTAATTTCTTTATTCTTAATTTGAGATTTAAAGTGTCATATTTTTCTCTGATGTCTTTTTGAAAAAAGAAGAAAAATAATATACTGATATTTGTTAAGTTCGCAAAAACTGTTCCTATTGCTGCCCCTTCTGCACCTTTGAAATGATCAAATCCAAATAATCCAAAAACTAATACTATATCAACAACGAGATTGATAACATTTGCTATTATTGTCGAAATCGTAATTAGATAACCTTTTCCTATTGCAATAAAAAATGGAGATAAAGAATAATATACCCCACAAATGGGAGTCATAGACATTAGTATTTTGAAATAAGGAACTCCTTCCGATTGTAATGATTCTGGAATGCAAAGATTTGCAGTAAATAAAGCTATTGGAATAGAAATTGAAAACAAAGCAAGAGAAAACCAAATCATTTGCCAAACAGGAATTGCTGCTGATTTAAATTTTTTTGCACCGTTGTAGTTTCCAACAAAAGCACCGGCTATCATTGTAATAGACATTGAAGCATATTGAATAGTGCCACACCAAACTGATGCAGAAGAAGCTCCAGTCATGGCATCAAATGAATATCTAGCCAAGACAAGTTGATCTAAAATGAGCATAAAATGAGAAGATAAAGCAGAAATCATCAAAGGTAATGCTACTTTGAATACATTCCAGAAATTTATTTTTATCGACTCAATTTGCATATAACAAAAGACTAATAGACAACACATCCATTATATCAAAGTTAAAAAATTTATCCGTAACTTTTTGTAGAAAAATGCATTTATTGAACTTTTAATATAAAATTTTTATTGTTTTTGAAAAATTTACATGTTAGGATAAAAATATAAGGGGAATTTATGTACTGATTATCCGGGGAGGGACAATCATGAAGTTTTCGAAATATATTTTAGCATGCGGATGCCTTTGTAATGTTGGTTTTGCAGCATATGCAGGGGAAGATGCAGCAATAACCGAACTAAGAGAATCGATAGAATCATTGAAAAGTCAAATGACGGCATTGAAAGCAAAAGATGAAGCTATTGAAGAGCAGAATCAAACTTTTGACAAATCTCTCACGGATATAAAAACTCAAATTACAGAGACTTCTCAAAAATTGGGAACAATAAGTCAGAAATTGGAAGCAACGCAAACTGCTTCTCCTGCTGATAGTGAAGAAGATGCTCAAATAAAAAGCAAATTGACAGAGCTTGAATCAAGTTTGAATGAAGTTAAAACTTCAATGCCAACAGCTGAAGATTTGACAGAAATAAAATCTTCATTAGCGCAAGCAACCGCTTCAATCGCAACTTTGACTCAGGATATGGAAGCTCAAAAAACTGTTAATGAACAGCAGACTCTAGATTTGGGAAGAAATGAAGCCAGATTGGATAAGATTGAAAGATCTAATACAACTTCATCTGTTGCGAATGTTGCTGGTAATTTGTTAGGAACAGCTTTGCAAGGAGGTTTGGGATTACTTTCCCAAAAGCTTAATACAAACTCATTGAAAGATTCATTGGCAAAAGGAGAACCAACGGAAGAGCTAGCAAAAGGTATGACCCCTGAAGAAAAATTGGAATTGGAAGAAATAAAACAGGAAATTATTTCAGGAAAGAGCGATCAAGAAATACAAGAAAAATTGGATTCTCTAAAATCTAAAGTCGCAGATCGTGAAGAAAAACAAAGAAAATTTCCTGAAACAATATTTTATGGTATAGATCCTTTTGACAGTTCTACTATTTTGCATTTATTAAATCTTGGAAGAAACGGAGATAAAATAGATCCTAATTCTATTCTCGAAAATCTTGGAATATCTAAAGAAAGAAAAATGAGTGCGGATTATCTGAACACAATGATAGATTATATAAACTTAATTTATGATTGGGGACAAAAAGGTGCGAAGTTAAAGGATGTTGCTGATAATGTTAAGATAATTTCAGGAGGATCCCCAAAAAAGGTTGTAAAATCTGAATTACTGAGACAAACATCCCAAAATCAGTCAGTATTGCCAGAAACAGCACAACAATCGAATTTTATGAATGGAGTTATAAATGGAGTTGGTAATTTTGCCTCACAAGCAATTTCTGCCATTTCGGAAAATGGGCAAGTTGTTTCAAGTATGAATCCTGCTGGACAAAATGTTTCAATAAATCAAAATTCCGGAAATGAGGGCTTGAATAAAGAAATATTAAGTGGACCTATAGAACAACAAAGATCTGCCCAGCCAAATTCCACATCTGTTTCTGATCAAATTATAGAAAATCAATCACAAAATGAAAGAGGAGTACAACAGACTCAGATTGAAGGTTCTCTAAATCAGACGAATGATACTCTTCAATCTCAAGGTGTACGAACAGAAAGTCAAGTAAATCAATTAAATTTACCTGATTCAGTTCAAAGGAGAGACAATGCAAGAAATATGGCTCAAGTTTCTAATTCTCAAGTTATGAGCCCTGATTCTTCAATAAAAAAACCTAATGAAAGTGTAAATCAAACGCAAGTAACTTTAGCAAACCAATCTCAACAAAACCCTCAAATGAATAACAGGGAAGTTAATACTCAAACCACTCAAAGTACTACTTCTGAAAATCAAAGGATGTTGAATCAGGGAATGAGCCCAGATTCACAAGCAATTTCTGATAATGGATCTTCAATAAATCAATCTGAAAATCAGGCTGGCAGTTCTCAAACTGGAACAAATAGGGCTTTGCCAAATCAGCAAGTAAATCAAGATACTAATATCCAGAATTCCGCAAATTCCGGAACGCAAATTGTTCAAGAAAATAACAGCCAGAACCAACAAATTTTGAATAATCAATCAACTGAAAGGCAGCAGAACAATAGTCAAAATCAAATGCTAAAACCAGAAAAAATACAGAGATTGAATACTCAAAATACAACAAGCTCTGCAGGTATTCCTACAAATGGAAGAAATGTTTTAGTTGCTCAAAATTTAGGAATTCAGAATCAACCTTCAGTAAATATCACGCAAAGAGTTCAAAATAATCAAAACTCTATGAATACGCAACAAACAGTTCTGCCTCAGTCAATGCAGAGTAATTCTAGAGATACAAATATAATGAATTTAGAACCTGATATATTTGATATGACTGTGATGGATGTTGATGATAATAATTATTATGATGTAACAAAGAAGAAATTTATGAGAATTGCCAAGCCATCTTCAAGATTTCCGAAAACTATGGTCACTCAATCGAGTGTTAAGGTAAATCCTCTAGATTCTTTTGCTGAAAGGGCAGCAAATATATCAGGATGATTTTTTAAATAAATGAAGCTTACAATAAATAATTCCTGATATAATGGCGATGATTGCGGAAATCCAAAACATCGCCTCTCCACATTTTAATAAGAAATTAGAATTTAAAATATTTGATAACATTATTAAGGAGAGAGAAATCATTTGAGTTGCTGTTTTGCATTTTGATAAATAAGAAGTTTTGAAATTCTTTCCAGAAAATTCTGTTGCATCTCTGACTCCTGAGATAATTATTTCGCGACAAAGTATTATTGCTGCAGGAATTATTGTGTAAACAGAAACCATTTCTAGCCCGACGATAAAAAGAATTGTTATTGAAACCAGTATTTTGTCAGCTAAAGGATCCAGCATTTGTCCAATTTTTGTTGTTTGTTTGTATGTTCTTGCATAATATCCATCAAAATAATCCGTGATACAACAAAATATAAATATTATTAAAGCAAGAATCATACCAAACTTCGAGTTTATGAAAAAACATCCTACGAAGAACGGTAATAAAAAGATTCTTGAAAGCGTCAAAATATTTGGAATATTGAAAAGTTTATTCATTTTTTCTCCCTGAAATAATTATAAATTGACTCAGCTGTCTTCCTATCGATACCTTTTACCATTTTTAAGGCTTCAATAGAAGCATTTTTTATAAAATCTAATGATCCGAAATATTCAAGAAGTAATTTTTTCCTTGCCTTTCCAATGAAAGGAACATCATCTAATGCTGATTGGGTTAAAGTTTTTTGGCGTTTTTTCCGATGGAATGTGATGGCTGTTCTGTGAGCTTCATTTCTAAGCATAATTAGAAAAGATAACAAAGAACTTTCGTGGCCTAGAGTTTTTTCACTTCCGTCTTCAAAAACCAGTTTTTCATCTCCAATTTTTCTGTCATTTTGTTTAGCAATTCCAAGGATGGTTACTTTATCCTGTAAATTAAATTTATCTCTGATTTCCATGGCTGCGTTAACTTGCAATTTTCCGCCATCTATTATTAATAAATCTGGAATTTCAGGAATATGTTTTGAATTAAATCTTTTTTCCAATGAAAACTTCATCATTTCAAAATCATCACCTCCATTAGCTGTTTTTGAATCTATATTAAATTTTCTAGATTTATTCTTTTGCAATGAACCATTCTCAAAAACAACCATTATTCCACATGCATTTGTTCCTTGAAGATGACTGTTATCATAAGTTTCTATCCTATTTATTTTAGAGACATTAAGTATTTTTTTCAATTCATCAATTTGAGAAGTATATTGATTATGATTTTCTCTCTTTAATCTCATTTTCGCATTAGCAGAGCAGGAATCTAATATACGCTTATAAACTCCTCGTTTTGCGATACTAAATTTCACATTGCTTTCAGTTTTTAATTTTAGAAATTCACAAAGTGCGGTTTCATTTTTCAATTCCAAGTTAGTAATAATTACAGATGGTGGGATTGTGTCTTTATAGAATTGCAATATGAAAGATTCAATAATATCGGCATCATCTGTTTCAGTACTGTTATTTAATGTGAAAGTTTCTGTTCCGACATTTCTTCCTGATCGAAAAAACGTTATTGCAATCACAACATTATCAGAATCTTTAGTAATAGCAAGAAAATCTTTTGAATTTAAATCATCAATTTGAATATATTGTTTCGATTGTATTTCTGAAACAGCTTTTATTCTATCTCTCAAAGAAGCAGCTTTTTCAAAATCTAAGTTATCAGCAGCTTCATTCATTTGCTTTATCAATTGATCTCTAGCGGTTTCGTCTTTTCCAAACAGCAAATCTTTTGCCAAAATTACATTTTTTGCATATGATTCTTTATTAATTTTGTTTACACAAGGGGCAGAACAACGCTTTATAAAATATTGCAAGCATGGACGTTGTCTTTGAGAAAAATAATTATTCGTACAGTTTCTTAAGAGAAAAGCTTTTTGAATTATTTTTATGGTTTCATCTAATGAAGCTATAGAAGGGTAGGGGCCAAAGAAGTTTTTCCCTTTAGGTTTTAAAGTTCTGTATTTGAATATTCTTGGAAAATCATGATCCATATCTAAGACGATATAAGGAAATGTTTTGTCATCTTTTAAGAGTACGTTATAAAATGGTTTAAACTGTTTTATTAAATTGCTTTCTAAAAGCAAAGCTTCAAGTTCGGAGTTAACTAGGATAAATTCGATTTTATAGATATTTGAAACCATCATTTTGGTTCTGTTGGGAAGTTGATCAAATCTTGAATATGAAATCAAACGGTTTTTTAAGTGCTTTGCTTTTCCAACATATATTATTGTCCCTTTAGAATTTATCATTTTATAAACTCCTGGTTTCATACCGGCATCATTTGCGGCGGATTTTATTGTCTTTATAATTTCACTTAATTTTTCCAATGAAGTTATCAAAATCAAAAGAACAAATATAGTATATAGAAAATATCAAAACTACACAAGAAAGTTCATAATGTGGGATTGACAAATATACTGTTATCAATATGTCTACCGAAAGCGCTATAGGTGCCCCTGCGGTGTCAATAAAGTTTTCCGGTGAGGCCATCTTTCTAATTCACGCTTCGTGCAGTTACTCTTTTTATTAAAAATCAACATTATT
>CAUDEV010000024.1 GCA_958448685.1 uncultured Alphaproteobacteria bacterium | reverse complement strand
GGCCTAAAGCAATTTGTATTGCTCCAGTTAATGTTGCAAAATCGATTATAACTTTTGGCTTATATTCTGTTTTCGTATACCACAATACATCAGCTAAAACTAACCTGCCTTCAGCATCTGTGTTATCTACTTCTATAGTTTTTCCAGACATAGAAAGGACAACATCACCTGGTTTCTGAGCTTTTCCTGAAATCATGTTTTCCACAATGCCAATAACTCCAACGACATTCACCTTCGCTTTTTGTAAGGCTAATGCTTTTAAGGTTCCAATAACAACTGCAGCTCCTGTCATATCGCCTTTCATATCTCCCATTCCTTTCGAAGGCTTGAGACATAGTCCTCCGGAATCAAAAGTCAGTCCTTTTCCAACCAAAGCTATCGTATCCTTATTTTTATCAGTTCTATATTCCATTGCGATGAGATATGCCGGGTTATCACTACCTTTTGAAACTCCAAGAATAGCATTCATTCCTAATTTTGCCATATCTTTTCTATCCAAAACAGATATTTTTATCCCCAATTTTTTTAAATTCTTGGCTTCCTCAAGCATTTGATCTGGATCCATCACATTTGCAGGCTCTGTCACCATTTCTCGAACAGTAAACACCCCTTCTTTCACCATATTCAAATGATCATATGCCTTTCGATTTATTTCCGGATATGCAGTTTTTACCTCGATTTGTTCGATATTCAAAACATTTTTTTCTGTCTTATATTTCTCAAATTTCCAGCTTTTTAATATAATCCCTGAAACCAAATAAGCTGCAGCTGCTTCATTTCCAACAAATTCAACATTATTAAAAAGAGAGATTTTGGCATTTTTATTTTTTATATTTGTGAAAATATAACCACCTAATTTTTCAAGACTTGCTCTTGTTAATAAATTTTTCTTTCCAGCACCAACGATAATTATATCCTTCAATTCCCCGTTTAAAATCGTATTAAATGATCTTATATTTTTATAATCAAGAAAATTATTCTCTGAAATAATGTTATCAGAATAAGAGGAACCCAAAATTGTTTTTAAAGTACCATTGATAAAATTTGTATTTGAATCATTTGAGACAATAATTATAGTATTTGATGAAGCAAAATCAACAGACTCTGAAAAAATAACATTCATTATGAAAACCCGTTTTTATTATTTTTACAGAGTCATTTTACCTAATTTCGTTGTAGAATTTCTACAAAAATTTAACTTCTCAGTAATAAAACATCATTCCAGAAAGTTTCCATATCTCTCAAAAATTCAATTCCTTTCGCCACACTGAATTTCCCTTTTGTTTTTATTTCGAAATCTTTCATATACTGTGTCAATGTTTTATCCAATTTTTGAACAAGATCAAACCCCTTAGAGGTAAGTTTTAAATAAATCGCCCTTTTATCATAACTAGACGGAGAGGAATCTAAATATCCCGACTTAATTAGTTTTTTGATATTATATGTTGCATTCGTACCTATATAATACCCTCTTGATATTATCTCTCCAATAGTAACCACATTTTCTCCCATGTTCATCAACATAAAAGCTTGAACTGCATTTATATCAATATAGCCTTCTTTATCAATTTCACGTTTTATAACTTCAAGAAATAATTTGTAATTCTTTTCTCCATAAATAGATATTTCTATACAACTGTTTTTCATGATATACTCATAAAATATAGTTTCCCATAAGATTAGGATACATTAATTTAGTTAAATATTTATTAATTTATATCAAAAAAGTTTTTCAGAATTTTATTTGAAATTTTCTGATTTTATAATATGCCAATTTTAAGCGTTCTATCAGTCTATTTCCTTTTCATTATTGATATAACTCCAAAGATAACATAAATAAAAATTATACTCATAAAAAGCGTAATTCCTGCTATTCCAGAATAATGTCCTGTATCAACCATACTATCTTTATTGATCACTCTTGAAGATTTTATATAAATTATCAACAGAAGCAAGAATATAGTAAGCCCCATAATAAAATACTCAGATTTCACCAAAGGTTTATTTTCCTTATTTTCAGAAAGGATTATAAACAAAGAAGAAATAGAAATATATATTCCTGATAAAACTATCGCCAATATAATTTCACTCACAAGAAAAACTATCCCCGAGATACAAAGCGCAGACATTAAAAAATAAATTATGGAACTTCTCGTATTTCCCGAATTTATGGCTAAAAATGAGGTAATAATAGATAGAAAGGAAAAAAATATGAAAATATAATCATCGATTGAAATGTTAATCAATAATCCCGGCATTTTGTAAATGAGCCTTCTTTTCTGTCCATTTTTCTTTTACTTTCACAAATAACTTTAATTCAATTTTCTTGTCTAATAACTTTCTCATATCATTAATAGCTTCATCTTTTATTTTTTTAATCATATTTCCGTCTTTTCCCAGAACTATGCCTTTTTGAGAATCTTTCATAACAACTATAGCTTGAAAAATTTTCGCTTTTTTCTCCGTTCGATGAATTGACTCTGTTTCTACATAGATGCTATAAGGTAATTCTTTTTCTAAGTTATAAAAAATTTTTTCTCTTGTTATTTCTGATAATTGAAATTCCAAAGAGGCATCAGATGCCATGTTTTCTGAATAAAACCAGGGGCTGTCATATGCTTGACTAATGATAAAATTTTTTATATCTTCAATTCCATCGGAATTCAAAGCAGAAATCATAAAAACTTGTTTTATAAAATCATAATGTGATAAAATTTCAGCGATCTTTAATATACCTTCTTTTTTGGCTATATCAACTTTATTAATTATCACAATAAAAGAAATTTTGCTTGTTTCTAATTTTTCAATAAACCTAATGCTAGCTTCATAGTTTTTCGATGTCGAATCTATAATAAGAGATATTAAATCTGAATCTTTATAGGATCTTTTAAAATTAGAAGAAATAACTTTCTCGAGAGGTGAATTAGCCTTATTGAAAAAACCAGGAGTATCTGTAAATACTATTTGCGTATCACCTATTTCTGTTATTCCTTTGATTTGGCGTCTTGTTGTTTGTGCTTTAGGTGAAACAATTGAGATTTTTTTATTAATTAAACTATTAAGAAGTGTGGATTTTCCTGCATTAGGTTCACCTACTATTGAAACAAATATACACTTCTTATTTTGCATTAATTGCGTCTTCTCTATAATCCCTCTCCATTTTCTCATGCTTCTCTTGAGCAGCAATACACAACGTCGCAATTGGACGCGCTTCTAATCTTTTCAAACCTATTGGTTCTCCAGTTTCCTCGCAATAACCATAAGTTCCATTATTAATTTTTTCAATTGCTTGATCTATCTTATGAATTAATTTTCTTGCTCTATCTTTTGTTCTTAACTCAAAAGCTTGATTAGCTAAATTGCATGCAGAATCAATAGGATCTGGTTCAATATGCTTTTCTTCCAGAAGTTCTCTCACTTCTTCGCTTTCTTTTAAAAGTTCTGCTTTCCAATTTAAAAGTCTTCCTCTGAAATACTCCAGTTGCTCTTCTGTTAAATAATGATCAAGCTTTTTCACAATTATAACCAGCCTTACAATCCCATCATATTTTTATTATACAAAAAAGCTATAAAAACAAAAATAAAAACTTTAAATTAAATCTAATCTAATTTTAAATTATGATAAAAAGTCCACTCCATAACTCCATCCTTCCAAAGAAATTGAATGACCGATATTATGGCAGGTTTTTAATGACACATCATCGATTCCATTTTGTTTCAACTCATATTCTGCAGTAAGCGCATTTTGATAGGGAACAACTGTATCATCATCAGAATGGACTAACAATACTTTAGCTTTTGATTTTATCTCTTTTTCAGGACATGAAACAAATAATCCGGAATAAGCCAATATCTTTGAAACACATGGGTAATAAATCATTTCAAGAGCCATTATAGAACCTTGAGAAAACCCTGTTAAATTGATATTATTGCATTTGTATTCATTTGATACTTTCTCAATGTAATCAGCCAATATAGGTCCCGTGTTATCTAGTCCTCGTCGCAAAGATTCAGATGATATTTCATTTAAATCAAACCACTCTTTTCCCGTTCTACAAGCGCAATCATAAGGAGCATCAGGAAACAGAAAAATTGTGTTACTTAATTTTTTTGAAAGAAAAATATCACCAACTTTTGCGAAATCTTTTCCTGAGGTTCCATATCCATGAAGAGTAATTACTAACCTTTCTAAAGAATTAAATTTTTCAGATTTTATAATATACTTATTATTCAGCATCTTCTTCCTGTGGCAATTTTGTGATTTTTATTAATGTAATTTGTATTCTATGACGTTTTAAAATTTCAAATTTATAACTATATAAAATAAATGTTTGTCCAACTTCAGGAATAATTCCTACAGAATTTATAACAAGCCCTGCAACTGTGGCAGCTATATCATTTCTAAAATTAGATCCTATTTCACGATTTAAATCTCTTATATTAACAGAACCATCAACAATATATGAATTTTCATCTTGTTTTCGTATACCATTCCAAGGATTCACATCATGTTCATCTTCAATATCCCCGACTATCTCTTCCAGAATATCTTCCAAAGTGATAATCCCCATAAAGATTCCGTATTCATCGACAACCAATGCAAAGTGTTCGTGTTTCACTTTAAATGATTGTAACTGATCTAAAAGGTCCTTATTTTCAGGAATAAACCAAGGTTCAAGAGCTATATCTAAAATATTTAAATTTTTCAATTCCGGATCTTTTTTTATTGCCTTCATTAAATCTTTTACATGTAATATACCAACGATATTATCTGTATTTCCACTCCATAAAGGAATTCTCGTGAAAGGGCAATTCATTATTTGTTCAACTAAATTTGATATATTTTCATCAGCGCATAACATAGTCACATTTTTTCTGTGAACCATTATGCTGCTCACTTGAACAGCCCCCAGATCTAAAACGCTTTGAAGCATTTCTTTTTCTTTTTTAGTATCTTCTGAATTAACCCCTTTATGAAGAGCGATTGCTCCTTTCAACTCTTCAAGAGAATCTTGATATTCATTTCCAGATTTCGAAGAAAGTTTAGTTATTGAAATAATACTTTTTGCAATAAAACCTATTATTTTATTAAGCGGTTTTAATGCTATATAAACATATTTAATGAAATAAGCAGAAGGCAAAAGAACGTTTTCCGGATTAGAAATTGTTAACATCTTTGGTAAAACTTCAGCAAATAACACAATGAATATACTAGTTATAATTGGTGCTAAAAACAATGCATAATCACCCAAAACTTCCGAAAATAATTCTGTAGTAACAGCAACAGCTAATGAGTTCAGTATCGTTGCACATGTCAGAATAGCACTTATTACTAACCCTATTTCTTCTTGAAGAGCTATAATAACTTTTGCCTTTTTGTTCCCTTCCTTTGCAATACTAAACATTTTTGGTTTTGAATAAGCCGTCATTGCTGTTTCACATGCGGAAAAATATGCAGAACATATTAAAAAGAATCCAACTAAAAATATATTAAATGCTATGAACATTTATCCATCTCTTTCCTGCAATATTACTCTTTCAGAATTGTTTACTGTATTAAATTCAATAATTTCCAAAGGAACAAATCTTATTTCATTTATTCTTTTGCGTTTTTTGTAATAATTCAGACTATCCGAATAATATGCCTTGTGAGAACTATCTGTTGCAAATTCATCAGGACAATTGTGATGTTTTATTTTCGACGCTAGATATTGATAAGTTTTTTTTAATTGCTCTAAATTTTTGTTATAATCCCTAACTAGCTTTTCAATCTCTTTATTATTTTCCTGAGATTTTTTTTCTTTCTCCAAACGTAAATCTTCTAACTTCTTTTTCAAATCATAAATATCAATTTGGTATCTTTTTATTTCTTCTTGGGCATCTTTATCTAAAGAAGATATATTTTCTACTTCTTCTAAGAGAGAATCCAAAAAATTACTTTGACTTTGTAGTTTTGCACTATCTATTGAATAAGCAAAAGTTACAGAAACAAAAACCACTATCGATAAAAGTGATTTAATCATCTATCCAACTCAAACTCTATGCTGCTCTGTTATTAATCGTAGCATAAATAATCAAATCTTGCTATTATATAAAAGCCCTATAGCTTCTTTCACCTCAGCAAGTGTGTTCTTTGCAATTTCTCTAGCTTTTTTTGATCCTGCAATCAATATTTCCATCGCATCTTTATTAGAAACAGAAGCACGCTTTTCTCTGATTGGAGCTAAAATATTTTGAAGAGTATCATTCAAAATTCCTTTTAAGACAGAGTCTCCTAATCCTCCTTTTTCATATCTTTCTTTCAAAGATTTCAGCTCTTCTTTATCTTCGAAAAAAGCATCTAGATATGAGAAAACAACATTTCCTTCAACTTTTCCAGGATCAGATACTTTTTTGTGATTAGGATCCGTATACATACTATAGATTTTTTGTTTTAGTATTTCCGGAGAATCAGACATAAATATCGCATTTCCAAGAGACTTGCTTGCCTTCGCTTTTCCATCAACACCAACCAATCTTTGAACTTTTCCAAGAATCGGTTTTGATTCTATTAAAACCTTAGAATTATAGATTCTGTTGAATCTTCGAACTATCTCATTTGCAATTTCAATTAAAGGAAGTTGATCTTCTCCAACAGGAATTAACTCAGCCTTAAATGCTGTAATGTCCGCTGCTTGACTAACAGGATAAGCAAGGAATCCTGCAGGAATAGAATCATGAAAACTTTTTTGTTGAAGTTCAGCTTTTACTGTTGGATTCCTTTCCAAACGAGTCACTGATATTAAATTCAAATAGTATATCGTTAATTCTGTTAATTCAGGAATGAGTGATTGAATAAATAATGTGCTTTTTTCAGGATCTATTCCAACAGATATATAATCTTTACAAACCTCAGCAACATTCATTTTCACTTTTTCTGGATTATCAAAATTATCAGAAAGAGCTTGAATATCCGCAATCATCACAAAGCACTTATACCGTTCTTGTAAATCTACTCTGTTTTTTAAAGAACCTATATAATGCCCCAAATGTAAATGACCTGTTGGCCTGTCTCCTGTTAAAACTATCTGATCAACACTCATGGAAGTCACTCGTTATCTATCAACTTTATATCTTCAATTACTTCTTTATCTACTAAATCAGAATCATCATTCAAATCGATATCATCCGCATTGTCAGCAAATCCAAATCCAGAAAGTGCAACTTTGTCATCGATCTCTTCTTCTATATCCAAAGGCATTGAAGAAACCTTTTTTGAATTTAATTCCGAAATATCAAATTTATGCCCGCAACTTGGACAAACCAATGTTGTTTTTTGCATACTATAAAAAGGCATTGCACATGCTAAACAATTAAGCTTTTTTCCCCATTCTAATTTCATAAATTACATTTTTTCTAATATACCTAGCTACAGTATACTACACTAAATAGAAAATCTGGTCAAGTTTTATAACACAAGTGTATTAGTTCATAAGATGTGAAACAAAAAGAGAACATCTTAACACAAACTCAATATACAACAAAGAAACATTACCTTACGCAAGAAAGAATGGGAACGGAAAGTATTATAATTATTTATTTGAATCCAACTAAGGAACCCTCTAGTGGTTTCATGTAAAAACTCTTTAAGACAGTTCAGGATTTTGTATAAAAGATCAAAGGATAAATCCGAAATTATCCAACCTATCACAAGAATAGTTAACTATGCGTAAATTATACCTCAATTTTGAACTTTAGTGGTCCATTTTTTCTCTATCTTTAATATTCCCAGAAATAAGCTCTTTGCTAATGATTCTTCACTCGGAAATTTAGTCTTATTTTTCGTATATTTCTTCATATTTTGATTAACTGATCCTATAGAGTTTGTCGTATAAATAAGTCTCTTATCTCTATGGAATATTTCCAAAATGTTGATAATTCCAATTATCTATCCAACTTTTTGCGATATATGAATATTTCTTATCCCATTTTTATCCAAATTCAGCTGAGTTTTGAAATTCTATTTCAGTATTTGGAACCTTAATTTGGATAACAGGTATTTATTGTTTCATTAAGTCCCATTAAATTATCCATACAGAATATCAAAACATCCTATATCTCTCAGGATTTTAAGTGATTCACAATAGATAGCCGAGACTATCCAAAATTTGTAAAGAGAGAAGAAAAAAAACTTATTTACACAAACTTTTAAACGGTCTCATAGCCAATACTTCGCATTTTCACTCCCTCCAATATGTAGAATTAACACCTCTTTTTTTCCTATAGCTAAATTCTTGTTTCTGCCTTGTAATATAGATCTAGCCATTGCCTTTAGCTGTTCATTTTTGACTTTCTCTTCTTTTGTCATTTTCATTTGTGTAAATCCTTTTTTTTCATAATTACATTTTTTATTCTATCTTATCGCCTTATTTCCCGTTTGAGCAAATCTCTGCATGGTATCTTTTTTATAATTTTCAAATATATTTTAGGAGACTTTTTTGCTATCCCAAATAACTATTTTTCTTTATCCTTTTTGACTCACATCTGTTTGAACTTATACAATACGAGGATATTGGATTTTAAAGCAAACGAATTAGTATGAAGATTAGTTGTACATTTTATATCCGTTTCATATTTCTATTTTTTATAATTGCTATTCAAAGCTTTTAATTCGGTTCTTTTTTCGGATAATTACAACTTAATACCTATAATTTTTTTAAAAAGGCAATACTTTATTATATAAATAATGCAATCAATTTTAAGCAGCCTGTAAAACAATTTCTACTTTTTTGATTGCATCAGCCTCTTCTATTTCTTCAACAACGGAAATTTCACGAGCCAACCTTTCCATAGCTTGTTGATAAATTTGTCTTTCACTAAATGATTGGAGCATGTCTCCTCCTGCTTTATAAAGCTCACGAATAACTTCTGCAATAGAAATCGGATCTCCTGAATTTATCTTTGTTTCATATTCCTGAGCGCGTTTACTCCACATTAATCTGCGTTTTTTCCCTTTTTGAACAAGTGCTTCAAAAATAGCTTTTATATCATCTTTTGTTGAAACTTTTCTTAAACCTGATTCTAAGGCTCTTTTCACAGGAAGTTTTAAGGTTAATTTACTTTTATTAAAAGATATAACAAAAAACTCAGTGGTTTCTTCATTTATTTCAATACGTTCTATATCATCCAATTTTCCCACACCATGTGAAGGATAAACAACCCAAGAACCAATTTCAAATAAATTTTTAGATACCATAGAACTTTCATGATTTTATAACCTATTAATAAATTATTAACACATATTAAGACAAAAATCAAGTAAATTATTTCCTAACAGAATTCAATGAAATTAAAATAAAAACTTTATTATAAAACAGAATACTTATTTTCCGATAATATATGAAACAATAAAACTTATTGGTAGTATAATAATTGAGGACCAAATTATATAACCTATAAAAGACGGCATTTTTATATTCTTTTTATCTGCAATTGATTTTACCATCATATTTGGTGCGTTTCCTATATAAGTCATCGAGCCCATAACAACGGAACTTATAGATATTGCTTTTAAAATATTCGGATAAACATACATCAATTCCTGGGAATTTCCTCCAGCCATATTGAAGAATAGCAAATATGATGGAGCATTATCTAAAAATGAAGAAGCTAAAGCGCAAAGCCAGAAAAATACTGAACTTCCATCAACACCATCACTTATATCAATGATATATTTGTGAATGGCATCAGAATTTTGGTTAAGTATAAACAAGACAGGAGCAATAACAATGAATATTACAAGAAACGTTTTTGCAACTTCTTTGAATGGCCCAAAATCTGTTTTTTCTTTTGCATTATGGCCGTTTATGTAAGATATTAAACAGAAAATCAGGAGTATTATATTCTTTATGCACATTCCCGGAACTATACAATCGCAAAAATAGGTTTTTAAATTAACATTTTTAAAATCAAAAAATAAAACAAATACAGTTAGCAATATTAATATTATATTACCCCAACCTTTTATTTTTATTGAGATTTTATAATTGTTTAAAAGATTTATACCGTCTTCTTTTTTTAAGAAATAAGAGTCCAGAAAATAAAATATGAAAAAACAAATAAATATATAGAATAGCCAATAGAAAAACAAATTCTTTATTTCCCAAAGAAAATCTATACCATGAAGATAGCCAAGGAGTAGAGGAGGATCCCCCAGAGGAGTCAGTAAACCTCCGATGTTCGAAACCAGAAATATGAAAAATATCAACAGATGAGATTTGTGTTTACGATTCTTGTTCATTTCAAGGAAAGGCCTTAAGAATAACATAGAAGCGCCAGTTGTTCCTATCAATGAAGAAAATAAACTACAACTTCCCAAAAAAATTATATTTGAAAAGGTATCTGACGGCGCATTTAATTTTATATGAATGCCATGACTCAGCATATATAGCGTAAAAAGCATAATGATAAAAGGCAGATAATCGTCGATCAACACATGTTTTAATAAATGATTTGCATCTGAGATTAATGAATAAACAGAAATAATAGATATTGCGGATAATATGGAAAAAATTACAGATTCATTTTTATGCCAAAATTTTGGAGCAATCAGAGGCATGAATGCTAATGATGACAAAACTATAACCAAAGGAATTGATAAAACGATAATCTCTAATATACCCATGACAAACCAATGTCAACTATTTTCTTTTATTATACAATAATTCGTTTAAAAATTTTTTATTTTTGTAAAAATCAAAGGGAAATATGTGAAACTAATTTTTCGTTTACGCTATTCTGAAACTAGAGTTAATTTAGTTTTTTTGGAAAACAATGAAAAAATTTTTGATATCACTTATATGCTTAACAAGTATATCGCAAGCAATGCCTTTTGAACAGGAAAGGCCTAATTATTATGAATGCGAAATGGAAGATATTTCGACCACTATTATAGAAAACGGCCATAGATGGATATTATTACACGGGGGATGTTTAACATTACGAGGGCAAGATTTGCTAATAAAGCAAGGAGGACACATTGTGATAGAACCAGGATTTCCTTCAGCAAATATTATCTTAGAAAACGATCACAAAATTTTTGATGAAAACCTTAAAATTACGCTTACCGCACAGAGTCCTCAAGAAGATTGGGACAGATGGATTAGATTTTGTAAATCACAATGGGTCAATATTGAGATTAATGATTTAAATTCTAATTATGATCTTTCAAGATGAAGAGTATATCTTCGGCTTGTTTTTTTATTGCTGGATCTGCAGATTTTGCTGCTTTTTCAGCATGAACATTTGCCATTCTCATATCTCCAATTATATAAGCGGATTTTGCTGCGTATAATTCAGAATTGTGTTCTTTTCCAGAACGTTGATATAAATTTCCAAGTAAATTTATCGTTGATAAATCGTTATCATATCTGGAAAGAATTTTTTTCAAAAACTTTATGGCTTGTGGAATATGTGCTTTTAATTTTCCTTCTAAAACAGCGTCTCCATATATAATTCCTAAATCTCTATGAATTGTTGTATTTCTATCATTTTTTAAAATTTTCAAAGCCTCATTTGCTGCTTCATTACATTTTCTTAAATTAATTAAGCACATAGATTTTATTTCTGTGTAATAAGCATTATTTGGAGATTCTGTTAATAATTCGTTTATTAACCTTATAGATTCCTGATATTTGTTTAAGCGATATAATATGACAGCTCTTGCATATTTCTCGTCTTTATTCTTTGATATTTTATAAAGAGAACTTGCTAACTCAGAGGATATTGTTAATGCTCTTATCTTATGTTTTATTGTTTGAAATCGATTTTCAAAATCTCGAAGTAAATCTATTGTTTTTTGAGATATTGGTTTATTTAAATCCCTATATTTTTTGAATTTCGCTATCCTGTCTTGAGATAGAGGATGAGTTGAGAGATATTTATTGAAAATTATGGTATCGGAATTTAGTTTTTCATGAATTGAAACAAAGCCCTCAAATACAGGATACCAATTTAATCTTTCCATAGCTTGAATAGCTTTTGTGTCGGCGATATTTTCTTTTTGACGCAATTTGCTAAGTGCCATTCCTGTTCCCAAAGATTGTCCACTTAATAAACCAGCCATAACAGGAGCGCCATTTTGAGAACAGATAGATGCAACGGCTCCGATTAATGCTGGGACTAAGCCTGCTTTCAAAAAATCCATTCTGTTTGCCAAATAAGTTGTTACGTGAACTCCTGCAATATGTCCAACTTCATGTGCCAAAATAGCGATTAATTCTTTTGAATTTGAACACTGAGTTATTGCTCCTGCATTCACGATTATATCTCCCGATTGTGTTGCCGAGGCATTTAAAGTCTGATCGTTCGATATATAGATTTTTATCATTCCTTCAAAGTCTAATGCATCTTTTATTTTTTCAACAATCTCTGATAGAAAACTTTCGCTCTCATCATCCATTAAAAGATAATTTTCAGCTTTTAATGAAAAACAAAAAATTAATAATGTGAAAATCTTTATAAATTTCATATTATGAAAATATTTTTCTCAACCATCCAGATTTTCTTTTTGATCCACTCTTTTGTTCTAAAGTGGGATTCTCAGAAGACGCAGATTTCGAATGTTCAGATGATTCAGATTGATTATTTGATTGTTCTGTTTTTGTCTCGAGTTTCGAAGTATCTGTTGTTTGTTTTGTTTTCCTCGTCTTTGTGGTTTTTGCCTTTTTCGTTTTTGCTGTTTTATTTAATATCTTTTTCGATTCTGTAGTATCTTTTGAATCTTTTTTCCTCGATTGTTTTATAGGCTTTTGATTTTCAGGTTTAGCATTTATATCTTTTTCTGAATCCGATTTAATAGATTTTGTATTTGTTTTTTTAGAAGTTTTAGATTTTGTTGTCTTTGAACTTTTTACATTAGTCTTATTTGTAATTTTTTGTTCATCAACAATTTCTGATGTCTTCGGTGTTTTTTCAGATTTATTTTTCGAATTAACATTTTTAGATTCATCTTTAGGTTTATATTCCGTTATGATAAATTTGCAATCCATAGAAGAAAGAGCAGGATTTCTCGTTATTTCAAGAGATACTTCATAATTCGTTTCCATTTCCGTAATTAACTTTCTTTTATGATTTAATATAAACAGATCAATTCCCGGAGATAATTCGACGATAACTTTTTTCCCTTTCCCAAGAACTAAGAAATTTTCAATTTTTCGAATGATTGACAAAGCAACGGTTTCATTTGCTAATATCTTTCCAGAACCTTTGCAATGACTACATTGAACGAAAGTTGAGTCTGCTAAACTGGTTCTTAACCTTTGTCTTGATATTTCCATTAATCCAAATTGAGATAGACGACTGAAATGCATACTTGAATAATCATCCTTCATCACATCTCTCATTTTTTTCTCAATTTTCAGATTATCTTTATTATCCGTCATATCAATAAAATCTATGACAATTATTCCTGCAATATCTCGAAGTTTTATTTGTCGTCCAATTTCCATTGCGGCTTCAAGATTAGTTTTTAAAGCGGTTCCTTCTATATCTCTCTCATTTTTTAATTTCCCAGAATTAACATCTATAGCTGTGAGGGCTTCTGTTGTATTGATAACAATAGAACCACCTGATGGCAATATTACAGTTGTGTCAAGAATCTTATCTATTTTATCTTCTATCTGATATTTATGAAAAATCGGCATGTCTTTGTCATCATATAATTCGATTTTCTTAACATGACTTGGAGTAAAAGACTTCATAAATGCTCGCGCTTCTTTATACGCATCTTTTCCTTGGATTATTATCTTATCCATAGTTCTCTGATATAGATCCCTAATACTTCTTTTTACAATATTTCCTTCTTCATGAATTAATGCTGGAGCAATGGAAGAAGTTACTTTTGTTCGAATTTCATTCCACAATCTGCAAAGATATTCCAAATCTCTTTTTATTTCTTGTTTGGTTCTCTTTTCTCCCGCAGTTCTCACAATACAACTCATTCCTTCTGGAACATCCAAAGAATTTACGATATCTCTCAGGCGTTCTTTTTCTGAAAAATCTATTTTTCGAGAAATCCCATTTGATTTACCTTTCGGTGGATTTGGCATCAAAACACAATATCTTCCAGGCAAAGTAATGAATGTTGTGAAGAAAGCACATTTATTTCCTCGAATTTCTTTTTCGGCTTGAACTAGAAGTATCTGTTTTGTGGAGAGAACTTCTTGAATTTTGAGTTGTCTTTTTGTTATGGATTTTTGATTCTCCTCTAAGTTTTCTTGCTCTGAGTTTTCATTTTCAGATTCTGACGGAAGCTCGTTCTCTAAGGATTTCATTATATTTTTATTAAAGTAATCATAATGAATTTCAGATAAAGGTATAAATCCGTGTTTCTCCCCACCATAATCTATAAACGCTGCTTGAATTGCGGGTTCTATACGAATAATTTTCGCAAGATATATGTTGCCTTTTATTGGTTTCTTTTCAACATATTCCGCTTCGAAATTCTCTAATTTTCCATTTTCCCCAATAATCGCAACGCGAGTTTCTTCTGTGTAATGCGCGTCTATCAATAATTTTCCAGACATAAAATCAAACCTCAAAAAAATGATCTCAAATTATAAAGATCTATATACAAATTAGCAAAAAGCTATCAATTCTTTTTCTTGAATTTCCTATATTTGGAAACCAAGGATAATATATAATTAGATTTTATATCAATTTATCTCTAAATGCGAGTTTTTAATTCAAATACCACAATATTTTCAGATTCACGATGTCTTGCGAAAGTGCTATATCTAACATAACTTTTCTTGCGAAAAGTTAGTTTCCTATTTTGTCAAAAATCAATCGAAGGCGGCTTCTGGATTAATTTTTGAAAATTTATAAAAAAATCCAGGCGCTCAATATTTCTCTTTCTATGTCTACCGAAAACGCTATAGGTGCCTCTGCGGTGTCAATGAAGTTTTCCGGTGAGGCCATCTTTCTAATTCACGCTTCCGTGCCACACTTTGTTTATAATACGTCGCAAATCGTGCTCCATTTGCGATATGTCTAAGGGTTAACTAACACCCATCCCGAAGGTGGAAGGGTTTATTTGGGAGAAATTCTTGGGGAGCGCGGCGTGTGATATCTTTGATATTATACCACACGCCGCGCTTGCTATTATCCACGCTTTGAAATGCGGACTTTGGCGCCCCAGATCTCTCGCTTTATAAATCCATATATTCGCGTTGCTAGCGCCTATGTCGGGGATAATGCTGGGACTTCAGGAATAATTGATAAAGCTTTACATTCATTAACCTTAAATACCAATCTATTTCTCACAACAATTCTCAAAAAATATCCATGATAGTTAATACGTTTTAGAAAAACCGGAAAGCTCCTCATACGAAGTCGATGTTCCATTTTCTTCCTTGGCGCATCGCGTTCCTTCAGAATTTTAATCATCTCCTCGCGCTTCTTTT
>CAUDEV010000023.1 GCA_958448685.1 uncultured Alphaproteobacteria bacterium | reverse complement strand
TGGATCAATGGAGAAAAACAAGAAATATATGTTCCTGTGAATGTTGAATCAGGTGGTATAGGCTTTATGAATGGAACAATTATACATAAGAGCATTGATGTATCTAATGAAGGTCGAATAGAGTTTGGGCATACAACTACCCTAAAATCAGGTGCTGTTTTGAGAATTGGTGACACACCAGCAAGTTCAGGAAGCTAAGTGTAGTTTTACATAACTATGAGACCATGCAAAAATCTGTGTGGTCTCATAAAAAATACCTTGACGGAGTTACTACGAGATGATATGATCTAACTATACCGTTGATTGGTTTATTTAGGGTGAGTAGCTCAGTTGGTTAGAGCGTCGGCCTGTCACGTCGAAGGTCGCGGGTTCAAGTCCCGTCTCTCCCGCCATTGGTTTATGTTTTCTTCAGAAATTATGGATTATGTTATTTCTCGATCAGAGTCGGTTTTGGGAAATGAAATTCCTGTGTTTTCAGTGGTTGTAATTAACAATAGCATTATTTCGGAATCGCAAAATTATGTTGAAAAATTTAATAGACCGTGGATGCATGCGGAGTTTTTAGCATTACAAAAAGCTTGTGAATTATTAAATACAAAATATCTCGATAATGCTGATATTTATGTTAATCTTGAACCATGCTCCTTTTGTGCATCTATGTTGGAAAAAGTCAGAATAAAAAGTATATTTTTTGGAGCGTATGACACAAAATGTGGCGCGATTACCCATAACTCAAGAATATTCGATCATTCCTTGTCGAAGCCGAATATCATAGGTGGAATTCAAGAAAAGCGGTGCTCGAAAATAATTTCAGATTTTTTTGAGAAACTGAGAGAAAATGATTGAAGGTGTCAGGATTAATAAAGCTCTCTCTATTTTAGGGATTTGCTCAAGAAGAGAGGCAGATAAGTTAATACTCGATAGAAAAGTATTCGTGAATCATAAAATTGTAAAAGAACTCGGAATAAGAGTATTTTTCGGTGATATAATTTCTGTTTCTGGAAAAGATTATATATTTCAAAAAAGAAAAGAGAAAAAAGTATGGACTTATTATAAACCTGTCGGTTTGGTCACTACGCATAAAGATGAAAAAGGGCGTAAAACGGTTTTTGATGATTTAAAAGTAAAAATAAAGGAACGTGTTATATCTGTTGGACGCCTAGATTTGAACTCAGAGGGATTATTGCTTTTAACAAATGACAGTGAGTTTTCAAAACAGGCGGAAATTTCAAATTGGAAAAGGTATTATAAAGTCAGAATTTTTGGAAAATTAACAAATGAAATGATATCAAAAATACAAAATGGCATTACGATTGATAATATCAATGGAAATACAAATTTCGAAAGTTATTCCATTAGTGAAAAACCAATGGATAACATGTATTCTGACAGAAGGAAAAAACCGCGAGATCAGAAAGATTTTTAATCACTTCCAATTATCCGTAAACCGTTTAATTCGTTATAAATACGGCCCTTTTGACCTAGCTGATATGAAACCAGGAGAAGTGCGTTTAGTAAAAATTTTAAATTAATATTTCTCGTTTCCCTGTGTGATTAGGTGCAGATAAAACGCCTTTTTCTTCCATCTCCTCAATAATTCTCGCAGCTCTGTTATAGCCTATTTGTAATTTTCTTTGTATATAGCTAATGGAGCATTTCTTATCATTCATTATTATTTCCAGTGCCTTTTTATACATTTCATCCCCTCCTGAATCTCCCCCATAGGAATCTGTATCATCTCCGAATTGTTCACTGACAACATCAACATATTCAGGTTCTCCTTGACCTTTTATGTAAGATACTATTTTTTCCACTTCACTATCTTTCACAAATGGACCATGAACTCGAAGAAGTCTTCCTGCTCCTGACATATAAAGCATATCTCCTTGTCCCAACAATTGTTCTGCTCCTTGTTCTCCCAAAATTGTCCTGCTGTCTATTTTTGATGTCACTTGGAAACTGATTCTTGTAGGGAAGTTAGCTTTTATCGTTCCTGTTATAACATCAACAGAAGGTCTTTGCGTTGCCATGATAAGATGTATTCCTGCGGCTCTTGCCATTTGAGCTAATCTTTGAATTGCTGATTCAACATCCTTTCCTGCAACTAACATCAAATCAGCCATTTCATCAACGATAATAACAATATATGGCATAGGTTCGAATTCAAGTTGCTGGGTTTCAAAGATAGGACGTCCTGTTTCTTGATCAAAACCTGTCTGAACTTTTCTAACTAATAAATCTCCTTTTTCTTTCGATTCCATGAGTTTTTTATTGAATCCGTCAATATTCCTGACTCCTAATTTGGACATCTGACGATATCTACTTTCCATTTCAGCAACCGCCCATTTCAGAGCAAAAACTGCTTTTTTCGGATCAGTCACAACAGGAGTCAAAAGATGAGGGATTTCATCATAAATCGAAAGCTCAAGCATTTTCGGATCTATCATTATCAATTTGCAATCTTTCGGGGAAAACTTAAACAAAATTGAAAGAATCATATCATTAACAGAAACAGATTTTCCAGATCCGGTTGTTCCTGCAACAAGTAAATGCGGCATTTTGGCTAAATCCGCCATAACAGGGGCTCCACTTATATTTTTCCCCAAAATAATTGGAATTCCAACAGTCATTCGTTTAAATTGATCAGAATCTAACAATTCGCGAAGATAAACAATTTGACGAGATTTGTTAGGCAACTCAATGCCTATTGCATTTTGTCCCGGAATTGTCGAAATTCTGGCAGATATAGCACTCATAGATCTTGCAATATCATCACTTAAACTTATGACTCTTGAAGTTTTAATACCAGGAGCGGGCCTAAACTCAAACATAGTCACAACAGGACCTTGACGTATATTTAAAATTTCCCCATCTACTCCAAACTCCTGAAGAACATTCAAAAGCTCAATTCCCATCATATTGAGTTTGTTACTGTCTTGCTTAAAATCTTTATCTTGATATTTATCTAATAAATCAATACTCGGAAGATTATATGTTCCTGTGCCAATTGTATAATTCGATAAATTGTCGTTTATATCTTTAGATTTCTGAGGAGATTTTAGTATTTCTGCGGGTTCTTCAATATTCTCATTTTCATAAGGGATATCATCATTCAAAGACGAATCCTCCCAAACACTATCCGATTGATCTTCGTTATTTCTGTTAATTCGAAATTTCTTAATGCTCTGAAATGTATGGCCAATTTGAGGCATAATTCCTAAAAATGAACTTGCTTCAATGAATAAAGCTTTTTTTGCTAAGAGTATCCAAATTAAAACAGTCGTATAAAATACCCATCTGCAAGTTGTTGGAGATTGTTTTAATATGTCTATAAATATTATTTTCGAAAATATATAACCAACAAATCCCCCTGCATAATATGGCATATCGAATTTTTTTAGAAAATTTCCAACAATCTGATAAGTTGATAATATGTTAAATAATATACATCCTAAAATAATGACAGAGAAGAAGATTAAAGATTTATGTCTTATATAGTTTAGTTTGCCTTTTAAAGATTTTATACCCCATATAAAAAATAAGAGAGTAATAAAATAAGAAAACAATCCAAAAGTTTGAGTAAAAACAGAAGAAATGCTAACACATAATGCTTCGAAAAAATTGGAGAACTCTTTCCCGGAAACTGCAAATAAGGAGTTTTCTTTTATATCGAAAAAAAATAATGAAACAAAGAGCAAAATAGAATACAGGAAAAATCCGAGACCTAATATTATTTCATGATTTCTTGTATTCTTATTGTTCCTCTTTTTATTTTTCATAATTAAAAAATCTTTATCCTGTGTTTTTTTGCAAAAACAAAACTAGCAATTGTTAAGACAACAACTCCAATTAACATAATAGGAATAATACTCTCCAATGCTCCAAGGAATGACATGTCTTTTATCATAATGCCTTTTACTAATGTGTTTCCATAGACAACAGGATTACATTTTGTAAAAAGACTCATTAAAGGATTTTCAATACTCTCGACAGGAGACATAAGACCAGATAATGAAGACATAGGCATTTGAATAATAAACGTTCCAAGCATAGCCTGTTGTTGAGTATTTGCAAATGCTGCAATACAAACACCTATTCCAACAACTGAAATCACATAAACCGTCATGGAAAATAGCATTAATAGTAAACTTCCATTAATTGGAACTCCATACATCCAACTTCCCAAGAACATAACACATGCCCCCATGAATAAACTTATGATTATACTCGGAGTTGTCTTTCCAATAAGCATACCCAACGGTTGAATCGGAGAAACTAATAATTGATCAAACGTCCCTTGTTCTTTTTCACGAGTTATTGCAAGCGCTGTGAGAGATATTGCCTGACTAACAATTATCATACAAACCAAGTTTGTTATGGAAAACCATTTTTGATTCTTGTTCGGATTATACCATGTCCTGACTGTGACACTTGGTGCATTTTGCATAACGTTTTTAGAAGATTTTATTTGGAACTTTGTTAAGATCTGAGATAAATAACCGAAAACTATGTTTGCTGAGTTTGTTCTTCTTCCATCTGTTATTATCAATATATCAGATTTTTTCCCAAGATCAATATTTTTTGAGAAATCATGAGGGATTGATAGGCCTATAAAAGCATTCTCATTATCAATATTTTTCTCCAAGTCTTTTTGAGAATTAACATATATTGTTTCCTTAAAGATATTAGTATTTACAATATCATCTAGTAAGTCAACGCTATGAGTTCCCCTGTCCTGATTAAATATAACAACAGATGAGTTTTCAACATCTTTTGTTGATGCAAAAACAAATAAAACCAGAAATAAAAATATAGGGAAAAATATTGAAAATGCACTTTTCGGATCCTTCAAAAGATCTAAAAGTTCTTTCCTAATTAAAGCTCCAACTCCAGTAAATAACATTTGCTTAACTTATTAAGGTATATTAATTAATTATATAACAAAGCAGAATATTTTTCAAATTAAAACCATGAAGCTGTAAATTATATATCTTCGATTTTATTCTCATAAAAATATCTAAAATTTTATGGGACTTTTTATTTTTTGACATAAAAGGATTATTATTTGTATACTGAAATTAAGAACGCTTGATGACGTTCATTATTCCTAATAAATAAAGGGTCACATGATGGCGCCCGCGAGTATGGTACCCTTGATATTATACCATACTCGCGGGCGCCATCCCTAAACATTCCTTAAAAAACACAAATTCACATATCTAAAAAACTTCTCATAAAAAATTTCCTATAAATTAGAAAAAATATTAGAAAGGAAAAAAATAAATGAATAATACTGAAATAAAAAACTGGCATGAAATAGCCAGGAAAGAACAATTAATACCGAAAGACTGGAAATGGCTTTGGTTAATACTAGCCGGTCGAGGATTTGGAAAGACTCGAACAGGTGCGGAAACTATTATGGAAATGATTAACAGTGGCAAATATAAGCATATAGCAATAATAGGAAGAACAATAACAGAAGCGAGAGATGTTATGGTTGAGGGTATGTCTGGCATGCTTTCAACAACCATAGCCCAAAAGATGTATAAAAACAAAGAAAACAAAATAGAAGATCCAGATATATTAAAATTTAAATTTTATCGATCGCGAAATATTATTGTTTGGGAAAACGGAGCAAGAGCGTATCTTTTGAGTGGAAAAGATTATCAAAAACTCCGTGGATATCAATTTGATTTAGTTTGGCTTGATGAGTTTGCAAAATATAAGTTTCCAGAAAAGCTTTGGGAGCAAGTTTTGTTCACACTCAGAATTGGAGATGATCCGAAATGTATCATAACAACAACTCCTAAACCCCTTCGAATATTGAAGCGATTGACAGAGTTAAATGATGTGCATATAACTCAAGGTTCAACTTTTGATAATAAAGAGAATTTGAGTGAGCGGTTTTTGCAAATTATGCAAGATTATTATAAAGACACCTGGATAGGGAAACAAGAACTTGAAGGGATGTTACTTTTGGAAAAACAAAATACTGTTTGGAAACGTGAAAATATTGTTTATAAAAATATTGAAAGAGAGGCACTTTCAAGAGTCGTCATTGGTGTGGATCCTGCTGTTAGTTCAAATGAGGAATCAGATGAAACAGGAATAATAGTTGCAGGACTAGGGTATGATAACAAAATATATGTCCTCGATGATTTAAGTGGAAAATATAGTCCAACACAATGGGCCAAAATAGTGTGTCGTGCTTCTCATGATTATCATGCTGGAAAAATAATAGCAGAAACAAATAACGGGGGAGATTTTGTTGAGGAAGTTTTGCGTTCAGTTGAAGAGAATGTTCCCTTCAAACAAACAAGAGCTTTGAAAGGAAAAATTTCCAGAGCAGAGCCTGTATCAATGTTATATGAAGCCAGTCGTGTTTATCACACAAGAGAATTTTGTGAACTTGAAGAGCAGATGTGTGATATGTCATATGACGAGCCAAACAGTAAATCTCCTGATAGGGTAGATGCTTTAGTGTGGGCAGTTAATGAATTGAAACATAGCCCAGATGAACCTCGAATTTCGACTCTGGATTTTTAAGTAATGAAATCCAAATTGAGTCTGATATTGACTTTAAGAACACTTTTATGTATAATCTATTCATACATCAATTTTTGGAAGTTATCTTGGTAGTAAAAACCATACATTTTGTTTTTTTTACATTATTACTTTCGGGGTGTTCCTCAGTGAGGTATTCTTCTGACAATTCTGCAGAAAATATCTTAAAAGATGATAAGGCTTATATTAAAAATATTATATCTGAAAAAGAATCAGAAAATGGAATTCCAAACGGAATATTAAGTTCAATAGCAGCTGTTGAATCTCAGTATAAGCCTTATGCCATAAATGCAAAAAATAAATCATATAATTTCAATTCAAAAGAGGAAGCCGCCAAATTTATAAAAACTTCCGTTAATCATAAATGCACAAACATTAGTGTTGGATGCCTTCAAATTCATTATAAAACACATCATTCAAAATTCTCGTCTATAGACAGTATGTTAACTCCTGAAGACAATATATCATATGGAGCAAAACTATTAAAAAGTTTATATACGAGACACGGAAGTTGGGAAAAGGCCATTAAATTTTATCACGCCAGCAAAGCAAAATATAATCGTGTGTATTACGCAAAGGTTATGAAAAAATATAATTCTATTATAAAAGCTCATTAATATGCCAAAGGTCATCAAGTTTTTGCTTGTATTTGTCAATTGTGTTATATCCGGCAATGCAAATCTGAAATTTGAAATTAATCGAAATGTTGCCTTATTTGCTCAGGTATATTTTGAAAAAGCAATAAGCAAAGAACTTTATGACGAGCTGAATAACATATTTGCAACGAATTTAGAATCTCAAGAAGCTGAAAAAACAGGATTTCTGGAATGTTTAATAAATAAAAAGGTTGAAAATAAATATATAACTGGAAAATTTACAGATATTTGGAATAAGGCGCTTTTAAATTACGATAGAGTATTTGATAATAATTTAGATATCTTGAATGATAGAAAAATAGAGTTGGAGGCTTATTATAAACGACTATCTTCAAAAGAGCTAGCTGATTTCGATGAGGTGTTTGACTTTTATAAAACAAGGCTATCAAAAAATGAACCTTTTACGGTTTATATTTATCCAACAGAACAAAATGGAACTTATGCAGAAAGGATAGGGAATAATTTATTTTTAAGGTTTTGTTATGGGAAAAAGACCAGTGATCTTTGCATGATATATAGAAAAATCTGTAATTGCCTTTTTGAAACTATGGCCCAAGGAAATAAAATATCTATGGAAAAATATTTCATGAATCATTATTCCAGATATGCAAAAGCTGCGTATTTTTTGTTAAATGAAGTTTTAGCATATACCATTGGAGAAATCTGGATTCATTCACTTCTATTAAATAACTCTGATTCTCCAAGGCAAAAACATCCTGATGAAAATATTAATAAAATTTCAACTGCACTTTTTCCTTTGCTTCAAAAATATTTAAAATCAGGGACTCCTCTTGACAATAATTTTTATAATTCTTATATAAAAATCGTGGAGTTTCAATATCCGAAGTCAAATTTAAAATATAACGTAATGCTGTCCAATGTTTCGTTAATCATTGAAAGTGGGATAGATTTGGAAAATTGTTTGAATGAATTAAAATCGAATTTTCTAATAAGGCAAATATCTTTTAAACCATCTGCATTTTCTACTATATTTATTGGAAACAACTTGGGAGATCCTGCACTTTCAGAAATACAATCCAAAATTCCGAACAGGAAAAATGATTTCTTACTCATAACCAATGATCTCAAAGGGAAGTTGTTTATTATAATAAAATCTAATGATAATGAGCATATAAAAAAAGCTATAAAATTAATAAATGAAAAGAAGGAAATAAGCTTGGGTTATATTGAGGATTTGTAAATATGAGGAAAATACTTGTTGTAGATGACGATGAAAGATTGCTTTCGTTAATTATTTCTGTTTTGAAAATAAATAATTTTGAATCATATGGCGTTGTTTCCGCAGCACAAGCCCGAGCAAAATTAAATGAAGAACATTTTGATTTAATAATCGTTGATTGGATGATGCCTAATGAAAGTGGTATTGACCTTATTAAATCATTAAGGAATTCTCCTTCTCATTTAAAAGATATTCCTGCTATTATGTTGACTGCTGTTGATGATATAGATAGAAAAGTTGAAGGATTTAATTCAGGATTTGATGATTATATAACAAAGCCTTTCGAAACTAAAGATCTTGTTGTTAGAATCAACTCATTATTACGAAGGACTTGTAATTCTCAGCCTATTTCTGTTTTGAGATTTGGAAATTGTGAATTTAATTTAAATACTAGTGAATTAAGAAAAGATTCGGAAATTGTGAATTTATCAACGACAGAGTTGGATTTATTGAAAACTCTTGCTATGCGTCCAAATAAACCTTTTTCTAGAGTAGAATTGGCCAAAAAACTATCTTTTCAAGTTTCTGATAGAACTATAGATGTTCAAATTAATCGCCTTAGAAAAAAAATAGGGGATGATCCAAAATTCCCAAGAATCATAAAAACTATAAGATACATAGGTTATGCCCTATATATAAATAATTAAGATTTATTTTACGAATTAATGAATAATTTAAATTTTTCATAAGAATATCTAAAATTTTACAAAATTAATATTTCTTAAAAAGAGATAAAAGTGTTGACGGCATTATTTATACATGATAAAATATATTTGTTATTATTTATTTTATTGTTAGATTTATGAAAATCTTAAAATTATTACCAGCTATGCTTTTGTTAAATTGTGTAGTTCCATCACACGAAGTGGCGGCATTAGAAACGACTGACGATAATATTGCACTATATGTGGCAAGTGATCCAGATTTTTTTAAGATATCTCTTGAAGGATTTAAAGATAAGATATCTTATGAAATGAATGATTCATTATCTGAACATGAAATAGAGAAATTCGAGACCGATTACTTTAATGAAGACTATAAAAAGATTCAACGCGAAGTATTTGGATTTGAAAACTATCTTCAGCAAGAAAAATTTAAACAAGATCATCATCGTTCTCTTAAAAATCTGCTAAATGATCATGAATTAGAGTTCAGAGGAGAAGGGGAAATTAATTTTGGGGTAGAACCTTATCTTTCAGCTCGTATAACTTTTTTTTGTGATTCTCTTGTAAATGCTATCTTAAAAGATGATGTGCCATTGACTGATGAGCAATTGGCTGGAAATGCATTTGACCTTTTTGAAGCGGACGATAAATATGATCTCCTATCATTATTAATAGATCATGGTTATACCGAACAAGCAATTAACAAAATATTTTTTCTATTGGATTATTCTGCTAATGTATGCAATGAACTCATTCCGAATCAGATTGATAGTTGGAGAGAACTTATTTGTATCTTTTTATTGAAAAATATGCCAGCTTATTGATAATAAATGCACAGCACGTGGTATATAATATCAAAGATACTACGTGCGGCCCTTAAAAAGAAGGTTTTAGGGGATTCTTGAAAAACAAAGGAACACAAATTTTATAAATCCAGTTCTAATTAAATTGATAATTAAACGAAATCAACGATTTTTCAGAAATTCCAGAACATGTCAATAATGATATTTTAAAGCAAATTAGTGAAATACTTTACCAGTAGCTTATATTTTTTCGAATATAAAAAATCTTGAGTTTTTCCGAAAATATCGCTAATTTATTTTACGATTAACATAATATTGCTGAATCATACTGAAAATATTACTTATTGTCCAATATATAACAACCGCAACAGGAAATGAAGAACAAATATAAGTGAACATTATAGGCATGATCAGCATCATATTTTCTTGCATTTTCTGTTCGGATGTTTTTTCAACAATTTGGATTTTTCTCTTTTTTCCAATATTGGTTAATTTTTGTTGAAGGAACATAGTAAGTCCCATAATAAGAGGCCAAACACCTATTTGCAAAAAACTAGGAGGAGTCCAATCTATTGCTCCAAATAAATTAAAAAGATAAAGAGAATCAGGAGCGGATAAGTCATGAATCCAACCAAACAGAGGAGCTTGACGCATTTCAATACTTATGAAAAATACTTTATATAGACAAAAGAAAATAGGTGCTTGCAAAAGCATTGGCAAACAACCAGACATCGGAGAAACTTGCTTTTTTTTATAAAGAGCCATCATTTCTTGATTCATTCTGACTTTGTCATTCGCATAAAGTTTTTGTAAGGAAGCGATTTTTGGTTGTAGCTCTTTCATTTTTGCAGCAGAAATAAAAGATTTTTTCATAAGCGGATAAGTCACAATCTTAAACATCAGTGTTAAAACCAAAATGACTATTCCCATATTTGAAAATATCTTAGCTAAGAAATCTACCAGTTGAATAAGGGGCTTTGTAATAATAAAGAACCAACCGAAATCTATAGCCATATCAAATTTTTCAAAGTTCTTTTCATTTTTATAATTTTTCAAAACTTGAATGTCTTTAGGTCCTGTAAATAACTGATAATTTAATTCAATCATTGAATCCGGCGATATTTTTAAATTCTTAGGCTTTGAAGAAGATATTTTATAACAATCATCACCAATTGTTGAATAATTAACAGTATTATTTTTATTATTAATAAGTGCTGCTAACCAATAAATATCCGTATATCCCAGCCAGCTGCAATTTTTAAATCCTGTTTTATTTTCTATATCTTTATATTTGATTTCCTGAACCTTTCCTTCTCCACAGCCAACTAAACCTTCATGCACAACAGCATAATCATTATGTTTCGGAAAGAATCTTATTAAATCGGATTTTGAATTTAATTCTATAGGTTTGCTTGAAACATTTATTATTTTATCTTTTATATTAATCAAATAATTATCATCAAGCGTCAAGGTCCTTTCAATAATAAGTCCATTTTGAGTTTGCGTTTTTAATATAACAGACTGATTTTTCCCTTCAAAATCATCAGATGTCCAAACTGATTTTTCTGATATCAATTCATTATTCGTAGTATCTTGGTATGAAATTGCATAATAAAATTGATGTTCTGTATTTTTTGGAGTTAACAACATAACATTTTTACTGCCTTTATCAACAGATTCTTTATAATCTTTTAATACTATAGAATCTATAATTCCTCCGTTTAGATTTACAAAGCCGATCATATGAGTATTTTCTAATGATACTCTATTTGAAGATTTCAAAGCTTCGTCTATAGATAAATATTTTTCTTCAGGAATTTCAGCTTCGGAATTATCAGAACTGTCTTTGTTCTCAGTCGCAAGTTCTTCTGTCGTTTGAATTTCGGTATTTTGATTTTTATTCCCTGAAAAATATTCATAACCAAACATAATAACCATGAATAAAACCATAGCTATTATAAAATTTTTTGAATTATTTTCTTCATTACCAAAAGACATTTTCAAACTCCATATAATTTAATTAAGGAACAGGATCATATCCAAAATTGGAAAAATGTTTAAATCCCGGATGACATCTCAAAATTCTTTTTATTGCTATATATCCACCTTTTAATACTCCATATTTTTCTAAGGCTTGTATGGCATAAGTGGAGCAGGTTGGGATATACCTACATGTTGGTCTTTTCCAAGCGAATATTATTTTATAAAATTTTATAAATAAAATAAAAACTTTAGATAACATGTCGTGATTCCTCAAAAGCTTTTGCTTTCCTAAAAGATACTAAAAAATCAGATCTTAATTGAGAAAATGCAAAAGATACCGTTCCTCTTGTTGCAATAAAAATAAAAATAAACCCATTTCCAAATTCAGAATAAAATTCTCGCACCAGATGTCTCAAACGACGCTTAGCAAAGTTTCTTAGAACAGCATTACCTATTTTTTTACTCGCTGTGTATCCCACCAATAAATCGTTTGTATCTATTTTTTTACAAATTGTAAAAACTCCTTTTGTTTTAAAACAACTTCCAGTTTTTGAAACTTCCAAGAATGTTTTTCTTTTTTTTATTGTTTTTGGAAACACAAGGACAACTTAAGCACTTAATCTTTTTCTTCCTTTTGCCCTTCTGGCTGCTAAGACTTTGCGTCCTCCAACAGTTGCCATCCTGCTTAAAAATCCATGCCTTCTCTTTCGAACTAAATTACTTGGTTGATATGTGCGTTTCATTTTTATATAAATAATAAAATCAATTAGATAGATTGTAGCATAATTTAACGTAGAAAATCAATATCTGAGTTATCGCTCCAAATATTCCAGCAATAACGTCATCTAGCATTATGCCTAGACCTATAGTTTTGTTGTTATGCTTCATTAGAGTTTCAATGTTTTTTATAGGAAAAGGCTTTAGTATATCAAAAAATCTAAATAACAGGAAATTAATGAATATATCGAAATTTGATTTTAATCCAAAGTGATAAATTATAAATGCACCTGTGAATATTCCGCAAATTTCATCTATAACAGCGTATCTGGGATCTTTGTCTGATTCATATTTATATTTCACAATATATAATTGACATGCAACACATCCTATAAAAAATGTAACAATTGCATTAAATAAAACTAAACTGGAACTCCTTGGCATCAAGAATAATAACAACATTCCGAAAATCGAAGCTATTGTTCCGGGCATTTTTTTTGATATAAGGCCTATTTTAAAAAACGAAACTATAAATAAAAGAAATGTTCTAGAAATGATCATACCTTTTTCCAAACAGTTCCTGATTTTGTATCTTCTATTATTATATTTTCCTTTTTCAACTCATCTCGAATGGAATCAGCCAATTGATAATTTTTTTGCTGTTTCGCATTATTTCTTTCATTGATCTTTTCTTCAATCCATTGGCGTTTCTCAGAATCAATTTCACAAAACCAATCTTGAGGATCAAATTGCATAATTCCAAGTAATTTGCGACATGTGTTAACAAATGTTTCTGCAATTTTTAAATCATAAGTTTTGTTTAATACATCAATTCTTGAGTTTAATATAGATAAAGCTTTTGACGTATTCATATTATCCAAAAGTGCTTCTAAGACTTCTTCGTCAATATTTTCAGAGTGGTTGACTTCATAATTGCGTAAAGTATTATACCATCTGTCGAGAACGTTTTTTGCTTGATTTAAAATATCAAATGTGAAATTCATAGGAGAACTATAATGTGTCATTAAAAACGCAAATCTTACAACTTCTCCTTTATATTTTTCAAGTAGTTCATGGATAGTGAAAAAGTTTCCGAGAGATTTTGACATTTTCACACCGTTTATGTTTAAATGCCCGTTATGAATCCAATAATTCGCCATTTTCTTATTCGAGTTATGTGCGCATGATTGTGCAATTTCATTTTCATGATGTGGAAAAACAAGATCTATCCCACCTCCATGTATATCGAAAATTTCACCAAGATATTTCTGGGACATAACAGAACATTCCAAATGCCAGCCAGGACGCCCTTTTCCCCAAGGACTTTCCCATCCAAAATTAAATTTATTATCTATAGGTTTCCAAAGAACAAAATCCAATGGATTTCGCTTATATTCCGAGACCTCTATTCTTGCTCCACTTATTAAATCTTTCTTATTTTTTTTCGATAACTTTCCATAAGATTCAAAAGATGAAACATCAAAATAAACATGATTGTTGGAAATATAGGCATGGCCCTTGTCCAACAGTGTTTTAACAAATTCAATCATATCATTTATATGATCTGTAGCTTTTGGTTCAATATCAACAGGCAATACATTCAATTTCTCAATATCTTCATGATACATATTTATTGTATTTTCAGTTAATTCAGAGATCGATATATTTTTTTCAAGAGCTGCTTTATATATTTTATCATCTATATCTGTAATATTTCGAACGTAAGTTACTTTTTTATATAAGGTTTTTAGAATTCTATACAAAACATCAAAAACAACAGCTGGTCTTGCATTCCCAATGTGAGATCGATCATATACCGTTGGTCCGCAAACATACATTCTTATATGATCTGGATTGATAGGATGGAAATCTTCTGTTTTTCCTGAGTAGGTGTTATATAATCTTAAGATCATTTTTTGGAAACGCCAACTAATGCAGGTCTCAATAATCTATCGTGGATCATAAATCCTTCTTGCATAACTTGAACAACAATGCCTGGTTCTTGATCTTTTGATTCGATTTCTATCATTGCCTGGTGCATGTGTGGATCAAAAGGTTTTCCCATAGATTCAATAATTTTTATGCCATAATTATTTAGGATTTTGTCCAACTCAGACATTGTTAATTTAACGCCATCAATGATTGCCGATGCATCTTCTTTCGAATTGAATAAGGCCAATTGAAGATTATCACGAATTCTCAGAACATCTTTCGCAAAACTTGAGATACTATATTTTGAAATATCTGCTTTTTCTTTTTCTGCTCTCTTTTGAATGTTTTGAGATTCTGCAACCGCTCTGAGTAGTTTGTCTTTTAAGTCTTCTATTTGAGTTTGCAAATTTTCAGATTCGTTTTCTTCCGTTTCTTCATTTTTAATTTCTTCAGTATCAGTCATACAAAACAATAAAAAGCATTTATTATTGTTATTCTATCATATAAAATTAAATTTTGCATCTGAATTAAGATCTAACTTTTTCGATTCATAATGTCTACCGAAAGCGCTATAGGTGCCCCTGCGGTGTCATCAGCCGTTTGCCGGTGAGGCCATCTTTCTGATTCACGTTTCGTGCAGTTACTCTTTTTATTCTAAAAACAACATTATTTCGCTCTTTCATTCGAAATACTTTTGTTGAGGTTAAATTGAATATATTTTGGAATACTATAGCAGAGTAACAACTTCATCTATAGCTCTCAAAACAGTTTAATCTTATAACTTTTCTTATGAAAAGTTGGTTTTAATTTGCCAAAAATTAACCGAAGACGGTGTCTTAAATTAATTTTTGAAGATCTTTTTATAATCTGGCGCCCTAGTAAGCCTGAGCGTGTCGATTGTTATCCCCGCATTTATATTATTTTTTTCGAAAGGAACGAGGAGAAAGGGATTGATTTACGAAATTTAG
>CAUDEV010000022.1 GCA_958448685.1 uncultured Alphaproteobacteria bacterium | reverse complement strand
GAAATCTTCTCCCTCCCCTTGTCACCTCTATTTGTGATATTCCCAATACTTCCTGCAATTTGTTCAAGGACATATTGTATGGATAATTTGTTGCAAAAAACAAGAGGAACAGCAATACCATTGGCAAAAGCAGCATTAGAAATAACCTTACTATAATCGATTTACATAATATCAACATAATGTAAATGTTTTGGTATGATTGTATTAGTTCATAAGATTTGAGACAAAAAGAGAGGCTCCTAACACAGATTTAATATACAATAAACGAGTATGACCTTGCAAGGATGGACGGAAAGAATTATAATTATCAATGAATCTATTCAGCGCTATTCGAAGGCCGGTTAAGGAATCTTCCAGTGTTTCATGTAAAAACTCTTCTGTAATAATACGATTCATTCGCTCCACATTTCCATTAATCTTTGGTGAAGCAGGTGGCAAAACAAATAATGGAATATTTAATTCTTCACATGTTGCTTCAAAATCTTTCATAAATTCATTTCCCCCATCAGCTTGTATAGACTTAATAGGAAAGGCCTCCTTCTTATTATCTTTTATGAAGTATCAATTCCTTTTCCATTCCATAACTTGAAGTTTCTCCTTGACAATTCCATTTTTTAGTTGAAAAACGATTACGGATAATATATTATATAATTATAGATATAAATTCCATATATGTATAATATGTTATCTATAAAAATTTGAAGTAGTTAAGAATTGTAAGGCAAGACGAAAAGAGAATGGTTTATCACAAGAAAAATTAGCAAAAAAAAATCAGGGGTAAGCTATGGATCAATTAAACGATTCAAATAAAGGCGATATATCATTATCTTCACTTATTAAAATAGCCATTTCTTTAGAATGTAAATCCGATTTTAAAACATTATTTGCTAAAAAAAGATATCGTTCAATCTATGAGGTAATTAATGAAGAAAAATAAATTTTTAAACATAATATATCATTCTCGTAATGTTGGAAGATTAGCCTAAGGAAAATCTATGTGCGTTTGAATATGATTCAAATTGGTTATTAAATGGGTTTTCGATCTCCCCTTTTAGTCTTCCTTTAGAAAAAAAGTTTTTATAGCAGATAAAGAACCATTTGGAGGAAACTTTGGAGTATTCGAAGATAGTTTACCGGATGGTTGGGGAAAATTACTTATAGATAGGATATTAATTAAAAATCGTATAAATTTAGCAGGAGTTTCTGTCTTAGATAGGCTCACAATAGTAGGCAAATCTGGAATGGGGGCTTTAGAATATCATCCGGAAAACATATTTGATAGTGTAAAACTCGAAGGACGTCTTAGTGAACTAGCGGAAGAATGTGAAAAAATTTTGAATGGAATTGATTCCAATCGAATAGAAGAACTTCGAGATTTAGCAGGTTCTTCAGCTGGAGCCAGACCAAAAGCAATTATAAACCATAATAATGAAGAATGGATTATAAAATTCCAAGCGTAAGGTGACCCAAAAAATATTGGAAAGATGGAATATGATTATTCCAGAATTGCTAAAAATGCATGTATTGAAATGCCAGAAACAAGGTTGTTTGATGGAAAATTTTTTGGAACTCAAAGATTTGATCGGAAAAATTCTAATGAGAAAGTTCATATGATTTCTATTTGCGGTTTGTTAAACTCTAGTCATAGAATTCCTAGTCTTGACTATATAGATTTATTAAAAACTATATATATCTTAACCAGAGATTATCGGGAGGTAGAAAAGCTTTTCAGATTAATGTGTTTTAATGTACTGGGACATAATAGGGATGATCATTCTAAAAATTTCTCTTTTTTATATGATGAAGGAACTTGGAAATTATCACCCGCATATGATTTAGTCCCATCTGATGGATTATTTGGAGAACATATGACTACTATTGCCGGAAATGAAAAAAAAATCCAGGAGAATTAGATATTTTGAGAGTAGCTGATGAAATTGGTATAAAAAATAGCAGAGCAATACAGATATATTCTGAGGTAAGAGAAGCTTTTACAAAATCTGATATAAATTTGAAGGAGAGATTATTTCGAGTAATATGAACTACAGTGATTTGTTTGATCAGAAATTCTTAAACTTAACAGGAATTGAAGACAGGCCAATAAAACATCTTAAGCTATATGGATTTACAAGAAATTTACAAAGATATCGACTATGTAGGCAACTATTTTGACCCTAGATATTTAGAACCTCAAGGAATTTACATTCCTTTTGGTGGCAAATCTATTTCAGGGTCAGAAAAAAAGCAGCAATGAAATTTTTCATGGTTGTTTGATATGGCTCGAAAAGTTTACACTTAGCGTAATTGAATCTAAAGCAAAAGGAAAAAACGGATATATAACATTACCAGAAAAACAATACATTACTAATTATCAATTTGGTAAATACTTTTATGCAAGCAATTAAAATGGAAAGATTATAGAGCTAAAAAACAAGAGAAGTAGCTGTGTGTGCATTGGCTCTAAAAACATAATGAATAATTTGAAACAAGATCTGAATAAATTTACAGATATAGACTATATTGTTATAAACAATAACCTCATAGGTAATAACAAAGCATATATTTTTACAGAAAATAGTATAGCTATTGGTTATAGAATGAAATTTATGTTCTTTTCTAAGCCGGATATATATAAATCTAATACCATATTATGTCAGGATCAAGGCGAATTTGATGCGGTTAGAGTAAATGAAAATTCGATTCTAGTTATTGATTGTTAACCAAATTTGTCAAATTAAGAAATAAAGGTTCTAAATTTAACTCAAGAGTTCTTTAACTTTTGCTTCTGAAATTCCGAAACACTCTGCTATAAAAGAATTATCCAATCCCTTCGCTTTCATATTTTGTGCACTCTTTTTTCTTTCTGCCTCTATACCTTCATCATGAGCATTTTCAAAACCTAATTACACTTAATGGTTGTCTAACCCCAAAATTTTTTATTGATTCTGCTAAAAATTTTATTTCTTCTTCAGAAAAATTTTTCCTGAACTGCTTAGAATAAGGTCTTAAGGAATTAACCGAAATCAAATAGTACTCCTTTATAGAACTATTTATATTATCAGAAGTTCGCCCTGAAATGTTGGTTAACGAGGATGACATTTTTTTAAATGTATTTGACGGAGCTTTATACTTTATGTTTTTCATTTTTTCACACAACTATTTTGTATAATTCTTTTTATCAATACCGATATATCTTCAAACGCTATTGAATTTGTCCTACAAAAAAAAGCTAATGGTTGAGAGTTTTTATTAGAAGTATTAAACTCTTCACTTTTTCTTATAACAAAATCAGACATTAAATAATTAGCATACTGTTCTCTCAAAATATACATTGCTTCACATGCTATCGTTGATTTTTCATCGTACTTATTTGGAATCATATTCATATATGGGCAATCTAACCCTCTCTCTTTACAACTTTGAGTTATATTATGTATAACTGAGTTAGCAGACTGAATTCCATATGCTTGTGTCTCTGTAATTATATTAACTACATCACACATAGATAATATGCGCACATTCATGTAACTCATAGTTGCATTAGTGTCAAAAAGTATAAAGTCATATTTATCAAGAGCAAAATCAAATATATTTTCTAAAACTTTTCCTGCAGCTGAATCCTTTGTAACTTCAAGATCCGTTCTACTAAGAGAAAAATTTGATGGAATACAATCTAATCCTTCATAAGTATTCTGAATTGTATCTTCTAATTTAACATTACCTATACATGCATCATAAAACGTAAAATAAGATTCTGAAATTGGAATTCTTAAAGCTGTAGACAAATGGGCTTGAGCATCAAGGTCAACTAATAACACATTATACCCACATAAAGCTAAATGAGTTCCTACTTGAAAACATATACTCGTTTTACCTACTCCTCCTTTAAAATTAAAAAAACTACGCATCTTTTTATTTGAAATAAATTTGTCAGAAATATATTTTCTTAAAATTTTTCTTGTATCAGATATTGAATATCTTGAATTTTTTTCTGCTTTCCATCAATAGGCATAATTTTTTTATCCAAAATAAGTCTATAAATGGTAGAATGGAATACCCCCGATAACATGCACATTGATTTTTGGGTTACCCCTTCAACATTATTTAACTTACTAACATTCTCCATAAAATCTCTAAATTATCATTAACTCGCGGCTGCGAGTTAATGATAATAAGCAATCAAAATTCTCGATATTTATAGTATATCACAAAAACTACAAATAAAACTATTTTTTATAAAAAATACATTGCAAAACAAAACTTTGTATGGTAATCTAAAAATGCAACGGGAAGGTTTAGTAATAAACCTTCCCTAAAATAACAAGCGAAATCAAAGGAATTATTGCAACAAATCAATGATTTAGAAAAAACAGAAGCCTGCAAAGAAACCAGAAGGAATATACTTCAAAGAATAGAGAAGACACAATATGAAACCTGGTTTAAAAATAAAGTTATCTTAACAGAAGAGGATGATCTTGTTGTAGTAAATATCTCAACAAAACCAAGTCTGTTTGCATATGATTACATTACCGCGCGGCGTGTAATACCATTAAAATTATATCACACGCCGCGCGCTTCTTCATGCGACTCTTACATGAGTCACTGAATGTCATCTGGCGCCCTTAATTTCAGTATATACATTAGGGGACACGTATGTCAAAAAAAAGTCCCATAAAATTTTAGGGATTTTTCTCGATTATTTTATAAATGTACGCGTTCAAAATGTATTAATCAGCGAGCTTCGGTTTGTTCCTTAAATGTTCTTTGAAATTTTTTGCAAACAGATGAGCTGTTCTGGCTTTATTTGCGACAAAATACAAAAAATCAGTTTTTGCAGGAAACATAGCAGCATGGATAGCTTTTTTCCCAGGACAACATATTGGACCAGGAGGCAAACCTGAATTTCGATAAGTATTATACGGTGATTTAAAAAACAAATCGTTTCGTGTCAATTTTCTATCTATTTTTCCATAACCGTCTGAAATGGCATAAATTACTGTTGGATCACTTTGCATTCTCATATTTATTTTCAGCCTATTATGATAAACAGAAGAAATCACTGGCATCTCTTCTATATTCCCCGTTTCCTTTTCGATTATTGAAGCTAAGATCAGGATTTCTTTTGTTGACAATGATGTTTGATTCTCTATTGTAATTTTTTCTATAGTTTTTCTCATTTCATTACTCATTTTATTTAGAATATAATTTTTCGTATTGCCAAATGTATAAAAATAAGTATTAGGCATAATTGAGGCTTCTGCTGGAATTGTTGTAATTTTCCCGAAAAGAAACTTATTTGCGTTTAGTTCTTCAACAACTTTTTTTACCGTATATCCTTCTGGGATTGTAAGTTTTCTTATAACTCTATTTCCTTTCAGCATTTTTTGGATAACAGATAATATGGTTTCATTTTGATTTATCTCGTATTCTCCAGTAAAAACTTTGTTTTTTATCAATAAAAAAGGTAGTGGAAATATAAATGAATTATCGGATTTTATTGTCTCATAAAAATTAGTAGTTCCTTTCGTGTAAAACAAAGAGTGTTTAGGTTTATTGCTTTGTTGAAAAAGAGTTGCAAATCCTAACAGGAAAAGACCAACTAATATTAAAAATTTTTTCATAGATAAACAAAAATGGTGGTCACAACAGGGATCGAACCTGTGACCCCTACGATGTCAACGTAGTGCTCTACCGCTGAGCTATATGACCACAATATAAATTTAGTATATATAAACTTCAAAATAGATTCAAGAAAATTTTTGGATATTGTATTAGTTCATAAAATGTGAAACAAAAAGAGAGCTTTCTAGCATAGATTTAAATTCTCCACTGCCTCATACAGAAATTCAATTCATTCATCAACTTGCATAGACTTAATGGAAAAAGTATCCGTTTAGCTTTAATGAAAGGTTGTTCGGCATATGCCCACTTTGATTTTTTATCACAAGCAACAAAAATATGGTATGTATGTCTATTTAATTTTCTTACTATATGATCTATTTATACATTTTCTCCTATTTTCATCTGAGAATAAACTTAAATTTACGACGTTTGGCATACGATGTAAACTACCTATATTTAGGACTTGATAACAGCTACATAGAACTTTCACTAATTTCAATACCATAATCTCTTCTTAAAATTACAAATATCTTTGATTTTCCATAGTTTTTTTTCAGTTCTTATTTCCCTTTTGAGATCCTTATACCCTTATTAAATCTTGATTTACGAAGATTTTTAGGACTTTTAGTTTTGATAATTCAAGAATATTTTGTTTGTGCACTATCTCCCATGATTTTACCAATCTCTCAGCATTTTTTATAAATTCAGATCTTGATTTTCTGGGAAAACAGGACAATATAGTTTACAAATATTCTTGTATAGATATTTTCTGCATAAAGTCCCCTTTCTGTATTGTTTTCAAATATATTTTAGGAGACTTTTTTCTCACATGTGTTTGACCTTATACAGCTCGTGAATATAGTAAATTATTGCAGATACCATACTCACGAGCTTCTTTCAAGAAGATTGTTATTTATTTAAGTCCTTAAAATCTCCATCAACGACATTATCGTCTTTTGATTGTTCTTGAGAGCTATTTTGATCTCCTGAAGTTTGATTTTGCTGCATATCTTTATACATCATTTCACCAATTTTCATTGAAGATTGCATTAAAGCTTGGGATTTAGATTGAATGTCATCTTTATCTTCTCCTTTTAATGCTTCTTTTAAAGCTGTAAGATCTGATTCGATTTTCGATTTCTCTTCAGGAGGTATTTTGTCTCCATAATCCGAAAGTCCCTTTTCAGTTGTGTTAACAAGAGATTCACCTTGGTTCTTCACCTCAATCAGTTCTTTTCTTTTGGCATCTTCAGCTGCATTAACTTCCGCATCTTTCAACATTTTTTGAATTTCTTCTTCAGAAAGTCCTCCTGAAGCTTGTATTCTTATTTGTTGTTCTTTTCCGGTTGCTTTATCTTTTGCGGAAACATTAACAATACCATTTGCATCGATATCAAATGTTACTTCAATTTGAGGCATACCACGTCGTGCTGGAGGTAATCCAACTAAGTCAAACTGACCTAATAATTTGTTTTGAGCAGCAATTTCTCTTTCTCCTTGGAAAACTCGGATAGTAACTGCAGTTTGATTATCTTCGGCTGTAGAGAACACCTGACTTTTCTTGGTCGGAATAGTTGTATTCTTATCAATCAATCTTGTGAATATGCCACCTAAAGTCTCAATTCCAAGAGAAAGTGGAGTTACGTCTAACAATAAAACGTCTTTTACATCTCCTTGCAAAACACCACCTTGTATTGCAGCTCCAAGAGCAACAACCTCATCAGGATTTACGCTTCTGTTTGGCTCTTTTCCAAAAAATTCTTTAACTTTTTCAATAACCTTTGGCATACGGCTCATACCGCCAACCAAGATCACGTCTTGAATCTGATTTGCCGAAAGGCCTGCATCTTTCAATGCTGTTCGGCATGGAGCTATTGTCCTTTCAATGAGATCTTCAACTAATGATTCAAATTTTGCACGAGTTAATTTGATGTTCAAATGTTTTGGACCAGAAGCATCTGCAGTTATGAACGGCAAGTTAATATCCGTTTGCATTGATGAAGAAAGCTCAATTTTTGCTTTTTCTGCCGCTTCTTTCAGTCTTTGAAGAGCCATATTATCTTTTCTGAGATCAATGCCACTTTCTTTTTGAAATTCGGAAGCAACATACTCTATAATTCTAGCATCGAAATCTTCTCCTCCAAGGAAAGTATCTCCATTTGTCGCTTTCACTTCAAAAACACCATCTCCAATTTCCAAAATCGAAACATCGAATGTACCTCCCCCAAGATCATAAACAACAACAGATCCGCTGGTTTTCTTGTCCATACCATAAGCCAAAGCTGCCGCTGTTGGCTCATTTATGATTCTCAAAACTTCTAATCCCGCAATTCTTCCAGCATCTTTCGTTGCTTGTCTTTGCGAATCATTAAAATAAGCTGGTACAGTGATAACTGCTTGAGTTACCTTCTCTCCTAAGTGGGCTTCTGCTATTTCTTTCATTTTCATTAAGATAAACGCACTAACCTGACTTGGACTATAATCTTTTCCACGAGCTCTTATCCAGGCATCTCCTGAAGAAGATTCGATAATATTATAAGGAACAAGATCTTTGTCCTTTTGCGTCATTTGATCATTATATTTGCGCCCGATCAATCTCTTTACAGCAAAAATTGTATTCTCATGGTTTGTCACAGCTTGCCTCTTCGCAGATTGACCAACTAATCTTTCCCCATTCTCAAGAAACGCGACCATAGAAGGGGTTGTTCTTGCTCCTTCCAAATTTTCAATAACTTTTCCGGAAGTTCCGTCCATAATTGCAACACAGGAATTCGTTGTTCCAAGATCAATACCTATAACTTTTGACATAATATTTTCTCCTTATTATATTTTTTGAGTTTTAGCACTCTTATTAACTGTCTGCTAATAGACTATCCTATTTTTGTTAATATGTCAAAACAAAATTTATGCTAGAATTTTATTAGAGGTATTGTTTTTAGTGTTTTTATGATTAAAGAAAGTATTAGGAATATTATATTTGCTCTAGTATTTGCAGCAAATTTTTGTGTAGTATCTTCACAAAATTTATGCTAGAATCTTATGAGAGGTATTATTTTTTAGTGTTTTTATGATTAAAGAAAGTATTAGAAATATTATATTTGCCCTAGTATTTACAGCAAATTTTTGTGTGGTATCTTCAGCAGAATATGAATCTGGGATTGAATTAGGAGATTGGGGAATACCATTAATTCCCAGGGCACATTCTTATAATGGCTTAGATCCAAATATAGAGTTTTGCAGATTAATTTCAACACCAACTAAAAATTTTATATTATCAATACAACCTATGATTTCTTCTAGAGTTGGTTCTGAGGAAATTTCTTTTAAACCTCAATGGATGATTTTTAAAAATGTCGCCCATCATTTCGATAAAGATAAATTTTCTGTAAGCATAGATGCAGATTGTCATTTGAAAATAATGGGTAATTCAACTTGTCAAGAAATGAACTTCAAAGGGAGCGTTTGTTTTCATGATCCTCATCACGTGTCTCCGGATTCAATGTATTTAGGATTTAAGAAAGAATCAACAAGTAAGGCAATAGAATATGATGTTACTTATTCTAACGGGAAAGGTTCTGAATTTGCGGCATCAAGGAATGGCTCTCATCAACACGGAATTATATTACTCTTGGATGATACTGATATGGAAACTATTAAATCTTTTTGTATCAATCCAAGTATGACAAATCAAGAGATATATGAGATATTAAGGCAAATCCCTATGATAGAACAAAACCCTTTATTAAGACAAGAATTTGGAGTTTTTTAGGCTAGATCAGTTTAAATATAGTTCAATCGATTATGAAAAATATTGAACATAATGATATATCCTGGACCTTTGTTATTTGAGGAATTATAATAAATGTTGAATGATTTAAAAAATCGGGAATAATGGGAAATATAAAGATATATAATGATCAAGCTCTTGAAGGAATGCGAAAAGCAGGGAAATTATCAAAAGAAGTTTTGAATTATATAGAGCCATATATTCAGGAGGGAGTAACAACAGACGAGCTGGATACACTTTGCCATAACTTTATAATTTCCAATAATGCAATTCCTGCCCCTTTGAATTATAACGGGTTTCCTAAATCCATTTGCACTTCTGTAAATAACGTTATTTGTCATGGAATTCCTTGCGAATATAAGTTAAAATCCGGAGATATAATTAATATAGACGTAACAGTTAATTTAAATGGATGGTATGGAGATACCAATCGGACATTCACTGTGGGGAAATGTACAAAGCTTGCAGAAAGGTTAATTGAAACGACCCAAAAAGCTCTTGATATTGGAGTATCCGCAGTAAAGCCTTTTGGATATTTTGGAGATATTGGAAAAGCCATTCAAAAATATATAGACAAACAGGGATTTTCAATAGTTCGAGATTATTGCGGACATGGGATTGGGGATGTTTTTCATGGAGCACCAACGGTTCTTCATTATGATTCCGGAGAACGAGGAGAACAAATCCTCCCTGGTATGTTTTTCACAATAGAACCGATGATTAATGTAGGCTCCTATAAAACAAGAGTTTTGAAAGATGGATGGACAGTTGTGACGGTTGATAAATCACTATCCGCACAATTTGAACATACACTAGCTATCACACAAGATTCTGTGGAAATCCTTACTTTGTAACAATTTGTAACAATTAACTGGCTTCCCTATAAAATAATTATGGCGGTAAAATATAAGTATAGTGGATAAGTTTTTATTAAAATGTTATTTAATTTAAGACGTGAAGCAACATTAAATTCTGCTGTTGAATTTTATGGAATAGGTGTTCATAGCGGTGAAAATGTAAACATGCAAATATATCCCTCAAAGGTAAATTCAGGAATTATATTTGAACGAACAGACATAAAAAACAAAAATCCATTTATAAAATTATCTCCCCATTCAGTTATAGACCCTACACTTTGCACGAGAGTTGTCAATAAAAGCGGTGTATTTGTGGCTGTGGTTGAGCATCTTTTAGCGGCTTTCAGAATATGTGGCATCACAAATGCGCTGATCAGATTAGATTCTCAAGAAGTTCCTATTATGGATGGTTCTGCTTTGGATTTTGTCAGAAGTTTCAGAAAAACAGGTATAATTCAACAAGATGCTTTTGTTCCTGCAATTGTTATTAGCCATCCTGTTTTTGAAAAGTCTAATACTGGAAAAATATCCATTTCTCCATCGAATAATCTAAATATAAGCGTAAAATTATCCTATGATAGAATCAATCCTGTTATCAAAGACAATAACAGTTACGCTTTTAGTTTTGAAGATAATTTGAATTATTTAGCAAATTCCAGGACATTTGGCTGGATTGAAGATTATGAAAAAGTGCGTAATATGGGATTGGCGAAAGGAACATCAGAGGAAAATACAATTGCGATCTTGCCTGATAATACTATAAAAAATGCAGAAGGCCTTAGAAATCCGAAAGAACTTGTTATGCATAAATGTCTGGACTTAATTGGCGATATTTCAGTTATAGGCTATGATATCATTGGAGATATCGATGGACTTAACACATCTCACGCTTTAAATAATAAATTAATGAGAAAATTACTTGCAGAGATCTCATCGCATAAAGTTATTACAAATCAATCTTCAATAAATTTTAATAAAGCTTTAAGTTTCGCTTAATTAAAAATATTTTTATTTATATATTGCAGGATTATTATATTTGTAATATAATAGTTTCTATAATCTTGTTAAGTATTTATAGAATTTATGTTAAAAAAATTATTATTGGTAGTATTAGGCTTTGTTTCAGCTACGTTTGCCGCTATGCAAACCCCTTCCCCTTTTAGTTTTGTATTTATAGTTGATTCTAATTATGCTCCACATTGTGCAGAAACAATTTTTACATTAAAAACGGTTATGCCTAATGCAAATAAGAACGCGATAATTATTATGCCTGATATTGATGAAAATAGCGAAACTTTATTAACAACTTTATCAGACGAGCATACTTCAGTTATTTTGAGAGAAATAGGAACAATAGATTGTATTGATAGAAATGCTATGGAAACATATAAAACTTCATGGTCACCGTTAATCAATTTAAGATGGCAACTTGTTTCAGTTATTGATTGGTTAAATAATCAACATGATTTTATAGAGAAACTCTTTGATAAGAAGTCTATATCTACCTTTGTTTCTTTGGATTCAGATTTATGGATCCTTCAAGATTTATCAGAGCTTTTTAATATTAAAGGTAAAGAGCCTGTTCTTTCAGCACCTTTGTCCCCAATGTGTATAGATAATTATGAAATATTATTAAAATGTTCAACAGAGGAGGAAATGATTAGTGAAATAACTACTACCGGGAGAGTAAGTAGTGGTGTTTTGTTATTTCATCGTAATGAAATAGATAATCCTGAAGAATTTACAAACTCAATTTCTGAAACATTAGAGGATGGCTGGAATGAACATAAACTTTTCACGTCTAAGAAATTTTGTTTAATGACAAAAATATTTCTTGATCAAAATGAAGAGTCAAAAGAATTTATAAGAAGTTTTCTAAAAGAATTTTTAGAAAAAACAAAGGAGATAACCTTTAGAAATGAATCATATGAAAACTTAATGAAAATACTTCAAGAGCTTAAAATTGTATACAAAAAAGTTCCTCAAGAGTTTATCGTTGTCATAAAAGACATAATAGAAGAAACATCAAATATTAATTGGCGTTTCGCACTTATTTCTACTAACGCGCTCTTTGATTTTCTCCTTGATCCATATTTAGAAGAAACAACCAATAAAGAAACATTAGATAAAGATTATGATAAAGCATTGCAAATGTTTCCTGTGGATGAAATCGCCTTGGACAATTGTACAGATGTAGACAATTTAACTATCAAGTATAACTTTAATCCGAAAGATCTTTTTCCGGAACTTTCTACAGGAAAGGAATATTCATCAAGTTACCCTAAATTTTCAGAAATACATAAGAAATTAATTATAAATGAACAGATAAGGAAAGATGTTTATACAAATGCAAAAGACATAATGATATTTCATTTTGATGGCACTATAAAACCATGGAACACAGAAAGATTAGCAAATGCTATAGAATCTGATCCTGAAATAGGAAAGATTCAAGAGTTTTATAATAAGCTTAAAGAAAGAACTCTAACTTTAAGTGATATAGATGAATTTAGAGCTTTCTTAAGTAATATAGCTGATGAACGTTTAGAGACGTTTGATTAAAGAAACATTATACGAGTTCAAACAGATGCGAGACAAAAGTAGTAAAGAAAAATAGTTATTTTAGATAACAAAAAGGAGACCGTCCAAGATTTTGAATCGACATGTGAAAAATTAAAGATTCCATTATTTGTTTTGTCGCCTGCTTCACCAAAGATTAATGAAAATGCGGAGCGAATGAATCGCATTATTACAGAAGAATTTTTACATGAAACACAGGGATTCCTTAGTTATATATTAAATCTGTACTCAGTAGCCCTTTTCTTTTCGTCTCACATTTTATGAACTAATACAATACATATCTTGCTCTTTCAACAAAACCACGTCTCTATGCTATAGGCTTAAAAAGCTATACTAAGAAGAACGAAAACTACGATTGCAATGATTTTCGAGATTATATTCTTTTTCGTTCTTCCTTTCATTATTTCATTTATGTCTACCATTTTTATTTAACCTTTTTAAAAAAAAGTTATAATATAGATTTCTAATTTCAATCGTACTATATTTTCATAAAAAATCTCAGATAAATATAAAAAATTTTTATTAGAAAAAACATTTTGTTTTCTAACCGCATTAGAAGTTCCAAATTTCTAAGCATCAGAAAAGCATTTGCTTTTTGACTTACGAAAAAAACATCTTTACTTTTATTTGAAGATGTTTATAATATATTTTTATTGATTCTCGCGATCAAAATCGCAACCTGAAGTAAAAAACTCCTTATATAAAAACTTTACCATAGGGACCATCAGATGTTTCGTAAAATCATTCATAGTATAAAGACCTTTAGGTTGTTTTATGATCCATTTAGAAGCTTGCACAGCGCCTTTTGCAAATATTTCTTTTGAATGCGCTTCATGCCTTATTTTCAAATCTTCAAATTCTCCCATAAAACTGATTTCATGAGTACCTATGACATTTCCACATCTTTGAACAGCAAATCCGATTTCTCCGCGTTTTCTTTGCTCTATAATCCCATATCTCACAAAATCAGCTACTTGCGAAAAATTCTTTCCCCGAGCTCTTGCTATCGTTTTTCCAAGCATTATAGCCGTTCCTGATGGAGCATCTTTTTTTAATCTATGATGAATATCTAATATTTCCGTATCAAAATCATCACCTAAAAGCTTTGATATCGCATAGACCGCCATGTTTACTATAGCGATCAGAAAACTCATATTTGGAGCATAAAAAACAGGAATAGATAAAGCACACTCTTTCATAAGATCTACATGCATCCTTGACAATCCCGTCGTTCCAATGACAAGAGGTATCTCTGTTTTGTTTTCTGCGGCAAATCGCAACATAGATTCCGTTGCAATTGGACAAGAAAAATCGATTATGACATCCGTATCTTTAAAAAGATTATCAATTGAATCTTTGCTTGAAACACGATTTTGAATAGTGAAACCTTCTTGAAGAGCCGCTTTAATAACGAACCCTCCCATAGCTCCTGTTGATCCCAAAACCGAAATTTTCATTGGCAATTATTAAAAAGGAATATCATCATTTAAAGGAATGTCTGAAGGCAATTCATCATTTTTGTCCTCAAACTCACTTTCGGTCTTTTTCGGATCTAATATAACAAGATCTCCTCTGAATTTTCCCAAAACGACCTCAGTTGTGTATTTATCAACGCCAGTTTGGTCTGTCCATTTTCTTGTTTGCAACTGGCCTTCAATATAAAGTTTAGTTCCTTTTCTTATATATTTTTCAACAACTTCGGCAAGCTTTTCATTGAAAACAACAATCCTATGCCACTCAGTTCTGTCTTTTCTTTCTCCTGTCGTTTTGTCCTTCCACGTATCACTCGTGGCTAAACTAAACGATGCGACTCTTGAACCATCAGGCATAAAACGAATTTCTGGGTCTCTTCCCAAATTTCCAATTAAAGTAACTTTATTTAAAGATCCGGCCATTAACTTAACCAAACTCATCTAACTTTTTTTATTATACCATAAAGCTAAATTAAAAAAACAAATTTTATAATTTATTGAATCCTCAGAAATTTCTTTGTCATTAATATATTCATAGTAGATTTAAGGAATAATAAATGGCGCGCCCTGGAGGATTTGAACCCCCGGCCCACAGCTTAGAAGGCTGTTGCTCTATCCAGCTGAGCTAAGAGCGCTTATATACTTATTATACACATTTTGATCTTAAATACAAGAAAAAAGAGCCTCAAAATGAGACTCTTTAGTTTTCAATATTTCATTACCAATTATAACTAGGATATTGTTGTTTGAGCGCCTGAACAAATTTAGTATTGGTAGTGTTTAATGCATCTTGTCCTTTCTTTAGTCTCGATTTCAAAAAAGCTAAAACTTCATCTATACCCTCTTGTTTAGAAGCTTGCTTTTCATCTTGCAATTTACCCATCAACACTTTAATTCTTTGATCCATAGCTTGTTCCGCATCCGTGACTTTTTGTCTCTCTTGCGCTAACTGATCCTCCGCAGTCGTGGCCCTTGTTTCCAAAGCTGTAACTCTTTGTTCTGCAGTGTCTTTATCTTTTTGCGCTTGTGCTAACTGAGCATCCGCACCCTGTTTCGCTGCTTCCGCATCCGTGGCTCTTTGTTTCTCTTGCGCTAAATCTTTTTGCGCTTGTGCTAACTGAGCATCCACACTCTGTTTCGCTTTTTCCGCATCCGTGACTCTTTGTCTCTCTTGTGCTAAATCTTTTTGCGCTTGCTCTAACTGATCATCCACACCTTGTTTCGCTTTTTCCGCATCCGTGACTCTTTGTTTCTCTTGCGCTAAATCTTTTTGCGCTTGTGCTAACTGAGCATCCAC
>CAUDEV010000021.1 GCA_958448685.1 uncultured Alphaproteobacteria bacterium | reverse complement strand
ACCGGCAAACGGCTGATGACACCGCAGGGGCACCTATAGCGCTTTCGGAAGACATTATGAATCAGAGAATTGATATTTTTTAGTATTTGTAAAAACTTTTAGCTAATGCAAAATTTTAAAGGATATGATATAATAAAAACATTAATTTAAAATTATCATAGAAAAAAATAATGGATAGTAATAGAAAAGATATACTCGTCGTACCTATTGAAGAAGAAGTACAAAATTCATATTTAGATTATGCAATGAGTGTTATAGTTTCCAGAGCTATTCCGGATGTTCGAGATGGATTGAAACCAGTTCACAGGAGGATAATCCATGCTATGAATGAGACAGGAAACCATTATAACAAACCGTATAGAAAATCAGCTAGAGTTGTTGGTGAGGTTATGGGGAAATACCATCCTCATGGAGACGCTGCGATTTATGATACGATGGTTCGTTTGGCACAAGATTTCAGTTTAAGAGCCCCACTGGTTGATGGTCAGGGAAACTTTGGTTCTATGGATGGTGACTCTGCTGCAGCTCCTCGTTATACAGAAGCCAGAATGACTCAATTAGCTCATAAACTTGTTGAAGATATTGATGAAGACACTGTAAATTTCTATCCAAACTACGATAGCACAATAATGGAACCTTCGGTTCTTCCTGCAAAATTTCCCAATTTATTAGTAAACGGATCAAATGGTATCGCAGTTGGCATGGCAACATATATTCCAACACATAACCTTGGTGAAGTCATAGATGCATGCTGTGCGGTTTTGGATAATCCTGAAATTACAACCGAAGAACTTATGCAGAGTTATATTCCAGGCCCTGATTTTCCGACAGGTGGTATAATTATGGGAGATGGAGGAATTCGGAAAGCTTTTAAAACAGGTCGCGGATCTGTTGTTGTCAGAGCAAAAACAAGTGTTATAAAAGGTCATGGAGATAGAGAATCAATAATTGTTCATGAAATTCCCTATCAAGTGAACAAAGCAAAGTTAGTTGAAAGAATAGCAGAGTTAGTCAAGGAAAAAACTATTGAAGGCATAAGTGACATTCGAGATGAATCAAACAAAGACGGTGTCAGAATTGTCATAGAACTAAAAAAAGATGTTCTAGGAGAAGTTATATTAAACCAGTTGTTTAAATATAGCCAACTTCAAACAAGCCTTGGTTATAATATGTTGGCTCTTGTAAAAAATAAACCATTGCAATTGTCTCTTCGTGAAATTATTGATAATTTCCTCGAATTCAGAAAAGAAGTTATCATAAGAAGAAGTAAGTTTAACTTAAGGAAATGCAGAGATAAAGCTCATATATTATTAGGTTTTGGTTTGGCAATTTCAAATATAGATCGAGTGATTCAAATCATCAGGCAAGCGGCTGACAGACCAGAGGCAAAAGAAAATTTGATGGCAGAAGTATTTAATGCATCAAATATCAAAGCTATGCTCGAATTAGTTGATGGTTATTCAGAAAATGCTGAACATTATAAATTAACCGAAGAACAAACTGATGCGATTTTGGATTTAAGACTTCATAAATTAACAGGTTTAGAAAGAGACAAAATACAAAATGATCTTAAAGAAGTTGCAGAACAAATCAATGATTTGCTTTCTATTTTGGGATCAAAGGAACGGGTTATTGAGATTATAAAATCAGAAATGCTTGAAGTGAAAGAAAAGTTCAATACACCTCGTTTGACAAAAATAGAGCAAACATTTGAAGATGTTGATATTGAAGATTTAATCCAAAAAGAAGATATGGTTGTGACATATACTTTAGGAAGTTACATAAAACGAGTTCCACTTTCAACTTATAGAGCTCAGAAAAGAGGAGGTCGTGGAAGAAATGGAATGGAAACGAAAGAAGAGGATGTTGTTCAAGAAGTCATAATAGCTAATACTCATGATGAAATACTATTCTTTTCAACAATTGGTAAAGTTTATAAAATGAAGGTTCATAAACTCCCAGTGGGTAATCCGACATCAAAAGGACGAGCTCTTATAAATATGCTTCCAATCCAAGATAATGAAAGTATATCAACAATACTCATAGTTAGAAAAGAAGAAGATTTATCTGAAAAAACATTAGTTTTCACAACTTCCTTGGGAAATGTCAGAAGAAATAAATTCAGTGATTTTGCGAACATTCCATCAAATGGGAAAAAGGCAATAACATTAGACGAGAACGAAAAACTTATTGGTGTTAGTTTCTGCTCTCCTGATGATGATGTGTTTATAGCAACACGAAATGGAATTTGCAATAGATTCCCGGTTAGTGATGTTCGAGTTTTTGCGGGGAGAAATTCCAATGGTGTGAGAGGTATAAGATTAAAATCCGGAGATGAAGTCATGTCTATGGCAATTCTCTATAAATGGAATATGAATAATCTCGAAGAAAGAGAGGAATACTTCCAAAATGCCGACAAACTAAGAAAACTTGCAAGGAAAGGCAAAATTACTTCTGGTGGAATTATTGAAGACAGAATGACAACTTTAGCAAAAGATGAAAAATTTATTCTAACTGTTACAGAAAATGGATTTGGAAAAATCTCTTCATTCTATGATTATCGTTCCACAAGCAGAGGAACCCAAGGATTCACGAACTTATCAATTACAGAGAAAAATGGAAAAGTCGTAGCGTCATTCCCTGTCGAATTTGAAGATCATATAATGATGATAACAAACACAGGTAGAATAATGAGGTGTTCTGTTGAAGATATTAGAATAACAAGGCGTTCATCTCAAGGTGTGATATTATTCAGATTAAATAAAGATGAATTTATCACATCAGTGTCTAGGATTGATGAAACGAATGATTCAGAAAGCGAAACAGATGAATCAAACATATAAGGGTAGTTAAAAAGAAATGAGATTGCCAATTGCATTTTGTTATATATTAAAAAAATTGCTATTGGCATTTTGTGTTATTACCCCAATAATTATTTTAATGGTGTGGATAGCAATGTCAATAAAATATGTTGATTTGATTGTTTCCGAAAATGTTTCTTTTGCTATGTTTTTTAAATTAATACTTTGCACATTGCCTGGGATTGCAGCGATAATATTGCCTACATGTTTTTTGATTTCATCGATTATTGTTATTCAAAAATTACATTCAAATGAAGAAATCACAGTTTTCTTGACATCAGGAAAAACTCCTTTTTCTCTCTTCGTTCCGCTTTTTATTTTGGGAACTGCTTTTTCTTTAGGTATTTTATATTTAAGAACAACAATTTCTCCTATGGCTTATAAAAACTTTGAAGACATGCAGGAAAAAGTTAAAAATAACATTTCAGTAAATTTATTAAAACCAGGAACATTTAATGTTATTGGCGAATCTGTCATTTATATCGGAGAAAAAACTAATAACGAATTAAAAGACGTTTTTATATCTTATATTCCCAATAACCGGCAATCTCATACGAATATAATTTCAGCTACTAATGGAAAATATATTGCTGATAATGGGAAAATTTCAATATTACTTGATAATGGATATAGACAGGAATTTGATCGGTATAATAAAATTCTTGCAACATTAAAATTTGAAAGCTTCTCTTATGATATCACGCAGTTTTTTAAACGATTTTATGCAAGGCCAAAACGTCCGAATGAAAAAAATCAAAAGGAATTATTGGAAGAAGTAAAAGTGATAAAAGATCAAGAATTAAAACAATATTACATGGCAGAATATCATTCCAGATACCTTTTTTCAACATTACCAATTTTAGAATCTCTAATACTTGCTATATTTTTATTGAAACCTATGGGAAGAAGCAGAGGGAGAAAGGTTGCTATGAAAAGTTTTTCTATTGGAATTTTGTGTCAAATCTTTGTTATAATCCTGGGAAACTTATCCGCAAAAGATTTTATTATTGCTTACTATAACTATATCATAGTTACTACTATTTTTGCTATGTTATTTGTTTTTTTCAAAAAAAAGGTTAACTGATTTGAAAACTATATTATCAAGATATATTATAAAAAATTTCCTTCAAAGCTTCTTAAGTGTTTTTATATGTTTCTTCTTGGTTATTGCTATTTTGGAATTTATGGAAATTGTCAGAAAATATATCCCAGCTGGAATTGTTGTTCCAGCCGTAACCATGGTGAAATTAATACTCTATCGTTCATTTATTACTGTTTCTTCCTTTTTTTCTTTTATAGTTTTGCTAGGAGGAATTGTATTTTTCTCAATGATGCATAATAAACTCGAATTAACTGTTATGAAAGCAGTTAGTATTTCAACAAAAAATATATTGATGGCTTTGTTTGGTGGAGTTGCAATTTTGGCGTTGTTATACATCACGGTTTTGGATGCGATTTCAACTCATGCAATTAAAACAACAAAAGCTATTCATGAAGAATTAAAACAGCAAGTTCGGCCTATTGATAAAAGTTTGACCTTAACAAATTCAGGAATTTGGTTTAAAGATATTAATAAAAATAACTCATACATAATATCTGTAAAGTCGTTTGATAAACGAGAATCACTTGCCTATAATATAAGAATTTTCGAATTTAATACTAAAAATATTTTAGAACGTTCTATACATTCTCAAAACGCATTAGTAAAACAGGGAAAGTGGGAGTTATATAACTGTCATATTTTCGATATTGGAGGGAAAGAACAGTTTCAAAAAATAATGAAATTACCTATAAACCTTTCTTTTTCTAAAATAACAAAAATGGTTATGGTTCCTGAAAGTGTTTCATTTTGGAGTATTGGAAAGTATTCTGATATGTTAAATAAGGTTGGATTATCATCTTTAAAATATAAAGTTCACTGGTATTCAAAATTGTCTTCCATACTGCAAATGTTTTCCTTCATAGTTTTGGTTATGGCCTTTTGTATAAACTACGACTCAAGAGATACCCGAACTTATGCTTTAAAAGTAGGAATATTATTGATATTTGTTTTTCCGGTTTATTTCTTAGGAAATATACTAATTGCCTTTGGAGAAACCGGGGTAATTCCATTGTGGATGGCTTCTTTTATTATTCCTGTTTTGATTCTTTTAATTGGAATATTTGTTTTGGAAAAATACTAATACATAAAGGTTCCAAGAAAAATCTCTAAATTTAAATTAAAGGTTTTAGAGCTATGTTTCACGTGCGTTTGAAGAGAGGCGAAGCCAAACATTTTTTTTGAATATCTCCAAAATATTTTTAATAGGCTATGTTAAGATTGATAATCCAATTCAAATTGTTGTCATCTTGATGGTAATAACAAAAAATAATATTTAAATTTTCGTGTAGATAGCATAGAGGATTTCATCGACAGCTTTTTGCTCATAACGAGTTTGTGGCCAAAAATCAAAACTTGGACGAGATGTTTGATCAAATAGCTCCTCATTAAATTTTTTCCTTATTTTTTCTTGTTTAAACAATTTTAAAATCCAAGGTTTATACTCTTTGTGATCTGATGCGATACGCCAAAAACCATCTTTTTTCAATTTATCATGAATCATTAAAATAGTTTGTTCTTGAAGGAATCGGCGGCGGATATGCTTCCTTTTTGGCCAAGGATCAGGAAAAAGTAAAAAAACTCCGGACAAGATTTCATTAGGGATTTCTTTCAATAAATTTCTTGCATCATTTTGATATATTCTAATATTTTTTATTTTTAAATCATCTATTTTTGTTAAAAGCGAAGCAACGCCATTTACAAATGGCTCACACCCAATAAATAATCCTTTTGGATTAGACAATGCCATATTTGCAATATGCTCACCTCCTCCAAAACCTATTTCAAAGAAAATATCTTGATATGCATTTACGTCAATATCTTTAAACGAAGTTATTGAGATATCTTTGAATAATGTTTTGAATAGCAATTCTTGTCTGTCAGTAAGACGTCTAGATTTCAAACGTCCATAAAATTTTTCTTCAACTATCGTTATTTTTTGTTCCATAAGGTTATCTTAATGTTATTTGAATCAAATTCAGCATGAATTAGAATGTCATGAGATTTTGCTAAGTATTTTACAAACAAAACAAAAACATTAAAGACGTTTTCTTCAACGTCTGGTTCTTGAAATGCTTTTTGCGTTTCTTGAGGAAACGTTCGATTTGAAAGCTGAATGATAATTTTATCATTATTTTTTTCTAAAATAATATTATCTGAAGCTTTGCAAGATTTCATACAAATATATAGAACTCCGCATATAATGTTTTCAAAAACAGGGGAAATGTTTAAAAGGATATCAATATCTCCAATTAATGAAATATCTTTCAACTTTAAAATATTAAGTAGCGTTTCATTAATTCTCCCCCTGCTTTCCGAATAGGTGTATATATTTCTGAAAAAATCCATGGTATAAGTCATTAGATCTATATTTTGAAATAATTCTTTTATTGTATCATTTTCAGAAGGAAATATATCTTCTTGTAAGAATTTTATAACATTCAATGAATTTGCCATCTCATGACATAATCTTGCAACAGTAAATTTGATAGAGTTTATATTATGCAATTTTCTGAGTAACGAAAGATGTCTCTAGTATGTTACTTAATCATTCTTAATTTTTCAAGATTTATCATAAAAAATGTATTAATTCAAAAGATGTGAAACAAAAAGAGAATTTCACATCTTATGAACTAATACAAAGTAAATTTTTTCTCTTGACGCGATCTGAGAAAACTAGTATCCTTATAAATGTGGGGCTCATAGCTCAGTTGGTAGAGCATCTGACTTTTAATCAGAGGGCCACAGGTTCGAACCCTGTTGAGCCCACCAAAAAGTCTCCTTCGTCTAGAGGCCTAGGACACCGCCCTTTCACGGCGACAACACGGGTTCAAATCCCGTAGGAGACGCCATCTATTACTGTTAATTTATTAATTAAGATTCTAGATCAATAGCTATATGTTGAAGTTTTTACTAAAAACTATACAGCTTATCAAATAAAGATCTCATAAAATTTAGAATTGACATATGGACCTTGTGTACACATCTTCAAAAATCACACATTGAACCTGAAATGCATCACATCCCCGTCTTGAACGATATATTCCTTTCCTTCCAAACGTAATTTTCCTTGTTGTTTTGCGCCCTGTTCTCCTTCCCAATCAAGATAATCTTGCCAAGAAATGGTTTCTGCACAAATGAAACCTCTTTCAAAATCAGAATGAATAACGCCAGCTGCTCCTGGAGCTTTCGTTCCTTTTTTTATTGTCCAAGCCCTGGATTCTTTTGGACCTACTGTAAAATAAGTTATTAATCCCAAAAGATCATATCCTTGTTTTATTACCCTATCTAAGCCTGTCATTGTTAAACCTAATTCATGGAGGAAATCCATTTTATCTTCTTCTGAATCAAGCAAAGCAATTTCTGATTCAATTGCCGCAGAAATAATTACAACAGGTTTACCATTTGATTTTTCTATAACTTTTTTGGTATATTCATTTCCTGAAACAACATCATTCTCAGAAACATTGCAAATATACATCATTGGTTTCGTAGTTATCAATTGAAGTTGCTTCAGATTATCTTTTTTATTTTCAGATATATCAGCCTCAATTGCTGGTTTCCCATTTTTCAAAGCATCGTAAACGGGCAAAAGAATTTCTAATATCTCTTTCGACTGTTTGTCTCCTGATTTCGCTTTTTTTTCTAAGTTTGGAAGTCTTCCTTCAACGCTTTCCAAATCAGCTAAAAGCAGTTCTGTTTCTATTGTATCGATATCAGAAATTGGATCAATTTTTCCTGAAACATGCGTGATATCCTCATTATCGAAACATCTCACAACGTGTAGAATTGCATCTGTCTCTCTTATATTTGAGAGAAATTTGTTTCCAAGTCCTTCTCCTGAACTAGCCCCCTTGACTATTCCAGCTATATCAACGAATTCCAATTGTGTTGGAATAGCATTTTGAGACTCTGCTAATTTCGCCAAACGAAACAATCTCTCATCTGGAACTGCAATACGTCCTATATTGGGTTCTATTGTGCAAAAAGGATAATTTGCAGATTCCGCAGTAGCTGTAGATGTTAATGCATTAAATAAAGTCGATTTCCCAACATTAGGAAGACCAACAATTCCGCAATTAAATCCCATAAATTACTTTATTTTGTATTCCTTAAATACAACATGCTTCCTAATTTTAGGATCATATTTCTTAAGTTCTAATTTATCAGTCATGGTTCTAGGATTCTTTTTTGTTACATAAAAATAACCCGTTCCTGCAGAACTCAGTAATTTGATTGTGATAACTGGACCCTTCGCCATAATTAATAATCCCTACAAAAAAATAAAACTTGGAGCGGGCAAAGGGATTCGGACCCTCGACCCCAACCTTGGCAAGGTTGTGCTCTACCACTGAGCTATACCCGCATTTATATATTTCAATATATCACATAATAATCCTTTATTCAACTGAATTTTATGTTTTTTATAATCATAACTTAGAATTTTAAAAAATTTTTATCTCTTTAAAAAGGTATCAATAGCGAGAAAATCACTTCTGTGATAGTATAGAAAATAGCTTGATACAGGGAATTTATAAAAGGAGAAAAGAATGATTAAAGATTATTTATCAAAAATAATAAGTTTGGTTTTTGCAATAGCTTCGGGATTTGCTCAAAGTTCCATAGAAACAATCAGAAGCATTGAAGATTCCAAAGTTAAAGATGTCTTAGCTACTCTAAATCCGAGGAAAAGTCTGTTTTTTTTTGATTGTGATGATGTCTTATTTCATAGCAGTGATGCTGCTTTACAAAAAACCGCATTACCTCAACTAATGAAACTTCTAAAAGACACACTCTCAATTGAAGAGATGAGTTCAATACTTCCTGCCATAACAAGATCAGCAGAAAAAGAAGCGGTTGAATCAACCATGTCTTCTTTTGTTAACAGTATTCAATCTAGAGATATTCCCGCGTTTGTGTTAACTCAATGTAGTTCTGATGAAAGTGTACGATACGAAAGGTTTTTAAAATTAAAACGCCTTGGAATCAATTTCCAATCCTCGCTGCCTGGAATACAATATTATGAATTTGATGTTCCTGAGTCAGAATTAAAACTGCGTCCATTTCAAACATACACAACAAAACCTGTTTATGATTCAGGAATTATATATTGTGGAAGTGCCGCGAAAGGCTTGGTTTTATCTAAGTTCTTAGAGCTTGTTCCTGTGACATATCCTATTTCGGAATTGCAAATTGTCTTTATTGATGATGCAAAACAGAATTTAGTTGATGTGCAAAATACGTGTTCAAAACTCGGCATAACTCATTTTACGGGTATACATTATACAGCAATAGAACATATTCATAAGACTATTAGTGATGTTTCTATGCAACAATCACAAATAAGCTATCTTTTGAACTATCATCTATGGCTAAGTGATAATACTATGAAGCTTGCAAAAGGGATAGCAAGCGATCTGTCATGTTTTTAGTCTTTAGATTTGTTTACTGCCACTGTAACGCATGAGTCTGACCAAACATTTAGGGATGTTTCAAGCATATCTAATACACTATATACAGGCAGAATCATGCCTAACAGAGGCATTGGAATATTCATAGAAGAAAGAAGACTTGCACTCAGGAAAAAACACCCCATTGGTATGCCGGCGTTTCCTATTGCTGCAATAGTTGCTATTATAATCCATGTAAATATAGTTGAATAAGTTATATCAATGCCATAATTTTGCATTATATAAATTACAGTAGTAAATATAAATGCAGCACATCCATTCATATTAATAGTCGTACAAAGAGGCAAAACAAATCGACTTATTTCTTTTTTTACTCCCAATTTTGATTCAATCGCATCCATCGTAACTGGCAATGCTCCCGAAGAAGATTTTGAGAAAAACGCAACAGAAAGTGCAGAAAACATAGATTTAAACATTGAAAATGGATTTATTTTTTTTGAAATGAGCCATAATGGCAATATTATTATTCCTTGAACTAAATTTGATAATATAATTACAAGGAAATACTTCCCCATTCCATGTGCGCTCATTCCGTTTTTCAAATCCATAACACTCACAGCTATAAATCCGAATAACCCAATAGGAAGGACTCTAACTATAAATTTTGTTATCGTGAAAAATATACTATGTAATCCATTGAAAAATGAAAGAACCGTATTTTTTGCTTCTGTTTGTTCTATTGAACGTGCTGATATTCCAATAATTACACTAATCAATAACACAGTCAAAACCTTATGTTCAACGAATGCTCCAAAAATATTATCTGGAATAATATCCAAAAGATATTTTGAATAATTCGTAGTAATTGAACTTTCCAAGCCTGAATCAAAACTTAACACAGCATTATTAGGAGATATAATTATATACAGAAAAGCACTCACACAAGCTGCGACTAATGTTGTTCCAAATGTATATTTTAATGTTTTTTTCCAAATTCGACTCATAGATTTTTCAGCACCATAAGTCGAAAGTGCAACAATAACAGATAACGAAATGACCGGCATACTTATACATTTAAATATTTTTATAAAAATTTCAGAACAACATTTTCCGATTTGTTGCAATATTTCTATATCTGATAATCCGCAAACTACGCCTAAAGTAATTGCTATTATATAAAATACAAATTTCTTGTTAAAAGAATGACCACAGCACTCGCACATTATTTTATTGCTCCTCAAAATCTTTTAAAAATTTATCTATAGAAAAATTAGCGAAATCTTTTTCAGATTCTCCAATTCCAACTCCCAAAATTGGAATTTTAAATTCCTCAGCTATTCTCACAATAACTCCGCATTTTGCTCCTCCATCAAGTTTATTTATAATCAATCCGGATATAGAGTTAATTTTTGCAAATTCCCTGACTTGATCAATAGTATTTTGCCCTATTGTCGCATCTATTGTCAATAGAGTCATATGAGGAGCAGATTCATCTAGTTTTTTTACTACCCTATGTATTTTCTCTAATTCATTCATCAAATTGATATTGTTCTGCAATCTTCCTGCGGTGTCTATTATTAACACATCACTTTTTGTTGTTTTCATAGCATCAAATGCAACACTTGCAGGATCTTTTGGAGAATCAGATTTGAATATATTGCAATTTAACTTTTCTGCCCAAATAGCTAATTGATCAACAGCAGCTATTCGAAATGTATCACAAGCCGCAATATCAACACTAAATCCCTGTTGTTTCAGAAAATAAGCCAATTTTGCCACAGTTGTTGTTTTTCCACTTCCATTTACTCCTTCAAGAATAATAACAAACGGTTTTTTAGTTATATCAATCTCAACATCTTTAATAAGCGGGGTTAAAATGGATATGATTTTGTTTCTAAAAGCGGAATATAAATCGGAACTTTTTAAATCTTTTATAATACTCTGTGCGAAATTGATTCCAAAATCAGCTTCAATCAATGCATCTTCTAATTTTTCCCTATTGAGTTTATTTTCATGAATACTTACTAAATTTGAGAAAGCTGATTTTAGATTTTTGAAAAACGACATAATATTTAAATCCTAAACAGAAAACCTTTCAATGTTAGCTCCACAATTTCTTAATTTTTCATCAATATTTTCATACCCACGATCAATATGATAAAGTCTATTAACAATTGTTTCTCCTTCTGCAACTAACCCAGCAATCAACAGGGAAACAGAAGCTCGGAGATCTGTTGCCATAACAGGGGCACCATTCAACTTGTTGACTCCAGTCACGACAGCCGTTTTCCCATGAACTGAAATATTTGCTCCCATTCTTGTTAATTCTGGAATATGCATAAACCTATTTTCGAAAATATTTTCCGTAATCGAAACAGCGCCTTTGCAAAGCGACATTAAGACAGTGTATTGAGCTTGTAAATCTGTTGGAAATCCTGGATATGGAGCTGTTTGAATATCGACAGGTTTAATTTTCTCACTTTTCCTATAGACAACTAATCCATCATCTTTTTCCTCATGAACAACACCAGTCAAAAACAAAGTTTCAAAAAACGATGCCAAATGAGAATAATTACAATTTTTTAAGAAAAGTTTTCCATTGGTAACTGCCGCAGCAATGGCAAACGTTCCTGCTTCTATCCTGTCAGGAATTATCGTAAACTCTGCTCCATGAAGGGATTCAACACCATTTATAACAATCGTTGAAGTTCCATGACCTGAAATTTCTGCTCCCATACTGTTCAGAAGATCGCAGAATGCAACAACTTCAGGTTCCATTGCTGCATTAATAATATTTGTTGTTCCTTTTGCTAAAACAGCAGCCATTATAACATTTTCAGTTCCGGTCACCGTCGCTATTGGAAAAACTATATCACAACCAACCAATCCTTTTTGCGCTTTTGCATTTATATAACCGTTATTTATAGAAATTTCAGCGCCCATTTGCTTCAAGGCTTTTATATGAAGATCAACACCTCTTGCGCCTATTGCGCATCCTCCAGGCAATGAAACTTTTGCCTCTTTATATTTTGCAACAAGTGGCCCTAAAACCAAAATCGAGGCCCTCATTTTTCGAACATAATCATATGGGGCTTCAAATGTTTTCAAATTTTTTGTTGAGAGTTCTATAGTTCCATTTTGTTGAAAACTGTATTCTGTTCCTAAATAAGTCAGAAGTTCTAATAAAGATATGATATCAGATAAATGTGGGACATTTTTTAATATAATTTTATTGTCTGTTAATAATGTTGCTACCAAAGCTGGAAGAGCTAGATTTTTTGCTCCACTTATTTCTATTGTGCCATTTAAAGGAACGCCTCCCTTTATTCTCATACTTTGTAGCAATTTCAGAATCCAATTTTTTTAGATTAATAATTTATATTAAACACTAAAACATATAAAAAATCAACATTTTCAGGTATCTAAATGACTTTATAAACTCTATGAAATTTTAAACGTTTTTCAGGTTTAAAGCACTTGTTAATCTATCGTTTATATATTTTTAATAAATTCTTCCTCAGTTATTATCGGTATATTCAACTCCCGAGCTTTTTTCAATTTTGAACCTGCTTTCTCTCCCACAATGACAAAATCCACATTTTTTGAAATCGTCGTAGCAATTCTAGCCCCTTTTGATAACGCTGCTTTCTTCGCCTCATCTCGACTCATCCGAGTTAGTGTTCCTGTAAATATTAATGTTTTTTTATAGAATTTACTATTTTTATCAAAAGTGATATTTGGATTTTTATATGGTAATATTGTTATATATTTTTTCAATTCATTAATAAAATTTATATTTATATCATTATGAAAAAATGAGTATATTTCCTCTGCCATCAATTCACCCAAGCCATCTGTTTCAATTAATTCCTCCTTTTGAGATTTCATTAAGTTATCTATATTCTCAAATTTATCAGCCAATATTCCTGCTATAATTTCTCCCACGCCTGGAACTCCAAGAGATGTAATGAATCTTGGCAATGAAACATTTCTTTTGTCATTAATAGCTTGATATAATTTTAAAGCTGAGACCTCTCCCCATCCTTGTTTTTGGGATAATGGAGAAATTTTGTCATAATTCTCTAACTTAAATATATCGACAGCTGATTTTATTCTTCCTTCTTTATAGAATTCTATAACTTGCTTTTGACCAAATCCTATAATATCAAAACAGTTTTTTGACACAAAATATGAGATATAATTAACTGCTTGTTCAGGACAGCTATAATGATTCGGGCAATACAAATCAATTAATTGCGGATATTTTATTAAAGAAGAGCCACAAGAAGGACAAATTAATGGAGGTTGGAATACTTGATTTTGAGATTTTTTTGTTACTCCTATGATTTTCGGAATAACATCTCCAGATCTTAAGATTCTGACTGTGTCACCTATTGATATTGATTTTCGCTCTATTTCTTCAAAATTATGAAGTGTTGCTTTTGATATCATTGCCCCCATGAGATTAACAGGCTCCAAGATGGCTATTGGCGTGATTTTTCCTGTTCTTCCAACACTTATTGTTATATCTATTATTTTTGTTTCTGCAATCTCTGGAGGAAACTTAAAGGCAATAGAATGACGCGGAGATCTTCCAACAAAACCCAATCTATCTTGCAATTCTAAAGAGTTAATTTTAAAAACAGTTCCATCTATGTCATAATTTAAATTATCTCTCAATTGATAAATTTTATTATAATAAGTCATTATTTCTTCTATATCACGACAAATAGCATACTCAGCTGTTGAAAATCCCAATCTTTCCAAAAATTGCATTGTGTCTGTTTGTGTATGAAGTCTCAAATTTGAATTAACGGAATTCACATAATATGCAAAAAATTTTAAATTCCGACTTTTTGTTATTTGCGGATCTAATTGACGAAGAGATCCTGCTGCCGCATTTCTTGGATTAGCAAAAGTTGATTCCGTATTTAATTCCCTGATTTCATTTAATTTTTTAAATGAATCAACGGGCATATACACCTCTCCTCGAATTTCAATTTTCCCAGGATAATCAATCTGATGGGGTATATTAGAAATCGTTTTTATATTTTCAGTTATATCTTCTCCAACATAGCCATCGCCTCTCGTTGCTCCATAAATTAATTTTCCGTTTTCGTATAAAATAGCGGCCGATAATCCATCAATTTTCTGTTCTGCACAAAATTCGAATCTATATTCATCAGGAAGTTTCAAAAATCGTTTTATTCGTTCGATAAAGTCTATCATGTCTTCTTTAGAAAATGCATTATCTAATGAAAGCATAGGAATTTCATGTTTTATCTTTTTAAAAAGGGTTCCAACAACAGCCCCAACTTTTTGTGACGGAGAGTCTGGGAATTTCAAATCTGGGAATATTTTTTCTATTTCATTTAAACGATTTCTCAGTTCATCATATTCAGCATCCGAAATCTCAGGATTGGATTCGTTATAATAAAGATTGTCATGCCTTTTTAATTCGTTTTTTAGAAAATCCAGTTCTTTTTTTACTTCTTCAATAGATAAACTACTAATATCCGATTTCGGCATTTTTATCTCCTTTTTCTGAATAATCTTATTTTAGCACAAAAATAAGGAATTTTTATATATGTAAAAAGTGTAATCAGATATAACCTAATGCAGCTTTTTATAAATGCTTAAAGAATTCTCTAGAGATTTAATACGAATAATTTATTTTCATAAAATTAGGAATTTTTACAGGGAATTAAAATTGAATTTATTTATAGCGGAGAGAGGGGGATTGACAGCGCTTCGCTTGTCGGCCTTCGGCTCGACCCCTGCGGGGGTTCTCTTCACTTCTTTTCATTTTATATAAAAATTATACAAATATCAAAATCCGATTCACTTCTCCTTTTGACATTCCTCTGATTTTTATTTATGGCGGAGAGAGGGGGATTCGAACCCCCGATACGAATTTATGTCCGTATGACGGTTTAGCAAACCGTTGCCTTCAGCCTCTCGGCCATCTCTCCTTATTATTTATCTTAACTTACATTTCCTTAAATATCAATAATTATCTTGTATTTGTATTAAGCCAAAAAATATGAGCTAAAAATGGAGTCTTCTAGCATAGATTTAATATACAATTAAGGAATCTCCCTGTGGTTCATGTAAAAATTTTTCTATAATAATACGGTTCATTCGCTCTATATTTCTATTAATCTTCGGTAAGGTTTTTTCAAAATCTTTCATAAATTCACTGTCCCATCGACTTGTATAGATTTAATAGGAATGGCCTATGTAAAACCATTTAATGTTCTTACCATATGATCGATTTGTACATTTCCTCCTATTTTCATCTGAGAATAAAGCTTAAATTTACGACACTTGTATATGATGTAAACTTCCTGTGTCTCCTATAACATATATCTTTGCTTTTCCATAAGTTTTTGTTCAGTTCTTATTTTTCTTATGAGATCCAAATGTCTTTACTTTTGTTTGTGTATTAATTTCCATGATTTCACCAACTTCTCAGCATTTTTATAATATTTTAGGAGACTTTTTTGTTGTCCAAAAATAACGAAACCTCGTTATCCTTTTTGTCTCATATCTCTTTGATCTTATATATTTCGATTCACGATGTCTACCGAAAGCGCTGGAGGTGTCTCTGCGGTGTCAATGA
>CAUDEV010000020.1 GCA_958448685.1 uncultured Alphaproteobacteria bacterium | reverse complement strand
AATTATTCCTGAAGTCCCAGCATTATCCCCGACATAGGCGCTAGCAACGCGAATAGATTTTTATAAAGTCGGGAGATATGGGGCGCCAAAATCTGTTTTTCAAAGCATGGATTAACAAGCGCGGCGTGTGATATCTTTGATATTATACCACACGCCGCGCTTCCTAAGAATCTCTCTCAATAACCCTTCCACCTTAGGGATAGATGTTAAATTAACCTTAAACCATATTGAAGAAGTTGTGACTTTACAATTAACCTATCAAAATAAGTCACTGCACGGAAACGTGAATTAGAAAGAAGACCTCACCGGAAAACTTCATTGACACCGCAGGGGCACCTATAGCGCTTTCGCAAGACATTGTGAACCGAAAAGAAAAGCTTCTAGATTAATTGACTGATTTATATTATTATATAATAGTCGGGAAGTAGCGCAGCCTGGTAGCGCATTTGCTTCGGGAGCAAAGGGTCGGCGGTTCGAATCCGCTCTTCCCGACCATTTAATTAAACAATTCTGAACGAATGTTTTGAAAAATTATCTGGCTCAAAAAGTTAATAAATTATATAATCTATATTAAGATTTCGTTTTAGGTTTTGTAAGATATGATAAATAAATCTGTTTTGAGTCGTGTTTCATTGGTTTTATGTGCTTTATTGCTCACAGGATGTTCTACAAATGAATTTTCCGGAAATCGTTATGAAGGATCAGCAGTTGGTGAAGTTTCAAGGACAGATAGAGGTTATGTTCTTTCTTTGAGAAAAGTTGAAATAAAACCTGATGGTTCTGTTGCAGGAACCGCTTTGGGAGCTGTTGGTGGCGGATTGTTAGGATCTATGTTTGGAGGAGGTCATGGAAAATACCTGACAGCGGCCGCAGGAGCTGTGGCTGGAGGCGTTGCTGGAAATGCTATAGGTTCAAAATCTCAAGAAGGTATAGAATATACAGTAAAATTGGATAATGGTTCCATAATAACAATAACTCAAGGAACAGAACCATATATTTCAGTGGGACAAAGAGTCTATGTTGTAAACAGCAACAAAGGAAGAAGCAGAATTGTTGCAGAATAGTAAATTATTAAAAATTTTCATTCTTATCACAGGATTATTTTTCACCTCCTGTGATATGCTTCCGAATGTGGCAGTTTGGTTGAAAAAAGTTGATTTTGAAGTTGATTCAAATGCAAATAATGGACAACCTTTTGTTTGTCATATAGTTATTGCTTATTCCAAAGATCTTTATGATAAACTTCAAAGTATGGATTCAAAAAATTATTTTTCACAAAGTACTTCTTTGAAAAAAACTTATAAAGATTCCATAGAAATATTTTCATACGATTTGATTCCAGGCCGAAATAAACTGAATCAAGAAATAAAACTTCGTTCTTACACAAAAGCCAAAGGAGCATTTATATTTGCGAAATATCTGACTCCGGGAAAATTTGCAGAAAATATCGGAATGACTCAAAATTTGGTTGTAAGATTTGCGGCTTATAAAATGGAAATACATTCTGATATAAATTTTGAAGATTTAACTTCAAAAATTAATATGGGTTAGTTTATGACAGATTGTGATAACAGAAAACTAAAACAAATCTGGTCTGAAGTTTTAGAAGATATAAAAGCAGAAATAGGCAAAGATTCTTATAACACCTGGATATCAAAATTAAATATTGTAGATCTTGATGAGGGAATGTTGAAACTATCAGCTCCTTCAAATTTTATAAGAGATAATGCGATTTCAAGATTTTCTAATCTTATAATCAGATTATTTAATTCTTACGGGAGTAATGTGACGTCCTTGAACATTGAGGTTTATGACAACAATAATCCAAAAATTACGGAAAATTCTGACTCTAAGAATAAAGTAACTACACAATCTGAAACAAGTATGTCTTCAAATGATTTACCTGGATTAAAAGGTATATCCGTTCTTGATAAGAAATTTACCTTCAAAAATTTTGTTGTTGGAAAGCCAAATGAATTTGCATATGCTGCAGCATTAAGAATAGCAGAATCTGAAATTCCGGCATATAACCCTCTTTTCTTATATGGGGGTGTTGGACTTGGTAAAACACATTTGATGCATGCAATTGCTTGGCGTATTAAAGAAATATTCCCTGAAAAGAAAGTTATTTACATTTCTGCTGAAAAATTTATGTATCTTTTTATAAGGTCCCTTCGATATAAAGATGCCATGTCATTTAAAGAATTATTCAGAACTGTTGATGTTTTGATGATAGATGATGTTCAGTTCATCGGAGGAAAAGATACAACCCAAGAAGAATTTTTCCATACCTTCAACGAGCTTGTTGATAACAACAGGCAGGTAATATTATCCGCAGATAAATCTCCTTCAAATTTAGATGGCGTAGAAGATAGGTTGAAATCAAGATTAGGTTGGGGATTGGTTGCAGATATACATCCAACGAATTATGAACTGAGACTTGGGATTTTACAATCTAAAACAAAGAGACATAAAGTCAAGATTTCAGATAAAGTTCTTGAATTTTTGGCTATGAAAATTTCTTCGAATATAAGAGAGTTAGAAGGAGCACTAAACAGAATTGTTGCGCATGCAACGCTTGTTGGAAGGGAGATCACAATAGATGTCGCGCAAGAGGTTTTAAGCGATATCTTGAGATCTAATGAAAAATATATTACAATAGATTTTATCCAACGGAAAGTTTGTGAGTTTTATAATATAAAATTATCTGATTTAAATGCAGCAAAACGTCAAAAAACAATTGCAACAGCAAGGCAAGTTGCGATGTACCTTTGCAAACAATTAACAACGAAATCTTTGCCTGATATAGGGCAAAATTTTGGAGGAAGAGATCATTCAACAGTGATACATGCGGTGAAAAAAATAAAAGAAAGAATTTCAATTGATAGAGAGTTTGCAACTGATCTTGAAATCTTGTCAAAATCTATTGAAAATTAAGGAGATCATATGGCTTTAATAAAACGAAAAAATAAATCTCAGTACTCTGATAGTTGTAATAAAGTATTTAGTTATTGGAGATTTAGAACAATGTATTCAATTATGATTGGATACGCTTCATTTTATTTAGTTCGGCAAAATTTCTCAATAGCTATTCCTGCAATTTGTTCCGATTTGCAAATAACAAAAGCAGATATAGGTATTGTTATTTCAATAGCTGCAATTCTTTATGGAATTGGAAAATGCTTTTTTGGAATGATTGGAGACAGATATAGTGCAAGGTATGTTATGGCATCTGGCCTTCTTTTTTCTGCTTTTATGAACATTTGCATGGGATTTAGTTCTATTATTCCAATGTTTACACTGTTTTGGTCATTAAATTTTTGTTTTCAGTCCATGGGCTGGCCAGCATGTGCAAAAATGTTGACACATTGGTATAGTCCAACAGAAATAGGAACAAAATGGGCTTTATGGAACACATCTCATCAAATAGGTAGCGCTATGATTGTTTTAACTGCTCCATTTATTCTTTCTCATTTTGGTTGGAGATATGTATTTTTTATTCCTTCCATAATGGCTATTTTATTAGCCGGTTTTATATTTAACAGATTACGTAACACTCCCGAATCATTAAATCTTCCTTCTGTAGAAAAAATGACTGGTATTGCCTCTGTTGCAGAAAGTGAGAAATGGAAACAGGAAGAAGAAGTAAAATTAAGTTATAAAGAAACATTGAAATTAGCTTTAGGAAACAAGTTAGTTTGGTATGTCGGTTTTGCGAATTTATTTGTATATATTTGCAGAATGACTTTTTTGAATTGGGGACCAACTTTGCTTCTTGAATCAAAAGGAAGTTCGCTTGCTGGTGCAGGTTTACAAATGGTTGCTTTTGATATGGCGAGTATGTGTGGTGGTCTTTGTGCGGGATATATTTCTGATAAGATATTTAAAGGAAGACGAGGCCCAGTCTCATCATTATGTATGATTATTTTAGGAATATTAGTATCAGTTTTGTGGTTAGCGCCTAAAGATTCTCATATAACTAGCTCTATTTGCATGTTATGTATAGGATTCCTTATTTCAGGACCTCAAATTTTGATAGGTGTTGCTGCAGCAGACTTTGCTTCAAAGAAAGCAGCAGCAACAGCTTCAGGATTCACAGGAACTCTAGGATATGCAGGAACAGCTATTGCAGGATTTGGAACAGGATATTTAGCAGATAATTATGGCTGGAATGCTGTTTTTATCTCAACAATGATTGCTGCTGTGGCGGCTGCAATATTTTTGATCCTAACTTGGAACGCACGTTCTCAAGTTTTAAATGATGCTGATTCAAAAAATGCCTCGAATTAAAACCATAACACTAGGTTGTAGATTTAATTTTTATGAATCGGAAATTTCGAAAGCTATTATAGACAAACTTCACCCCAAAAACGATATAGTTGTTATAAACACATGTTCTGTGACACACGAAGCAGAACGCCAATCAAAACAAGCAGTTAGAAAAGCTATTCGAGAAAATCCTGACGCAAAAATAATAGTGACAGGATGTGCCGCAAAAACAGCTTTAAAATACTTCGAAACCTTAGAAGGCGTTTTTAAAATTATCCAAAATTCAGATAAATCAGAACCAAGCGAATATTTTGATATTCCTCATAGCAGTTCTGATATTAATTTTGAAAATGATATTGCTATTGAAGAAAATAGCCAATTATTTGAAAATAAATCCAGAGCATTTATTCAAATACAAAACGGTTGTGATCATTTTTGTTCTTATTGTATAGTTCCTTTCACAAGGGGGAGATCAAAAAGCTTGCCTTTGGATATAATTTTAAAAAGAATAAAACACTTTGTTAAATTGGGATTTAAAGAAATAGTTTTGTCAGGTATTGATATCACATCATATGGAAAAGATTTTAATAAGAAAATTGATTTATCTGACGTTATTTTAGCGATACTAAAATCTAATCCAGAATTAAACAGACTTAGAATTTCATCTATTGACCCGAAATGCATTGATGAGAAATTATTTGAACTTTTCACTCAAGAATTGCGAATAATGCCGCATTTTCATTTGAGTATACAGTCCGGAGATAATGAAGTTTTGAAAGCTATGCGAAGACGCCATACGAGAGAAGATGTTATTGAAATCTGTAACAAAATGCTATCCGAAAGAAAAGATATAGTATTTGGAGCTGACTTTATTGCAGGATTTCCAACAGAAACTGAAATTATGTTTGAAAATACATTAAAGTTAATAGATGAAGCTCATTTATCATTATTACATGTTTTTCCTTATTCCCCTCGCGAAGGAACACTTGCTTCAAAAATAATTCAATTGCCTAGAAGCGTCATACTACACAGAGCTTCAGTTTTGCGTCAAAAAGCGAATGAAGTTAAACAAAAACTATTTAAATCTTTGTTAAATCATGAAATTTCAGGAATAATCGAGGAAACAACTTCTGAATATTCCTTTGGAAAAACGGATAATTTTATCCCATTCAAAATAAATAAAATTCTTTCGCCAAATGATATAATAAAAGCTAAAATTATAGGTTTTGATAAAGATACATTACTCCTCTCTTAATAATAAATGACCTTTAGAAAAATGAGGTAATTTTATAAAATATGAAGTATATTTGAATTTATAAGCAGTAAAAAATTAAAACCTTATTAATAGTTGGGGCTTTGGTATACTCTGTTTTAAAAGTTGGGAAGTTTTTGGAATGGAAGAATTTACGACTACTACGGAAAAACAACATTCGGAGTTCAAATCATTTGATATTGTACGAATAAAAAATCAAATGACTAAATTTAATGAAATGATTAATAAAGCTGATATAGAAATGGCTAATAAATTAGTTGCAGAAGATGCACCTTTTTATACTCCAGCTTTTCCTGAAGCCGTTTACGGAGGCAAGGGGTATCTATCGTTGGTTTTTTGGCTTAGAAAAAGTTTCCCGGATGTTCAATGGAAAATGGAGGAAATCATAGTTGAAAGAAACAAGGCCGCAGTCAGTTGGATATGTTCAGGTACTCATACTGGAGATAATTTTATGGGAATTTCACGAACTGGCAAAGCTTTCCGTGCTCGTTTTATGAACATATACACTTTTAATGAAGGTTATAAAATAACAAGTGATAAAGCGGCTGAAGGAATGATTGCAATTTTAGGTGCATTAAAAGGCGGAACTCTTTAAAAAGAATAAAAAGGCCTGTCTCTTGTAATAGGCCTTTTTATTAAAAAGTATGAAATGTAAGATAATTTATTAATAGGAAAATAGCTACAGCTGTTAAGTTTAATATTCTTTTTTGTTTTTGGCTAATATTTGAATTTAAAAAATATGCTATTAAAGAATAGAGCAAAGCATATGTTCCCATGATACTATTCAATAATATATCGTCAGTTAATCCTATCGCAAATATAAAAATCACAGGAATTTGATAATTTAAAATAAGACAGAAAAAGACAGCTAAACTCGTCAAAGGAAAGAAATATCCTCCAATTATTTGAGTGATGAGATAATTAAAAAACGAGACCGAAAAACAGAATAATACCGCCAAAAAAGTTTTTAAGAATGTGATTAGCTTTAAGTATTCCAATTTTATCTCCTGAATAAAACAGAAAGCCAATCTTCCATTGATATTTTATTAATTATCTTAAATCCCATTTTTTGATACATATCAATAACTTCTTTTTCTTGAGAAGTTATAAATCCAGAAGTAATTATATATCCCCTTTTATTAAGTTTATCATAAAAACTTTTTGCCAAGTCTAAAAGTGGTTGTTTTAATATGTTACAAAATATTAGATCAAATTTTGTATCTATATTGTCTAAATTACTTCCAACAATAGCATTTGCTTTTTTTATATCATTCGCCTGATAATTATCCAGAGTAATTTTTACAGCTTCCGGATCAATATCAATTCCAAGTAAATTTGAATCCGGCCATAATTTCAAAGCGCAAATCCCAAGTATTCCTGTCCCACATCCCATATCTAAAATTTCTATGGGGACAAATGAATTATTCTTTAAAAATTCAGCATTTAATATGCATCCTTGTGTCGTTTGGTGATGTCCACTTCCAAAAGCTAATGCAGAGTTCAATTTTATAGGAATTAAATTAGAATCATGTGTGGGCTTTTGTATTGAATCATTATAAAAATAAAAATTTTCAATTATAACAGGCTTCAATTCTTTCAAATATGAATCTACCCAATTTTTATTATCAACTTCATTAATTTGAAAATCTTTTATAATTTGCGGAAATTCTTTATTTAAAGTTTTTTGCAAATTTTCGGCTTCATTCTTGTCATTTACAAATACTTCAACTTCAAAAAATTTTGCTATAGGAAACCCATTTTCATCTAAAGTCTGTGAGAAGCCAAAATCTGCATTTTCGAAAATTGAAACGTTATACAACTCTATTTCGTCCAGAAAAGAATTTAAATTTTCTAATTTTTCATAAGGAATAATAAATTTACAAGAAAGCATAATAATAAAATTCTGGAGCGGGCGATGGGAATCGGACCCACGCTTCAAGCTTGGGAAGCTTACGTTCTACCATTGAACTACGCCCGCGCTAATTACTATTATAATAAAATATCATTAGGAAAAATACAATTAATTTATCAGATGTATTAGTTCATAAGAAGTGAGACCAAAAGAAAGTCTCACGCAAGAGACCGTCCAAAAGTTTGTGTAAAGGGATCAAAGTAAAGATCCAAAATTAGCCAATCTATCAGAAAATAGGATAGTTAACTGTAAGTAAATTATACCCCAACTTTGAACTTTAGTGGTCCATTTTCTTCCAAATTCAGCTAAGTTTTCCTATTTCAGTATTTGTAGATATCCTTCAGATCATTACAAACTTCCTTTAAATCCTTATAAGACACGTGTTTTACAGAGTTTCTTATTTGATGATCGGCATTTGGATAACAGGCACCTATTGTATCATTAAATCCTGTTAAATTATCGATACAAAGTATCAAAACATCCTTCGTTCCTCTGGATTTTAAGTCACTCACAACAGACAGCCAATACTTCGCTCTTTCACTTCCTCCTATATGTAAACTTAACACTTTCACGAGGAACATTGAGTTTTAATGCTCCATTACTTGTTTTTACAATTTTCTCATAAGATCCATTACGATAATTATCAGAATCCTAAGGTCTCACAGAACTCTTTGGAAAACCAAGGTGTTCTTTGAGTTCTTCATCATAAAGCATTTCAATAAGCACTTTCTTCATATCCCTCATAACGTCATGAATTGCTGCTAAATCCTCTTTCAGAATTACATTTTTATTCTATCTTATCTCTTTATTTCATATTTACACAAATCTCTGGATGATATCGTATATCTGTGTCTATAAGATTTATCTGTAATTTTTCTTTTTCCTTTCCTATTTTCCCTCATATTTTCTTCTTTTTTAATTTGATGGTTTTTATATTATAAAAGTCTTTTACAAGCGACTTAAAATAATATAAACTATCTTTGTACTTTCGGTTAAAAAACTGTTTTGAGAAATTTTTTAAGATATTTTTTTCTTTTTTTATTGGCGCCTATAGTCCATTCAGAAATAGTGTTAGATGCCAATAATATATTTTATGATACAGTAAAAAAAGTCGTAATAGCAACGGGAGATGTTATCGTTATTCAAACGTTTGAAGATGGGACAACTCGAGAATTACATAGTGAGAAAATCGAATATGATAAAAAATCAGGAGAAATAAAGTTAATCGGAGAATCGATTATCAAAGAACCGACAGGAGATATAATTTCATCAAAAAATGTTGAATTAGACAAAGAATTTAAAGATGCGATAGCTGATGCTTTGACGATAATTTTAAAAGATACTTCGAAAATAAAAGCGAAACGAGGCATAAAATCTGATAGAGTTTTCACATTGGAAAATGCAACATACTCACCCTGCAAAGAATCCGGATGTTCTGCTCCTTTATGGGATTTAGCTGCAGAAAAAGCAATTTATGATAAAGTACAAAAGAAATTTATTTATAAAAATGTGAAATTAAGAATAAAAGGGATTCCTGTCTTTTTTACTCCATATTTTTCTCATCCGTCTCCAGATGTCAAAAGAAAAACAGGATTTTTAACCCCTATGTTCCGAAATTTAACAGATGTTGGATTTTTTGCAGGATTTCCATTTTATACAGCTATTAATTCTGATAAAGACTTAAGACTTACTCCATTTCTTAATTCAAAAAGAAGGGCACTTGTTTCAGCTGATTATAGGCAATTATTTTATCATGGAGATTTCGATATTTCGGCAAGTTTTCTTTCAAGAGCAAAAAAGAAAGAATTTTCAAAAAAAAGAATATCACAAAGAGATAAAAAATCTCGATGGCATTTTGATTCGGTTTTTAAAACACAAAACCTCGATAATAAACTTTTAAGTTTCAGGATAAATAGAGCAAGTGATGTGACGTACAAAACTATTTATCCAGTTGATTTAATGCATAGCAGTAATATTTATTTGAATAATAAGTATAATGATTCGAACATACTGTTGAATTTATTTAATAAAAATTACTTTTTAGACACAGAAATTCATTGGTATCAAACTAATGATAGGAAAACCGCTCCTTTTGTTGCGCCTTATATTGACTTTAATACCCGAGGATATGAATTTTTAACTGGGGAATTATCATTCAATAGTAACACGGTCTATTTAACCAGAGACAAAGAAAAATCAGTTATGTTTGCGAAAGACTTTTTCAGAACTTCAAATACTTTAAAATGGGATAAAAATAACGTTTTTGGTCCTGTTTTGTTTGAATTAAATTCCGCATTTCGTACTGATATTTTTAATGTCAGTGAGTCTGAATCTGCGGAAAGCTCAAAGAATAAGTTTTTTCCGATTTTTGAAAATCAATGTAGTATTTCATTGCCTTTGATAAGTAAAATAAAATCATTTAATCAAAAAGTAATTTGGGGGCCAAAGATAACATTCACAAGCGTTGAAGCGAATAACAAACGTGCAAATTTCGAACAAAACGAAGATTCTATATTTGATAATTTCAGTGATTTAACATTGCATACAATCAATCGTTTTGGAGGATATGACAGAATTGAGAATGGAGAAAGAATATCCCTGGGGGCAGAAACATCTATTTATAATTCAAAACGCAGGTGGCTAAATGCTTTTTTGGGAAAATCAAACAATATTGGTAATCGTCAAAAATTAAAAGACCTGGGAAGAAATTCAATGGTTGGAAGATTGGTTTTGAAACCATGGGAAAACATCTCTTTCAGATCAAGGTTTATAGGAATACCTCTTATTGAAAAATCACAATTATTTGAAGGTGGAATTAACGCAAGTTATAAAAAAGTTTTTGGGGGTATTGGATATTTATACGATAAAAAAATAAATTGTGTTCAAGAAAATGGTATTTCACAATTAGGCGTTAATTGCGGATATAGATTAACAAATTATTGGAGTATTTCCGGATCGAAAATATTTAATATGAAAAAGAAAAACGGGAAAAGCAGTTTAACTCAAGGTGTGACAGCAAATTATAATGACGAATGTTTGAATTTTGGTATCGGAATTTTTAGAACAAATTTTAAAGACAACGATATAAAACCAAGAACAGGATTCATATTAACAATAGTATTTAAGAATCTTGGAAATCTTGTAAAATCAAGTGAAGGATATGCTTATAACAACTTCTTGGGAAGCGTTGAATAATTCACGCCTCAAATGAAATTAGTTGTTTTTTGATATGCTTTTTATAAGTGTTATCAAGCTATTTCGAGCTTCAGATAATTCTGCAGTTGTAAATCCCTCGGCTAACAATTCATTATAAGCGTTTGTATTTAGTTCGGGATCGTTAGTCCAACCGAAAGCCGACTCTATCAAATCAAGATTAGCATGAATCCTTCTATTTAAATCTGGATCTGCGGAAAACTCATATCCACTTATTATATTATCCATTGCTGAAACGTTAAATGGCAACAAACATAATGTTATTCGTAAAAAATATAAATATTTCATAAAAAATTACCTTAATAAGTTGTTTTAAATATAATATCACAAATACATAGCTTATTCAATATATTGTTTCAAAAACATTCCTTAAATTGTATTTTCTAATACTTTATCTAAAATTTTCATAATGTTTTCAGTGGCTTGAGTTAATGGTAATCTCAGTTCATTGTTCATAAAGCCCATTTTGTGAAGAGCGTATTTGACAGGTATTGGATTTGGTTCTTTAAATAAAGCAGAACTCAGAGGAGCTAGTTTCTTCATTCCTATTTCTTTCATTTTATCCATATTTCGATTTTTCCATGCGTTTATGAGATCTTTTACTAATTTTGGAGCAATATTAGCCGTAACGGAAATGCATCCATCACCTCCATGAGCTAAATATCCTGGAAAACTTGGATCATCTCCAGAAAGCATAATAAAATCAGGAGATTGAGATTTTATGAAAAATACTCTTGATAAATCCGTATTAGAATCTTTTAATGCAACTATACGTTCCATTTTTGACAATTCAATAACAGTTTCACAAGACATATCAACAGCGCATCTTCCTGGATTGTTGTAAGCGATAATAGGAATATTTGTTATTTCATGAACTTTTTCAAAATGCTGGATAATTCCTTTTTGAGTTGGCTTCACATAATATGGAGCAATAAGTAAAACTCCATCAGCTCCAAGATCTTCAGCTTGTTTGGTTAAATTTATCGCATCTTGAGTCCAACATGAACTGCATCCAACAATGATAGGGACTCTTTTGTTTGAAAATTCTATAGATTTTTTTATGATTTTTTCACGTTCTTCCATTGAAAGTAAAAGGCCTTCACCAGTTGATCCGCAAACTAATATAGCGTTTGTTCCTGATGAAATTTGCCAATTTATAATTTTTTCCAAAGCATCATAATCAACAAGACTATTGCGAAAAGGCGTCACAAGTGCGACTATAGAATTAGAGAACATGTTTTTATAATTATAAAATCTATCTTATTTATGTTATATCTCTTCGGTTTTAAAAAATCAATCATACTTTTTTTATTTTTCACAATCTTTCAGAATTGTATTTTTGCAAAAACCGAGAAAATTATAATGAAATATGAAAAATGGAAAACAGCGGTTAATAATCCAAAAGATGCCAAAAACGTATTTTCATTTTTCTATAACAATCCTCATTGGCCTCTCTTTGAAGAATCAGTTAAAATTGCTGAAAATAATATCAATGATTCGATTTCTGATTCTATGATTTTAACTTGGTTTAAGAGATATACGCCAAAAACCGGAAACGGATTAAAATCCTATATGAAACGCTTAATAAAACTAGATCCTGAAAAAGCAGAAGAATATATAAAGCAAACTTGGATTTTTCAAAATCTATCTCCAGATTTTATTTCAGATTATAGATCTGAGTTCTCTGATTACTTAACTCCTCTTGATGACGCCAAAAAAGTAAAATATCTGACCAAATTTAAACAAACAGGTCAATTGAAATCGTTAAAAAACTTAGTAAATAATGATATATCTGAATATATTTCAAATTTCTTAAAAAATTATTTTTCAAGTAAACATGCTAATATCTTAATCAAAGATATAACGAACATTGATCAGAAGTATGCAATAATTCAAAATCTGATAGATAAAAATGAAAATAACAAAGCGGCTTCTATTTTAACTTTATCAAATAAAGATGAACAAAAATATGAAACTTCATTTTTTAATCAAAGACGCCATGTTGCTTTTAATATACTAAGAAGCGGAAACCCCAAACTCGCATACGACGTAATGAAATTATATGATATATCAAATACAAATCAGAAAAACGAAAAAATTGCAAAGGCAGAATGGCTGTTGGGTTATATATCTTTCAGGTTCTTTGGAGATATGAAAAAAGCTGAAGGACATTTCAAGAAAGCTTTTGAAAATTCGATCAATGCAATAAGGATAAGCAAAAACGCTTTTTGGTTGGCAGAAGTTTATTATTCGAGAGGAGATGTTCTATTAGCTTTTGATTTTTATAGAAAAGCGGAAAAGTATTTTTCAACTTTTTATGGATATTTATCAAAAAACCGGATTAAAACGATTTCTCAAAAACATTTTTCAATAATTGATAAATCTCTTGATCAAGATAATGAACTTATTATTCCCAATGATAGGGAAATCACGTTTTATAATCGGGAATTAGTTCAGGTTTTATTGAATATAAAAGACAAGTCGATGTCAAAATATTTTTATAAACAATTAATCGATGAAATTGATGATCCTGATGAAGAAGTTTTATTAATGGATATAGCAACTGCAAATAATGAAATAGAAATGTTAATTTCTGAAAATTCAAAACGTCAACACTATTTCACAAATAATAAAGCCTATAAGACTTTAAATCAAACTGATACAAACTATGTCAGAAAAATAAATTCAGATTTATGTTTTCTGGCTTTGGTTCATTCCGTAATTCACCGAGAAAGTAATTTTAATCAAAATGCGAAAAGTTCTGCAGGAGCTGTTGGCCTGATGCAAATTATGCCATCAACGGCTAAGCATGAAATGAAAAGATTGAAATTTTATACAAAAGCATCACTTTTTGATAAACAGAAGAATATAACAATAGGGACCTCTATTCTCAATAGGTTATTAAAAAAATATCAAGGAAACTTGATTTATTCAATCGCTGCTTATAATTGCGGAGAAGGAAATTTGGCAAAATTTCAAAAAAGCATTTCAAATTTGAAAAATATAAAGCCTTTGGATTTGATAGAACTTATTCCGATAAAAGAAACAAGAATATATGTTAAACATGTCATAAGAGCATTGTTCACTTATCAAAAGAAATTCGCTGTGGAATCGAACCCATCCAAGATTTTATGTAAAGTGAAAATGATAGATGAATAATTATCTTTTAATTTCGGAACTATCAAGAGCTTTGTTTTGTATTATTAATTTTGTTTTTCTTACTTCTATATCTTTTTTATTTTTATATTTTTAATTTGATGATTCCTTCGCATAGATTTTAGAGAGTTTACTTAAACTGTGACTTGGCTGGGAGACCAGGATTCGAACCTAGGTTGACCGGTCCAGAGCCGGTAGTTCTACCGCTAAACTATCTCCCATCTATATTATATTAGAACACAAAAAGTTTTTATTTTCAATATTATGATTCAATAATTTTTTTAAGATATTGGATGATGCCATGAGTGATAAACCTTATTTCCGTCTAATCAACATTCGATGCATTGGAGGATCTGTTAGCATTTTAAGAATAGATTGAAAATCTTCTTCTGAGCATTGATAAAGAATCTTGATCTCAGCATCTTTTTTAATGGAATCAAGCGTGCATAAAATTCCTGTTGTTTTTGATTTTGTATCACTTCCTCGAAATACATCTATACCCTGACCATCAGAAGCACTTGTTCCAGGAACAAATCCATAATCAACCAAGTAAATCATATCAGAAAAACGTGGATGTGCAGAACCTTTAGGTCTGTCAATTTCTATTCCATTTTGTATAATAAATTCATCAAGCGATTTCCAGTATTTCTCGTTCATAAAGTTTCTTCAATTTTTCAACATTATGCTTCAATATTTTTTCTTTCAAAGATTTTTTTATAAACCCTTTCAAAGAGTATCGCAAACATTCCGTGACCAAAAACATTAGATGATGTCGCAATTGGATCAAATAAGACATATATAGCTGTTATTGCAGTAAGCATTGGCGCAGAAAATCCAAATAAATTTTCAAATATTGGAACAAATATCAATGCGCTACCTCCGGGAATTCCTGCCGCAGCAAATTTGGCAACAACTCCATAAAGTGTAAAAACAAAATATTGAGATATGCTAGGAAGTTCATACCCAAACGATACCATTAATGCCAATCCTATTATTGGAATAGCGAAACAATCTCCCAAGAGATGCATATTTGCAGTAGTCGGAATGATGAATTTGGCTATATTTTTATTTTCCAAATTTTTTTCACTGCCCTCTATAGTCGTTGGAATAGCTGCCGCGCTTGACATACTAAAGAGGCCAATTAAAACACTCGGAACTAAGTTTCTGAATTTCTGAAATGTTTTCTTTAAATCTCTTCCAGATAGAAAAAACATAATCGAAAACATATATCCATAAGCAAGTATTGCAACTAAACATAATAATAACGCATATTCTTTTATTACTAAGAGCAATGTTCCTTCATACTGCATTTTAATAATAAATCCCAAAACAAAAATTGGTAGTATAGGACAAATCATTTTCTTTAGGATAAAATTGGCAAAGGTATTTAATTTTGAGCTTATTTTATCGAGTAATTCCAACTTTGTGAAGTTACCTATTATTCCTAAAACAACTCCGGATATTAATGCTATGTCATTTTTTATTAATGGGGCAATATCGCAAGTCCAGGCAGGAATTAATGGAGATGATGTTTTTAATTCCGAAATGGAAATAATTCCAGTTTTAAGAATAGGCGTCGCAAATATGTATGATATCCAAAATCCTGAGAAATTCGATAAACAAACAAGTGGAACTAATATCAGTATTACTTTTATCGATTCATTTTTTAAACTTAATACGCCATTAAATACAAAAGAAAATATAATAACAGGAAGGACAAAAACTATAAGGTCTTTTAATAAAAGACTTATTGCGTATAAATTTGATTTTATAGAATTGTCTATGTATTTTCCAAAGCAAAGCGTTGAAATAAATAATATTAAAACAAAAAACGGTAAATTAATAAATCTTTTTATGCTCATAAATGAAATTTGCCATAATTTTTCATATAACTGTATTATTATCCTAATCCGAAAATAGCGTTTTGTCAATTTTGTGGTAAATAGCTTTCAGAAGGCCATCCAAAGATTTGTGCAAACAGGAAATAAGGAGATAAGACAGAAATTCTGGAAGAAAAAGGATTTAGCCGCAGTTCATGATGTTATGAGAGACATGAAGAAGCTGCTTATTGAAATGCTTTATGATGAAGAACTCAAAGAACACCTTGGTTTTCCAAAGAGTTCTGTGAGGCCTGAAGACTCTGATAATTATCGTAATGGATCTTGCGAGAAAAAAAACAAATAATGGAGCATTAAAACTTAACGTTTCTAATGATAGAAATGGAGAAATAGAAGATAAAACTATATCTCTTTATGGTTATGGAATGAGTAGTAGAGATATCTCTGATAATATCCAGGAATTATACGGGTTTGATGTATCTGCAGAGATTATTTCGAACATAACAAACCGTGTTATAAGTGATATGAAAGATTGGCAAAGTAAGCCTCTGAAATGGTATTCATGAATGGGAAAAAGAAGTGTTAAGTCTGCTTATATGAAGGAGTGAAAGTG
>CAUDEV010000019.1 GCA_958448685.1 uncultured Alphaproteobacteria bacterium | reverse complement strand
ATAACGTAAATATAATTTTTATGGAGGTTTTTATGAATAAACTATTACAAACAACTTTGATTTCAGCTATTTTTGCAACAAGTGGATTCGCTGGGCAAGAATTTATCAAGATTGATCATAACACCAAATTGTTTGGAGATATAACAATTGCTTCTACCACTGGAACTTTGGAAATTCAACCAAGAACTGGAAATGCGAAACCACCTTTTGTTTATACTTATGGAAAGGTAATGAAAAGCCAAGATTCTGCTAAAATAACAACAAACGCAACAGCGGCAACCAATGAGACTCCTGCTAATTTCTATAATGGATATAGATTTATTCCGAGAGGTGGAGGAGAAAATTATACAGATCTTTCAGGAGGTGTTGACAGTGAAATTACTATTGATGAAAATGTAAAACTTAGACCAATTTCAGTTCTAAGGTCAATCGCTCATAACAAAACAGCAGAAGAACTTCCTGAATATAGTAGTGAGAATCCTATGTTTCTCGATTTAGCTCATGATTATGAAGCAAATAATCCTATTTTCTTGATTAGTCCAACAATAGAAGACCAAATGGCTATGACTGAGTTTATGGGAGAAAATCCAAAAGCAAAACTTGTTTCGAGTTCTGATGATACAGAACTTAATATAATTATGCAAGGAACTAAAGACTCAGATAATTCAAATTGGACCGTGGAGGGGGATCCTTTTAGGGATCTAAAATTATCCATTTTGGAAAAAGTGCAAGGTTCAGCAACAGTAATGGGGAAATGTGTGATGACGGCAGATAAAGCTGAAATTACGATTCCGACAAGTTTAACTTCTGCGGAAATTGATAGTAATATGACAGATATTGCCGATCCGAATAAAGGTAATGTTAAAACTGACATTACGATTAACTCTGCTGGAAATAAAGTAACATTTACTGGAGACCTTAACTTCAGTTCACATGGTGTAAAATTATTAGGTAATGGTGGAGTATTTGTTTGTAAAAAAGGAATAACAATTTAAAAATCTAGAGGGGAGAACTCCCCCCTCAAAATGTTATAACTAATCACAACTACAGTTTTTTTCTCCAATAACACTATTTGCCAAAACCATTTTCTTTTTTAATTCTTCATCGCATTTCGGACAATATTCATGTGCTCCTTCTAAATATCCATGAATTGGACAAATAGAAAAAGTTGGAGTAATTGTTATATAAGGAATTTTATACCTTGTCAAAACTTTACGTACTAAATTTTTACAAACTGAATAATCTGAAACTCTTTCTCCCATAAAAAGGTGAATAACTGTTCCCCCTGTATATTTTCTTTGTAATTCTTCTTGATGATCTAAAGCTTCGAATAAATCATCTGTATAACTTGCTGGAAGCTGTGAAGAATTTGTATAATACGGAGCTTCTTTTGATCCAGCTTGTATAATATCTGGATATCTCTTTGCATCTTCTTTTGCAAAACGATACATACATCCTTCTGCTGGTGTTGCCTCCAAGTTATAAAGATGTCCTGTTTCCACTTGGAATTCAACGAGTTTTTCACGAATATGATCCAAAACTCTAATAACCAATTCTTTTCCTTCTTTGGAAGTTATGTCACAGTTATCATTAGTAAAGTTACGAACCATTTCATTCATTCCATTAACTCCAATGGTTGAAAAGTGATTTTTGAAAGTTCCAAGATACCTTTTTGTGAATGGATAAAGCCCACCTTCCATAAACCTTGTTACAACTTTTCTTTTCATTTCCAAACTGTTTTTGGCTGTTTTCAATAAATCGTCTAAATGATTTATTAACCCTAATTCGTCACCTTTATGAAGATATCCCAAACGTGCACAATTAATTGTCACAACTCCTATAGATCCTGTTTGTTCTGCTGATCCAAAAAGACTGTTACCTCTTTTTAGAAGTTCACGTAAATCAAGCTGCAACCTACAACACATTGATCTGATCATATTCGGACTTAAATCAGAATTTACGAAGTTTTGGAAATAAGGGATTCCGTATTTTGCTGTCATTTCAAATAAGATATCAACATTTTCTCCTTCCCAATCGAAATCTTTTGTAATATTATATGTTGGAATTGGGAATGTGAAAACTCTGCCTTTGGAATCACCTTTTGTCATAACTTCAATATATGCTCTATTAATCATATTCATTTCTTTTTGAAGTTCGCCATATGTAAAATCCATTTCTTCACCACCAATTATTGGATGATCATTTTTCAAATCATCTGGACAAACCCAATCGAATGTCAAATTGGAGAATGGAGTCTGAGTGCCCCAACGTGTTGGAACATTCATATTGAAAATGAAAGATTGCATTTGTTGATAAACTGTTTCATAATCCAAATTATCTTTTCTAATGAATGGAGCCATATACGTGTCAAAAGAACTGAATGCCTGAGCTCCCGCCCATTCATTTTGAAGTGTTCCCAAAAAATTGACCACTTGTGAAAATGCTGTTGAAAGATGTTTTGGAGGAAGTGCTTCAGCTTTTCCTCCAACTCCATTAAATCCTTCTTGCAATAGTGTTCGAAGTGACCATCCTGCACAATATCCTGAAAGCATATCTAAATCATGAATATGCATAAAGCCATTGATATGAGCTTCTGCTATTTTTGAAGTATAAATTCTGTTTAACCAATAATTTGCAACAACTTTTCCAGAAAGATTTAATATCAATCCTCCAAGCGAATATCCTGTGTTAGCATTTGCTTTAACTCTCCAATCTAGTTGATCAACATATTCATCGACACTTGAAACTGCATTAACAAAAGATTTTTGTTCTGCTCTCAATTTTGAATGTTGTTCTCTATATAAGATATAAGCTTTTGCTGTTTTTAAATGATTGTTTTCAATAAGAACTTGCTCGACTAAATCTTGAATATCTTCAATTGTGGGAGCTGATTTTGAATGTTCTTTTGCCAATTTAGAAGCAACATTATGAGCTAAGAATTTCGATTCAGAAGATCCAAACTCACCTGTTGCTGAAGCGGCCCCTGTTATTGCATTTGTTATCTTGTCAATTTCAAATGGAGCAAATGTCCCATCTCTTTTTATTACAAATTTTAAAACCTGCGAAAAATTATTATTCTCCATTTGAAATCCTTTCTTCTATTAAAGTTATTGTATTTTTTAATCCATAAAGCGAAATAAATGTTCCCATTTTAGGTCCGCTTTCAGCTCCGAATAATATTTTATAAAGTTCCAAGAACCATTCACGAATATTATCAAAATATTTTTTCCCTATCTCAAAAATAATATTCTGAATCTCTTCCGAAGAAACATTTGAATCAAGGTTTTCTAATGAATTCTTAAGCTCATCAAGAGCCTTCCTTTGAGATTCTGTTGGTTTTTCAGGAACCCTTGTTCCAGCTATAAAATCTTTGTAATAGACTATTGCAAATTTTGCTAACTTCTTCATAAATTCCAAAGTTTTTGAAGAAGCATCAATTCCCAAATATTTCTTAACAAATTCCATTAATACAGCTTCATTAGATGTATTGCAAGCTTGCACTAAATTCAATAACATTGAAAACTTCAAGCAATTATCATAATTTGGAGGATTTCCATTGTGTATATGATATACTGGATTATCCAAACGTTTTTCTTCAGATTCTGTTTGAAATTTTGCTAATGCATCAATATATTCATCCATCGCATTTGGAATAACATCAAAAAACAATCGTTTCGCTCTTTTCGGAGATTGATACATATAATACGCCAAGCTCTCAGACGGAGCGTATTTCAGCCATTCATCCATTGAAAGTCCATTACCTTTTGATTTTGAAATTTTTTTTCCTTCGTTATCTAAAAACAGTTCGTATGTCAAATTTTCAGGAGGGTTTCCACCTATGATTCGGCATATTTTTGAGGATAATTTGAATGAATCTATAAGATCTTTTCCATTCATTTCATAATCAACTCCAAGAGCAGACCACCTCATTCCCCAATCAGCTTTCCATTGAAGTTTGCATTTTCCATTCAAAACAGAAACTTCCTCTAATTCTCCGCTTTCTGGATCTTTATAAATTATGGATTTATTATCCAAATTTATTTCCTCAACCGGGACTTGAAGCACTTTTCCTGTTTTTTTACAAATTGGTAAAAATGGACTATATGTCTTTTGACGTTCTTCTCGAAGTGAAGGAAGCATGATATCCATTATTTCTTTATAATGTTCAAGAATCTTTGTTAAACTTTCATTAAATACCCCTGATTTATACATTTCCGTTGAGCTTTTGAACTCATATTCAAAACCGAATGAATCAAGGAATCGTCTTAACATGGCGTTATTATGATGTGCGAAACTCTTATATTTCTCAAAAGGATCAGGAACGGATGTCAATGGTTTTTCAAGATTTTTAGAGAGTAATTCTTGATTTGGAACATTAGTTGGAACTTTTCTAAATCCATCCATATCGTCAGAAAAAACATATAATTTAGCAGGAATATCAGAAAGTTTTCGAAATGCATGCATAACAAGAGTTGTTCTTAAGACTTCCCCAAATGTTCCTATATGAGGCAAACCTGAAGGGCCATATCCTGTTTCTAAAATAACTTCATTTTTTGAAAGTTTTTTTAATCTATTCAGTATCTTCTTTGCTTCTTCAAAAGGCCAAGATTTTGCGTGCAATAAAATATCTTCAGGATACATGATTTCCTTCAATTTAACTATAAGCTTTTAATTTAATATTTTTATTTTAACACATTTTCATATCACTTCAAAGAACATCTGAAAATTTTTTATATGTCTAATTCTTCTGTAATAATGCGATTCACTAGCTCTACATTTTAAAATCTTTCATAAATTCACTGCCTCCATCAACTTGTATAGTTTTAATAGGAAAAGTATCCATTTTGCTTTAATGAAAGGCTCAGTTTAACGTTCTTACCATATGGTCGATTTGTACATTTTCCATATTTTCATCTGAGAATAAAACTTAAATTTACGACGTTTTGTGCGTAGGAGGTAAACTTCCTGTGTTTTATTAGTTCACGATGTCTTCCGAAAGCGCTATAGGTGCCCCTGCGGTGTCATCAACTGTTTGCCGGTGAGGCCATCTTTTTAATTCACACTTCCGTTTAATTCACACTTCCGTGCAGTGACTTATTTTGATAGGTTAATTGTAAAGTCACAACTTCTTCAATATGGTTTAAGGTTAATTTAACATCCATCCCATAAGGTGGAAGGGTTTAAAAAGTCGAGAGATAACTTTTCTTGCGAAAAGTTTATTATAGAGGGTGCCAATTTTGGATTTTCTTTTTGGGCGCGCGGCGTGTGATACCATTAAGATTATATCACACGCCGCGCGCCTTCCATGTGACTCTCACTATATATTATATTTAAGTCACTGAACGCCACTCAGCGCCCTTAATTTCAGTATATACATTAGGGGACACGTATGTCAAAAAATAAAAACTCCCATAAAATTTTAGACATTTTTCTCGATGTTTTTATTGCTTATTTTAAACTAATACAGTGTGAGGAAACTCTTCATCTGTTTGAACTTGTACAATATCTTTAAAGTGACATAAGTTAATTTTCTTCTTTTGCTCTGCTCATTTTTTTACGCGTAATCGAATCGAGATATTTCTTACGCAATCTTATAGACTTCGGGGTTACTTCAACTCTTTCATCATTTTTTATATAAGCAATTGCCTGTTCCAAAGACATTTCTCTTGGATTTGGTAATTTTATATTTTCATCTTTTCCAGCAGCTCGGCAATTGGAAAGTTGCTTTTCTTTTGTCGGATTTACTTCCAGTTCATTCTCGCGACTATTTTCACCTATGATCATTCCTTCATAAACAGGATCTCCAGGATGAACAAATAAAGTTCCTCTATCTTTCAAGAAAAATAAAGCATATGGAACTGCTTTTCCATTCGCTACAGAAACCAAAACTCCTCGGTTCCTTTCTTCAATAGAGCCTTTATGAGGTGCATAAGAATGGAATGAACGATTCATAATTCCAGAACCACGAGTATCTGTCAAGAACTCCCCATAATATCCAATAAGCCCTCTTGTTGGAATTAAAAACTTAATTCTTGTTTTCCCAACTCCAGAAGGACGCATATCTATCATTTCGCCTTTTCTTTGGATTAATTTATCAACAACAGTCCCTGTGAATTCATCATCCAAATCAACATATAATTCCTCAATAGGTTCAAGTATTTCTCCTGTTTCTGGATCTTTATGAAATAAAACTTTAGGACGTCCGATTGATAATTCAAATCCTTCACGTCTCATTGTTTCGATTATTATTCCGAGTTGCAATTCTCCACGTCCTGCCACTTCATATGACTCCTCTTGAGGTGATTTTTTAACTGTTATTGAAACATTTCCTTCAGCTTCTTTGAATAATCTGTCTCCTATCATTCTGGAGGTTAAATTCTTTCCCTCTTTTCCTGCAAGGGGAGAATCATTGACGGAAAAAGTCATTGAAATAGTCGGGGGATCTATTGGAAGAGCATTTAATGGTTCCGTCACTTCTAATGAAGCGATAGTGTCCGCAACTGTCGCTTTTTCAAGCCCTGCAATAGCAATGATGTCTCCTGCTTGTGCTTTTTCAATAGGAATTCTTTTCAACCCTTCAAAAGCTAATAATTTTGTTAATCTTGAATGTTCAACATCACTTTGAGAACCTATTCTTAATGCATGAACGGCATCATTTATATTTGCTTCTCCACTAAGGATTTTTCCAGTCAAAACTCGGCCTAAATATTGATCATACTCCAACATAGTCACAAGCATTCTGAAATGTGCATTTTCTTCAATTGTGGCGTTTGGAACATGCTCCAGAATCGTATCCAACAAAGGAACCATGTCTTTTCTTTCATCCTTTTCCAGATTTTTAACCGACCATCCATTCCTTCCAGAAGCATAAACTATAGGAAAATCTAGTTGAGTATCATTTGCTCCAAGAGCAATAAACAGATCAAATACTTCGTCCAAAACTTCGGAAACTCTTGCATCTGATTTATCTATCTTGTTTATAACGACAATTGGATTTAGATTTAATGCTAATGCCTTTGATAAAACAAATTTCGTTTGTGGCATAGGTCCTTCAGCTGCATCAACTAATACCAAAACCCCATCTACCATACTCAAAATTCGTTCAACTTCTCCTCCAAAATCAGCGTGTCCTGGAGTGTCTACTATATTCAGCTTAGTCCCTCTCCAATTAAAGCTCGTGCATTTTGCAAGAATAGTGATCCCTCGCTCACGTTCCAATTCATTTGAATCCATAGCACAGGTTTGAATTGTTTGATTATCTCGAAATAACCCGCTTTGTTTGAATAATGCATCGACTAATGTTGTTTTTCCGTGATCAACGTGAGCAATAATTGCTAAATTTTTAATATTAACAGACATCTTTTCTAAATACCTAAATCTATAAAAATCTGAAGATGATATTTCAGACCTCTTATGCTATAATAACATATATTTCTTTTAAATAAAACAAAATATGTCAGAAACAACATTCGAACAAGCATTAATCGAATTGGAAGAAATAATAAAAAAATTGGAAGATGGGAAATTACCATTGGAAGATGCGGTCAAAGCATTTGAAAGAGGATCTGAATTGAAAAAGATTTGCGAAGAAAAATTAAAGAATGCTCAATTGAAAATTGAAATGCTCTCTGAAAAAACATCATAAAATTGCAAAATAATTTGAGAATTTATGTCTTTTAAAATTTTCTGAATTCATCCGGCTTGCAGAGGCCATCCAAAAGATCATGTAAATATGAAATATATTCCCTGGTATTTTTCATAATCTTAAGTTTAAATTTCCTACCATAAAGGTTTAATGCTCCATTATGGTAAAGTCTAATTCATGTCACTTATAACATTATGAATTGTAATATATAAATATAGCCTTGAAATTTAATAATCAAGGCCCGTAATATACCTAGAATGTTGTTGAGAAACCTATTAAGAATCGATATTGTTCATCATATTTCTCTTTCTTCACAGGAATTGCATATGTCAATTTCAAAGGACCAAATGGGGTTATAAATGATATACCAAACCCAACAGAAGCTCTGATTTTTTTATTATCAAGAATTTTGTGACCTGTAACATCTTTATCAAAAATGCAAGTTCCATTATCTCTTATGTATTTCTTTCCTTTATCTGGGGCATCCCACAAGGTTCCAAAGTCTGAGAAAGCAAAGCCTCTAAACATCAATTCTTCAGGCAATCCCATTGGAAAAGAGTATTCAACAGTTCCTTTCCAATATTTCTTTGCCCCTATAAAATCACGACGCTTTTTATTTCCATTATATGTTGTTTCTGAAAATGGACCGAAACCAGCATACTCAAAACCTCTGAATGAATCAAGACCTAATTGGAAACTGTCAACAATATGCGGCTGTTTTCCTCCTAATTTAGAGAGAAGACCGGTGGATAAAGCAAGAGTCAATGAACTTTTTCTTGAAACAGGAATTGTATAAGATCCAGAAAGCTCATTTTTCAAATGCTTTGCATCTCCTCCCAATCCCGCTATCGTTGTGGAAAGAGAAGTATTAAATCTTCCTTTTAATCCTCTGTAAAAATATTCAGAAAAGCCTATTGTGTGTTTCAATGAAGAGATTCCGCATTTTCCCTCTTTTGTATAATTATCTTTCATTGTTTGGTGTTTGATTATTGGGGATGCTTTGTCATCAACGTCATCAAATTTTCTTTTTGCTGCGAGATATTCCCAACTTTGATAAAATTTCGAGCTCAGGCTATAAGAAAGGCCTAAGGAACCTCCTAATTCTTTGACATCAAATCCATCAAAGCTTGAAGAAACATACCTATGTCCTGCAACATATCCTTCCATATCTTTTCCAAATATATGAGGATCAGAAACGGCAACTTGAACATTGTTTAAAAATCTAAATTTCTCTTTTCTTGAAATCTTATGTACTTTTCCATCTGCGCCTATTTCGCGGCTTTTCCCCACTTTAGATTTGCTTGATCCCAAGAATACAGAAAGAGCTTTTCCTGTTCCAAAGAAATTCTTTTCATTATAAGTCAAATCAACACCAATACCATCTGTTGTGGAATAACTTGCAGCAACCATAGCTTCTGCAGTTGGAGTTTCTTCAACTTCAACTTGCAATATACATTTGTCAGGAGAGTTTGGATCTGGAATCGCTTGTATATCTACTTTTTGGAAAAACCCTAAATCTCTCAGTTTAGCTTCTGCCATATCTACAAAAGATTTGTTATAGGCATCTCCTTCTTCTAGAAGTATTTCTCTTCTTATGACTCCATCTCTTGTTTTCGTGTTTCCTTTAATAACAATCTTCGAGATATAAACTTTTTCTCCTTCAACGATATTATAAGTAACGTTCACAGTCTTTTTTATAGGGTCTTTTATAAGTTGAGGATTGACTTGAATTGCAGAATATCCCCGTTTACTTATCGATTTAGAAATATTTGTTGAGTCTAACTGTAATAAACTTTCATTAAATTTTTCTCCTTTTCTGCAATATAAATCTTTATTCAGATCTTTTTCTGAAATTTGTTTAACATGAGATTTTACAGAAACATTTCCAAAAGTATAAAGTATGCCTTCATCAATTGTGAAAGTCAGGATAAACTCTTTCTTATCAGAAGTTAATTCTGCAACGTTAGATATAACTCTTGCATTTGCATATCCGTTTTCATGATAATATTTCACAATAGCCTGACAGTCTTCCTGCATTCTATCAGAATCATAAATATCATCCGTAACAAAGAATCTATACCATCTTTTCACTTTTGAATATATAACATCTCTCAAGTCAGAAGAAGAAATGTTATTATTTCCAACAAAAACGATTCTTCCAATACCTGCAGAGTTCCCTTCATTTATTTCGAAAACCAAATTTACTCTGCTATCTTTTAATTTTATTATTTTCGGATTAACAGAAGCATTATATCTTCCCATTTTTCTGTAAGTCTCAAGCAACCCTTGTTGAATTTCGCGTACTTTCGAAGGAGATAATATCTCATTAGGATTCAATTTTATCGCTTTTTTTATATCACTATCAGATAATTTTGAATTACCTTCAAATGAGATTTTATTAATAATAGGATACTCTTTTACAATAACTTTAAGAACAGATCCTTTGACTTTTATATCTATCTTTTCAAAAAAACCTGTTTTATTAAGAGCTTTTAAGGCATCATTAATCGTATCTTGGTCACATTCATCGCCAACTTGAATAGGCAAATAGCTTTCTATAGTTTCTGCTTCAACTCTTTTACATCCTATATATTCTATTTTAGAAACATTAAAAGCATATGCACTAAAACATAAAGGTATTATTACTAATAATTTATTAATTTTCATTTAAACAAACTCTCCAACCAACTAAAAAACTTACAATTTGAAAGATCATTCCAAATGCCCAAAAGCATTAATCCTATGATTATCGTCAGTCCTATCATAAATATCGCTTCTATGAATTTCTTATTCAAAGGCTTTCCAATAATCCACTCAATAGCAGAAATAACAATACTTCCCCCATCAAGCACAGGGATAGGCAACAAATTTATTGCCCCTAAAACAGTCGAAATCATGGCTATCATTAAAATAAAATTGATAATCCCAGCTTCTGCACTATTTGTTGAAATTTTGAATATTGAGATTATACCTCCAACATTTTTCGTACTTATTTTTGCTGCTGCAATTTTAAATATGGCTTTTATATTTTCGGCGGCTAGTGTATAAGTTGTTTTAATTGCATATTTCGCAGACTCGAAAATGGATATAGATTTATATGTAAAATTATACGGTGTAATTCCAAGAACTGAGATGGGCTTTATTTCTCCGTTTTTTTCTTTGAACATTTTTATATTAATATTTTTAATTTCATTTTCTCTTTTCACATTCAAAGAAAGTTCTTTTCCCTTTGAATTTGTTATTTGCTTCTTTAAATCTTCAAAATTATTAATCTCAATTCCATTTGCTTTTACTATAGCATCTCCTGTTTTTAATCCTACATCACTTGCTAAGCATTCTTCATTTACTACAGTAATTTCATTAGTGTATTCCGGAGTTCCATTTATTATTCCGAGAGAAAATAAAACAAAAATTGCAAAAATGAAATTTGCAAAAGGCCCTCCAGCAGCTATCAAAAGACGCTGCCAAGGTTTTTTCCTATGTGCTGACATTTTTTGCATATCCTCTTCTGTATATCCTTCAGGAATAATTTCTCGAACGCTTGAAACATCTGCATCTCCAAGCATTTTTACATATCCACCCAAAGGAAATGCAGAAAATCTCCAATCTGTCCCTTGTTTGTCTTTTCTTGAAAATAAAACAGGTCCAAACCCGAAAGAAAATGCTTCACAAAAAACCCCATTTGCTCTCGCCACAATTAAATGTCCTAGTTCATGAACAACGACTACAACACCTAAAAGAATCATAAAAAATAACAACGATAAAAAGAAGCTCATTTGTCCGCCTAAATGGAACCTATCATTAACATAATAGCATAGCAAAATTTATTAAAAAATCGTTAATTTCAATTTTTATGAAAATTTTTAAGATTATTTGAAGCTGATAAAATAGTTTGTCACAGAAGATGCAACAATCGAGGAATTGAATTTCAGTAGTATCACAGATTTTCATCTGTTTTTCGGAACCAAAAAGCAAAAACGACAATAGCAGGTTACGTGGCCAACCAAAAATAAAAGAGGCGTTATACATGTTGGCACTAAGAACAATCAGATATAATGAAACCATTTCAACTTTCTACAGGAAACTATCTAAAAAAGGCAAAAAGAAAAAGATGCCTTAGTAGCCTGTATGAGGAAGATGCAATACAATCATGCATGAAAAGCTTAAAGAATTTAATTTAGCTTATATCTCAGAAGTATAATTAAACCAACTTCTAAGCAATTCATTATCCAACAAAGAAGTGTCTCATGTTAAACATTCAACACAACACATTTCCCGTTAACAATACTGTTTTTTATTTTGGAGATACTGGAATTGATTCATAATGTCTACCGAAAGCGCTGTAGGTGCCCCTGCGGTGTCATCAACCGTTTGCCGGTGAGGTCTTCTTTCTAATTTACGCTTCGTGCAGTGACGTATTTTGATAGGCTAATTGTAAAGTCACAACTTCTTCAATATGGTTTAAGGTTAATTTAACATCCAGCCCATAAGGTGGAAGGGTTTAAAAAGTCGAGAGATAACTTTTCTTGTGAAAAGTTTATTATAGAGGGCGCCAATTTTGGATTTTCTTTTTGGGCGCGCGACGTGTGGTATCCTTAATATTTTACCACACGTCGCGCGCCGGTATATCCTCTATATTTTCAGTATATCTTCAATATTTCTCACATGTCAAATTTTAAAAAGTCCCATAAAATTTTATGGGATTTTTTGATGTTTGACATACGCGTCCCTAATGTATATCCTGAAATTAAGAACGCCAGATGACGTTTACTAAATTATATTATTTTTTTCAAAAGTAACAATGACTAAATCAATATAATTGTTCTCATTAATCTTTATAAAAACTCATCACGTGTTTTAAAATGGAGCGACAGGATCGGGACAAAATCGATTTTTCACAATTTTTACCATTTTCTTCGATTTGTCTTAAACGTTGGTTTTTCAATGGTGCTGAAGAGAGGGCTTGAACCTCCGACCTACTGATTACGAATCAGTTGCTCTACCAGCTGAGCTACTTCAGCATACTTTTATTTTACAAGCTTTTCCCATCCAATTCCATATAATTTTGTCACTGGTTTAAATAATAATTTATATTTTTTCATCAAATGACTTGATTTTCATACGAATTATTTTTATTCTATAAACAGGGTAGATGGTATACACATAAAATATAGACCTCCGTAAGTTAGCTATCTACCCGCAGATTTATTTAATCTAATTCTAGAGCTATAGAGGAAAATTCAGGAAATTTACTTAAATCTATGAAGTCTTTTAGTCTTGTGATGAGACTGCCTGTTGGCTTTATTGCAGATGAAATTGAATCAAGGAAAACAGGATAGGCTGTAATTAAGTCAAAATATCCTTTAGGTTTCCTAATTACAAATCTTATACCATTTGCATCAATCATATTTCTGCTTTTGTCTAAAGTCTTCATTTCACTGACAACTCGATTAAGTTGTTCCTTTTTTGATTCTATATCAATAACTATATTTTGATATCCATCTTTTTGATTTATCTCGACATGGTTTACATTAAATGCGGCTTGACCAAACTTCAACCTCAGAAGTAATGTTTTATAAAAATCCACATATGTAAAACCTTGTTTTAAAACCCAAAAAGATTTTCTAAATGAAGTGTGATTTGTTGCAGCGTATTCTTCTGCAGTAAAGATATGGGTAAATTCATTATCAGGAGTTAAATGATGGAGCCAACGAGCTGCTTGTCCATACTTTTGGGTTAAACATAGTATTTGATTTCTTATTAATTCAAGATGTTCCAATTTGTTAGGATACATAAAAACATACAATAAAAGAGCTTTTGCATATGTATCTCTAACAACCTCACAAGAATGAGTAAGTCCTTTATATATTTTATCTTCCGGCAGTAACTCTTTGGGGCATTTCGAAAAAAATGTTTCATTAAGCTGGTAATCGAGAGCATAAATAAGATTTAGAAATTCATCCTCATTAATCTTTTCCCTTTGCATCTCTATAAAAAACCTTATAATACTAAAAAATTCTTCTTTTTCATAAATAAAATCTAAAGATTCAGAGGAATTGGTAATCGCTTGAAAAATACCACTATCATAACATTTTTGAAAGAAATCCGGAATATCGAATATTGCTTTTGTATAATTTTGAAATATGTACGAAGCAAATTTTTTATAATCGCTTTCAAAAGCATATTTTACACTATTACCTAGCTCATTTGTTAAAACTTCCCACACATATATTAAGTGAACAAAGGATAAATTCTCTTTTTCTAAAGTCCGGAATATTATAGGAAACTTTGGAAAAGTAAGGACTTTAGAAGCTATAATTTGCTCAAATGCAATTTTGCGCAATGTAGCTTGAATCAAAGTTGATACAAAATTTTGTTTTTCTCCTCGCTCATTTGCCATATATTCAGTTGAAAGCAAACAACCTTCTTTTATTTCAAAAGGCTGATAATATTTTTCTGTAGGCCTTATCCCCGGAGCTTCCACAAAAAATTTTTTATTTTGGGAAAGGTCTAAAATTTTAGATCTTGTTTTTCCTGTTGAAAGAAGTTCAGTAAGTAAGTCTTGGGAAACAATGTCTTTAGGAGAAATAGCAGTCGCTAATAATTCTTGACAAAAAATAGCACCAATAAATAATAAATTTATTATTTTCATAAGAATAATATTACAAAATGGTTGTTTTTGTAATTTTATAACAAAAATATAATAAAATCAACGTATCCTTAAAAAATAACGGAATTTCAAAAATTAGTTCTTTTACAAAACTCTTAATGCGTGTATCATAAAATTAATCACTTATGAAGTTTCCGATTATTGATGCCTTTAAATATTAAAAGAACTTTCTTGCTATGTTTGTTGTTATTTATTATATTTGCCGGAATTACGATTTGTAGATATACCAATAATTCCAAATTAAAAAATTTTGACGTAACAAGAATCGGAGTGTTAGATGGAGTGAAGTTAAAACACGAAGCAAAATGTTTTAAAGCGCATATAGAAGTTTCTCAAATGGTGACAGATTTAGTTTCAAAAATCCGAGTGTCGGAAAAGCAATTTCAAAATTCTTATAATGAAATTAAAAAAAATTCGAAGCTAACTTTAAGTGCGAAAAACAGTGAACAAGCAAAATTAGAATCGAGATGGAAATCGCTTTCAAGAAAATATAATGACGAAATGCAAAATATTAGAAATATAGATTTGAAAATCACAGACATAACCCAAACAAAGCTTTTTTCAATATTGGAAACAATTGCAAAATCACTAAAGTTAAATTTAATTTTAAACAAAACTTCTGATGATAAACTTAATGTTTTTTATACATCTAAAGATATTGATATAACCGACTTAGTTATCAAAGAAATGGATAAGGCCTTACCAAACATAAAATTAGAGGATTTGAAATGATAGATCAAAGATTTTTTAACAAAAAGCCATTTATCACAATGAAACGAATTTGTGATTTGTTGTCAATAAATTTGCCAGAGAACGCTTCGGCTTCCAAACGTATCACAGATATTGAAACTATCGAACATGCCGCAAATTCGAATATTACATTTTTTCATAATCCCAAATATGCTGATGACTTGAAAAAAACAAAAGCTTATGCCTGTGTTGTGAAAAAAGAACATGCTCATCTCGTGCCAAACCCCACAGTTTCGCTCATTGTTGAAGAACCTTATTTGGCTCATGCAATATTGTTAAAAGAACTTTATTCTACAAAAGCAAATAAAAAAGAATCATTTATCTCGAAAAAAGCCTCAATTTCTAAGAACGCAACGATAGAAAATGGCTGCTATATTTCCGATTTTGTAACAATTTCTGATGGTGTAATTATAAAGGAAGGAACATTTATAGGAGGCAATGTTGCTATCTTAGATGGTGTAGAAATTGGAGAAAATTCTTATATAGAACCGAACGTAACTATTGGATATGCGGTTATCGGAAAATCTGCTTATATCAAAACTGGGGCCAGAATTGGACAACAAGGTTTTGGATTTCACGTTGGAAAAACAGGCATTACTGATGTTTTGCAAATAGGAAGAGTTATTATTGGTGATGATGTTCAAATAGGCGCAAATTGCACAATAGATCGGGGAAGCATGAATGACACGAAAATTGGAAGTCATTCGAGATTAGATAATATGATTCACATAGCGCATAATGTTGAAATAGGAGAATATTGCGTTATTGCTGCCCAAACAGGAATCGCAGGAAGCACAAAAATAGGAAATCAATGTTTTTTGGGCGGACAAGTTGGAATAGCTGGGCATCTTGAAATAGGGGATCAAGTTGTTATAGCTGCACAATCTGGAATTATGAAAAACACGCCATCAGGAAGCAAAATCGCAGGAACCCCCGCAACAAATATTATAAATTGGCATCGTCAAACTATTGCATTGAAAAAACTTGTAGAATTTATAACAAAAATACAAAGAAAAGGTTTCTGGAATAAAATAAAGATTTTGTTAAAACCTTTTTAAAGTCTTATTTTCTAAGAGTTTTTCTAAAATATGAGAACTTTGTCCCTGGAATATAAGCAAATGAAATCAGAAGATTAAAGAGATTCTTGAGTCTCGATTTCGTGTGAGACTCAAGAATAGGAGGTAAGATTTAATTTGGCCAAGTATATGAAGTGCCATTTTTAGCATTGAGTTCATCGAGAGTATACCAAGTTTCCTCGAATGTGTGAGTTCTTGCCCAGGCATTGATCTGTTTCGTAAATTCTCCCATTCTATTAATAGCATTACGTTCATTGCTCCAAGAGCCGGATTCTTTTGTTCCAAATTCTGTTAAGTCATAAGTGCCACCTCCCCAAGTATAGTTTTGTATTACACCAGAGTCATTTGGAGCACCTAATATAGTAATATGATTAGAAGCACTACCATTTGTCTTTATAAACGCAAGAGTACAGGTCCCTTTTTCATGTTCAATTCCTGTCGTCAACTCAAAGATTCTCCAGGTAGAATTATCTTCGGTGATATCAGAAATAGCGATACTCCCAGGTTGAAAGATCATAAACTGAGCACGCCTCACCCAACTCTCGTTTTCAGCATCATATGTATAGGAGAAGACATCATCCT
>CAUDEV010000018.1 GCA_958448685.1 uncultured Alphaproteobacteria bacterium | reverse complement strand
ATTAATTTTACCACACGGCGCGCGTCTGAATACCTCATATATTTTCAGGATATACATTATAATTTCTTCATGTCAATTTCTAAAAAGTCCCATAAAATTTTAATAAATTTTCCTGACGTTTCTATTACTTATTTTATAAGTACGAAATAATATATTTTTCCCTTGCTTTTTGATATAATATTCGATACTGCTATAAGCAGAGCGTTAAATTTATTACAGGAGAAAGACTGTGAAAAAATATTATTAGGAAAATAAGTATGCTTTCCATAATGTTGGGAAGTATGGAAGTTACTGCTTCATCAATGGGAGATTCGTTTAAGGAGTTTATTGGTACATTAAATAAGGATCAATTAATCGCTTATAGGGGTAGTGTAGAAAAGCAATTAAAAGATATTCAAACTGCTATAGATAGATTATCGCCTAAGGATCCTCCTCTGAAGCTCAGTACTCTAAGAAATGGTGCTGTTGATGTGTTCCTTCATGAAATAGGGGAAGAAAGTGATGGTGAAATCCAATTAATTGTTAAAGAAATTAGTGAAAAGCTAGCAAAAGATCCATCTCGTACAAGCCTTAATCTATTTTGCAAGGATGACAAAGATCTTGATAAAGTCATAAAATTTGTTAAATTCTTAAAATGGATTCCTCATATTAAGCGTTTTACACTACTTTGTCCTAGAATAGAAGCTAGTATGATCAAAGATATTGCTGAAGTTCTAAAAACAATTCCCTCTATTACGAAGTTTAAACTAAGCATATCAGACATTAATTTCATGGAAAATAAGACAGCTATTGCTGAAATTGCCAAGGTAATTGCAGATACAATTATAGTAGAAAATGAATATATAACTGAACTTGATCTATTTGGTAATGGATTAGGAGAGGTTGGTGTCGAAACACTTATTAATGATGGTTTGATAAAAAATACCCATATTGTGGATCTTAATCTATCACTAAATGGAATAGGAAATGATGAAGTCGAAACACTTGTTAAACTTCTAGATAACAATGCAATTCTCAAGAAAATTAACCTGTCCCGGAATAATTTTGACAAAGATGTAATTGCAAGATTAGAAAGAATTGCTGCTGAAAAAGGGAAATCTCTTGTATTTAATAGCGGTGTTTTCGACTTCATGTTCGGTTGAATAAGCATCTCTAAATATTCAAAATCTAACTAAAAGAGAAACGTCCACGCGGCGTTTTTCTTTTGCTATTTCTTTATGTCAAATTCTAAAAAGTCCCATAAAATTTTAGACATTTTTATAGGACTTTATTTGTTAATTTTTTCAAAATCAATTAACCATTTCTTTCTATCAATACCTGCATTATATCCACAAAGGTCACCTGATTTTCGAATAACTCTATGACATGGAATGAGAATTAATATCTCATTATGAGCATTTGCGTTCGCAATAACTCTCCATGATTTTGGAAATCCTGTTTTCAAAGCTATATCTGAATAACTTCTTGTTTCTCCATAAGGAATATTTCTTAATTCTTCCCAAACCATACATTGAAAATTAGTTCCTTTGGGATTCAAAGGAGTTTTAAATTCTTTTAATTTGCCACTAAAATATAAATTTATTTCATTTCGAAGCATATCTGTTATTTCGCACGATTTATTTATAAGGTTACAAGATTTGAAGTTCTTATCAATGCATAATTGATTTTCAAATTGAAGAATGAGTAAATTTTTGTTATCCGAAACGGCTATTAGACCCCCAAGCGGGGTTTCGATTTTTTCAAAATATAAATCAAGCATTTAATATACTGATAATTTCGCGGATTGATTTTAATCTTGTTATTTTAATTTTCGATTCTTGCTCAAATTTTTCCGTTTTATGAGAACAAAACACATTTGAAAATCCAAGTTTCTCGGCTTCCTTTACCCTTGAAAATGCCAAATGAGATTTTCTGATTTCTCCTGATAAGCTAACTTCGCCAAAAAATACCGCTCCTTTAGGCAAAGGTTTTCGAAATGCAGAAGATATTATAGATGTAATAACAGCAAGATCAATTGCTGGTTCTGTGATTTTCAATCCTCCTGCAATATTCAAGTAAACATCTTTATTTGAGAAATTGAGTTTACACCTGTTGGATAAAACAGCAACCAGCATTGATAGCCTGTTTGCATCAAATCCTACAGAAGATCTCTTTGGAATAGCAAGAGAAGTGTTGGAAACCAAAGCTTGAATTTCAGATAAAATTGGCCTTGTTCCTTCAATTCCCGAAAACACAGCAACTCCACTAACATTATCATCATATTCTGAAAGAAAAGCAGAAGAGGGATTTGAGACTTCCAATAATCCTTCTGTCGACATTGAAAAAACGCCTATTTCATCAGTTGGTCCATATCGATTCTTTTCCCCTCGGAGAATCCTATAATCATAGGATTTATCCCCTTCAAAATACAAAACACAATCGACCATATGTTCCAATGTCTTTGGTCCTGCTATTGCTCCATCTTTTGTTATATGCCCGACAATAACAACAATTACATCATTACTTTTCGCAAAATTTACCAATTCTTGAGTGCAAAATCGGACTTGAGATATGCTTCCAGGAGGAGATTGTATTAAATCAGATGAGACGGTTTGTATTGAGTCTATAATTAGTATGCTGTTGTGTTTAATACCGCTTACGGCACTTAAAATCTGATGAATATTAGACGAAGATGCTATTTTTAAATCAGCATTACCAACATTCAATCTTTTTGCTCTCATCATAACCTGATTTACAGATTCTTCAGCAGAAACATATATATAATTCTCAATTTCCGAAATTTGTGAAAGAATCTGAAGTAATAATGTTGATTTCCCAATTCCTGGAGGGCCTCCAAGCAAAACAACAGAGCCATCAACAAATCCTCCCCCTAAAACTCGATTTAATTCTTTTAATTCTGTTATATGTCTTTTCGCTGAATTTGATTTTGCACGATTATCAGTGTCAGAGATGCTTATGAAAAAATCGTCAGGAATGGGCACATCTTTTTGAGAGGGGTTTGCGACTAACTCTTCGACCACACAATTCCACCCCTTGCAAATATCACATTGCCCCATCCATTTGGGAAGAATAGCTCCACATTCTTGACATATAAACTTTGAATTAACTTTTGCCAAAATTTTTTATGGAAATCAAATCTTTTTTACATTATAGCATACTAATATAATGATTCCACAAATGAAATACCGATTTAATAAATTTAAAATCCCTGAATTTCCACATTTTAGCCGGATGTTGTAAGAATTCTGTGTAAAGCGAAAGGATATAGGGATAAGAAATAATATATTAAAGCCTAATGTTACTCGCAGTTAACTATCTTATTTTCTGATAGGTTGTTAATTACGGTTCTATTTTTTGATCCATTTACAAAAAACTTTTGGATGGTCTCTCGTCCAAATTTTTCCTTGCAAGGCTAATACCCCTTTTTGTATATTAAATCTGTGCTAGGAGATTCTCTTTTTGTCTCGCTTCTTATGAACCAACTAATACAACATTAAAAATTCTTCTTGAAATTATATATCACCTGTAGGATAATTATAATAACGGGAAGTAGCGCAGCCTGGTAGCGCAACTGCTTTGGGAGCAGTGGGCCGGAGGTTCGAATCCTCTCTTCCCGACCATTGATATTTATGAAGAACATACTTATATATTCTGGTTTAGGAACATCTGTTGATTGCATAAAAGATATTTATTATTTCTTAAAAAATTTTGTAAATTTGAAATATGAAATAAAATACATTTACTATTGGAATGTAATTAATGAAAACTGGGAAGATAGCACAGAACTTATAGTTTTCCCGGGAGGAGCTGATTCATGGTATGAGAAAAATCTCGGAGAAATTGGTTGTAAAAAAATAAGAAGTTTTATAAAGAATGGTGGAAAATACTTGGGAATTTGTGCGGGAGCATATTTTGCCGGAAGTTCTTTGGAATTTGCCAAAGGAACGGATTTGGAAATAATCGAAAAACGAAGTCTTGCGTTGTTTGAAGGAACAACATTCGGTCCAATACTAAAGCCATATAATTACGATGACGATTCTGGAGCTTGTGCTGCGAAAGTTAATTTTTCAGGAGCTGAAGTCTATGTATATTATAACGGTGGTGGTACATTTATTCCAAGCTCAGCAAATAGTATGAAAAATGTTGAAATTACAGCAACCTATACGGAAAATAATTTACCAGCTATTATAAAATGTCATATAAGTTCAGGAATTGCGATTTTAAGTGGTGTGCATTTTGAAACATCAGGAAATGATAAAATAATTTCAAATAAGATAAAATTAACAAAACCGAAGTTAGATTCAGAGTTAAAAAAGTTATTTGATTTCCTCTAATCCTGCATCATTTATAATGTTTTTATAAATGATTATCAATGCAGTTCCGTCAAAAACTTCAATTGAAATCTCTTGTTTTTTCGCTCTATTTAGAGATGAGTTTTTTCCAGGAAAAGATAATAACTCATTATTTAATTCCCATTTAAGCCCTTGTGTTGAAATCTTGCAACTCGGAATTCCAAATATCGAAATTTTTGTTGCTATTGTTGTTTTTAATGTACGTTTCCCATGCAAACAAAATCCTATAATTTCATCATCCATAAATATGTTATTTTCCAGCTTCATAAATATATTAATGTTGTTAAGAATATGATCTAAAAAGCCTCCAGATATGCCGCACACAATAGAGGGATTCAAGTTATTTGAAGCTATATATCTATAAGCTTTTTGAAAATCGGAATAGTTTTGATCTAAATCTTTTAAATGTGGAATTCTGCTTAGTAAATCAGAAGAAACACTATCCAAATCCCCAATAACAATATTTGGTATTATTCCCATATCAAATAGCTTATTTACAGCTCCATCAGCTGCAATAATCGGTAAGTTAAGATTTATTAAGGTTTTATATGAGGGAAGCTTTCCATTTAAACATAATATGGATTTAAATTTTGAAAAATCAAAAATATTATTGCCTATCATAATATCTTTTTTGAAGTATCGAAATGAAACTTGTTATCAAACCGATTATATTACTCCAAATAACAAAAACAGATTTTGTATAAACTCCATATACAATCCATGATATAGAACATACAAAATAATTCAAAAGCATGATCATTGAGATATCGTTAGTAGATTTTGTTTTGAATGATTTATAAATTTGAGGAATCAGACCTATAATACTGGTTACTAAAGCTGCCGTTCCGAAAAAATTTTCTATAAAATTCATAATGAAAGAGGAGGTGGATTTCTCCACCTTTTAAATACCCTTATTTTTCTTCTTTCTTTTTAAGAGCTTCTCCTAAGATATCTCCAAGGCTTGCTCCACTATCAGTTGATCCAAATTGTTGTAAGGCTTCTTTTTCTCTTTGGATTTCTAAAGCTTTTATTGAAAGATTAACTCTTCTTGATGTTTTTTCAATATTAAGCACAAGGGCTTCAACTTTTTCTCCAACAGCAAGGGAATCTGTCTTTTGTTTGGATTTTTCGCTTGAAATATTAGATTTCTTAATAAATCCAGAAAGTCCATTTTCAAGAACAACATCAACCCCAGCTGTGTGTATTTCCTTGATTTCAGCAACAACTACGTCACCTTTTTTGGTGTTTTCTGCAGCTTCTGCATAAGGATCATCTGCTAATTGTTTTATTCCAAGGTTAATTCTTTCTTTTTCAGGATTTACATCAAGGACGATAACGTCAATTTTCTGACCTTTTTCAATATCTTTTGATTTATCATCTCTTGATCCGTCATTCCAAGAAACATCTGACATATGAACCATTCCGTCGAGCAAATCATTAACTCCAACGAAAATTCCAAATTCCGTAATGTTTTTAACAATACCTTCAAGTTTCGCTCCAACTGGATGTTCTTCAGCAAATTTTTTCCATGGATTTTCTTGGCATTGCTTTAATCCCAAACTTATTTTACGTTTTTGAGGATTGACTTCAAGAACCATAACTTCAACTTCATCGCCGATATTAACTATTTTGCTTGGTTGAATATTTTTGCGAACCCAACTGAGTTCTGTCATATATATCATTCCTTCAATACAATCTTCGAGTTCAACGAAAACTCCATAATCAGTGATATTTACAACTTTTCCTTTATATTTCTCACCAACGATATATCTTTGTTCAATATTTTCCCATGGAGTTTGAACTAATTGCTTCATACCAAGTGAAATTCTTCCAGAATCTTTATTGAATTTTATAACTTGGACTTGAACGCTATCTCCCACTTTTACTAATTCTGAAGGTGATGCTATTCTCTTCCAAGACATATCAGTAACATGTAGCAATCCGTCGATTCCTCCAATATCAACGAAAACACCATAATCAGTAATATTTTTAACAATACCAGTCGTTACCATTCCTTCTTCAAGTTTCGACATAACCTCTGATCTAGATTCCAATCTGGCTGCCTCAAGAACAGATCTTCTGGAAACAACTATGTTATTTCTTACTCTATCCATCTTTAAAATTTTAAATGGTTGCTTCAGATTTAATAGAGGCGTGATGTCTTTTACAATTCTTAAATCAACTTGGCTTCCTGGCAAGAAAGCAACAGTTCCATTGATATCAACTGAAAATCCACCTTTTGTTCTTCCGGTAATAACCGCATCAATAGTTTCTCCGGTTTCAAGTTTCTTTTCTAAATCTTTCCAAATTGCTTCTTTTTTTGCTTTTTCAATGCTCAAAACAGGCTCACCATTTTTATCTTCAAAACGTTCAACGAAGACTTCTAAAGTATCTCCCACAGAAACTTCATCAGTACCTTTTAAAGACTTTATATCATTTAAAAATAATCTACCTTCTGATTTCAAACCAACATCAATTATTGCTTTATCATTTTTTATCGCAACTATAGTTCCTTGAACGACTTTTCCTTCTAAAGAATTCTTTCCTTTTAGAGATTCTTCAAGCAACTCGGCAAAGCTGCGGTTTTCATTTATTTCCATATTCACCTAAATTTTATTGAGCAAAGATTAAAAAAATCTTGCGAAAAAAGTTACACTATAAAATATATTTTATCAAAGTCTAAAATATTTTTAAAGAAGAAAAGAATATGGGAATTGGCAAGTATATTAACAATATGAAAATTTGAAACGAAGTCCCGTAAAAATACCTAAAATTTTATGAGACTTTTTAGAATTTAACGTGAAAGAATTATAATGTATATCCTAAAAATATGGGGTATTCAGGCGCGCGGCGTATGGTATACTCGTTAATTTTACCACACGCCGCGCGCCCCTTGACTCCTCAGTTTTACGCGATTTACACTATAAACCCTTCCATCTTATAGGATGGATGTTAGTTAACATTAAACCATATTGAAGAAGTTGTGACTTTACAATTAACCTATCAAAATAAGTCATTGCACGAAACGTGAATTAGAAAGACAGCCTCACCGGAAAACTTCATTGACACCGCAGGGGTACCTATAGCGCTTTCGGTAGACAGATTATTATCAATGTATTTACCAATCTCAGAATATGATGTTAGATATTTGTTTTATCTACCTTAGGATATAATTCATGAATCAGGAAATGAGCATTTTATTACTTCTTGCAGTAGATTTTCCATTGATATACCATTAAATTTTGCAATATCAGGAACAAGAGAAACGTCTGTCATTCCCGGCTGGGTATTAATTTCCAGAAAATATACATTTTCGCCATCATATCTGAAATCTATCCTGGCAATTCCTTTGCATTCACAAGCTGAAAAAGCTATCTCAGACATTCTAAACATTTCAGACTTTACAGATTCGTTTAATTTATAGTCCGCGATATGACTTGATCCTCCTATGTCATATTTACTTTCAAAATCATAAAATTGGTTTTTATAAGTTATTTCAACAGCGCCAATAGCTTTTCCATTTAAAACCAAAATAGTGAATTCTCGTCCTTTTATGTATTTCTCGATAATTACTTTTTCTCCAAAGGACCAAGTCTTTTTCTTTAGATTTTCCAAGTTGGTTTTGTTATATATAATGAAAACACCAACACTCGAACCATTTGATGCAGGCTTTATAACAAAAGGATAATCAAATTTCAAATTTTCAGTTGTATTTATATCAGAAATATCTGAGGATTTAATTTCGGTTCCTTCAATTACCCTGACTCCTTTATGTTTTAGTATAGATTTACAAACTGCTTTATCAAAACAGATCGCAGAACTCATAACACCACTATTGCTATATGGCTTTCCGAAAATTTCTAAAAAGCCTTGAAGTACTCCATCCTCTCCTCCAAAACCATGCAAAGTATTAAACACAAAATCAGGATTAATTTTATAAAGTTCGTTGGTTAAATATCTCAAATCCTTCTTAACATCTATCTCAGAAACTTCATACCCTAATTTTGAGAGAATTTTAGAGATATTTTTTCCTGATTTAATGGAAATTTCACGTTCGGGACTCCATCCACCATATAAAACAGCTATTTTCATTTATCTTACACAAATCCAAGTGATATTTAATTTTATATCAAAAACGAACGAATTCCAAACATGTTTTGAAAATTTATATTAGTTCATAAGATGTGAGACATCAAAATCTTTCATAAATTCAATGCCTACATCGACTTGTATAGACTTAATAAGAAATGGCCTATGTAAAGCTATTTAATGTTCTTACCATATGATCGATTGTACATTTTCTCCTATTTTCATCTGAAAATAAAGCTTAAATTCACGACGTTTGGCATTTCCTATATCTAGGAGTCGATAAAGACCTTGGTATATCGGGTTTCTTTAGGATTCTTTCCACAGAATTTTCACTAATTTCAATACAAAGATCAAGATAATTATTTGAGAAAAATAGAAAATCTGTTATAATATAAATATAGGGAGGTGAATTATGAATAGATTATCAGATAAAGTCTCAATAATAACAGGTTCTGCAAAAGGCATTGGCGCGGCAACAGCGGAATTATTTTCAAAAGAAGGTTGTAAGGTCCTAATAACAGATATTTTAGATGAAATAGGAGAAAAATTATCAAATAGAATACCGAATTCAAAATATTTTCATTTAGATGTTTCGAATAAAGAAGAATGGCAAAATTGTTTTGAATATTGCATAGAACATTTCGGTAAAGTTGATATATTATTTAACAACGCAGGAATTATGGGAACATCTGAGAAATTTGGCCCACAAGATCCAGAAAATGCTTCATTTGAGAGTTGGAAGATAATTCATGATATAAATCTCAACAGTGTATTTTTTGGTTGTAAATTAGCTATAAGATACATGAAAAATCACGGAGGATCAATTATCAACATGTCATCGAGATCTGGAATTGTTGGTATTCCAAATTCAGTTGCATACTCTTCTTCAAAGGCCGCTATCAGAAATTTCACGAAATCTGTTGCGTTATATTGTGCCGATAAGAATTATAACATCAGATGTAATTCAATTCATCCAGCTGCTATAGAAACGGATATTTGGAGTCACATGATGGGGAAAACGCTCAAAGAACGTCAAGAAGCAATAGAATCAATCGCAGCTGGAATTCCTTTAAAACGTATGGGAAAACCTATCGATGTTGCCAATTTAGTATTGTATCTTGCTTCAGATGAATCGTCATTTATGACAGGAAGTGAAATAATAATAGATGGAGGAATATTAGCGGGAAGCTCTTCTTCTCCAAGAGATAAATGATGATTAAATCTTTCTTGAAAAAACAGGAATGAATTTAAAAAGATAAAAAGTTTCTCGAATAATATTTTCTTTTATGGATAGGATTGGTAAATTAAAAATTTTATAAACCTTTTTCGTATAATGAAAAGCATTCTGAGATAATTTGAAATTATGGTTTTTCACGAATTTTAAGATTTCCGCTTTTGCATTCAAGGCATCATTAATATGTTTTTTGGTTTGTTTGGAGTTAACCGTAGATGTCGGATTTTTCAGGTAATAATAAAATATTTCAGGAACTGTGATCATCTTATTTGCATAATAAACAGCTTGTACGGTAAAAGGACCGTCTTCATAAAATATATTTTCTTTAAAACGAATCTGATTTTTTTCAATGAAATCTCTTTTATAAATTTTGTTATAAGGTGCTGCATTTTTGATTTGATGACCAAGTATAAATTTATCGTAATCACTTGTTAATAATTTTTCTGGCTCAAATTTCCATTTGTATTTTTTCTTTCCGGCACAAACTTTTATCAAGCCAGCAATCGCCATATCTGCTTCATATCTCGTTGCTGTCTCGTATAATTTTTCAAAGAAAGTTAAATCGACATAATCATCAGCATCAACAAAACCGATATATTCCCCCTTTGAGATTTCGATCCCTCTATTTCTTGCTGCTCCTTGTTTTTGATTAGTTTGTTTTATAACAATTATTCTGTCATCCTTATTAAGATATTCATTATAAATTTCAGAAGATTTATCAACAGAGCCATCATCAACAATTATTATTTCAATATCTTTTAAAGTTTGATTTGTAATACTATCAAGACAAGTTCTCAAATATTTTTCGGAATTGTAAACAGGAATAATAATTGAAATTTTAATAGGCATGTGAGAAACTGATTAAGCTCAATATTATGATTATAACATATTAAAAAACTAAATTTTTTTAAATCTTTGCTTAACCTTAAAATTAAATTGCCAATATTATATAGAAAAAAAGAAAAAGTAAAAAGTGTTTAAAAATAAGAATAATATAAATTAAAGATAGGGAAAAGTATATGGCGGTGATTAAGAATTCAAGAAATATCTCATTTTCTCAAGCTTTTTCAGAATATAAGGTTCAAAACCTAACTGAATTTGAGAATTTTGATCAATATGGCGGATGAGGTGGGATTCGAACCCACGAAGGAGTTGCCCCCTTGCCGGTTTTCAAGACCGGTGCCTTCAACCACTCGACCACCCATCCTTTATATATACTTTACAGTAAAAACTATTTAAAATCTATCACTTTTTTCAGACATTGAATTGATTATAAACTTTTTAAATTCATCTGTTTCAGGTTTCAGTTTTATTTTTACAATCTTAATTTCATTTTTAAAAACTTCAGGGATTTTTACAAAATCTTTCATAGTTGTAAGCAATGAAGCTCCGACACTCTTTGCTCCAGAAATCAATTTTTGAATTTCCGTTATGGTATACGGATGGTGATCAGAGAAAGATATGAAATCGACAAGCTCATAACCACAATCTATTAAGGTTTTTTTAAATTTTAAGGGATATCCCAATCCGCAAAAACCAATTACTTTATTATTCTCTATTTCCGGAAATTCCATAGCATCCATTTTTGCCCTGAATATAGGAATATCTTTGTTAATTACATGAATTTTTTCTTCTAGCTCTGAATTAGTTTCCCCTATTATCAATATTACATCAGATTTATTTATTCCGGATTTAATTGGTTCACGAAGAGGGCCTGCTGGAAATAAGCAACCATTACCAAATTGTTGTCCTGAATCTATTACCAATATTTTTATATCTTTTTCTATAGAATTATTCTGAAATCCATCATCCATAACTAAAACATTTGCGCCTGCTAAAACAGCAGCTTTGCTTGAATTTAGTCTATTTCTTCCAATCCATGTTGGCGCAACTTCGGCCGACAAAAGAGCTTCATCTCCAACTTGCAAATAAGAATGCAAATTGGGATCAACTCTAACAACATTTTTCAGGTATCCACCATAACCCGCAGTTAAAATATGAGGAATAAAGTTATTATCTTTTAATATATCACATACCAAATCTACAGTTGGGGTTTTTCCAGAGCCTCCAAGAACAATATTTCCAATGCAAATAACAGGAACTTGCGCCTTTTCTGGAACAACACTATTTAATTTTGCTTTTGATGCTATGTAATATAACTTTGAAATAGGTTCCAAAAAACGAGAGATTTTATTATTCTTATCATTCCAAAATTTCGGAGAACGCAAAAACCTCAACACAATATTAAACCTTATAATTACATATCTTAAATTTATGGAGCGGGTGATGGGAATCGGACCCACGTAACCAGCTTGGAAGGCTGGGGCTTTACCATTAAGCTACACCCGCGTTCTATGGTGGAAGGGGTAAGATTCGAACTTACGTAGACTAACGTCGGCAGATTTACAGTCTGCTGCCTTTAACCACTCGGCCACCCTTCCGACCTAATGTTTTTATATTACTATATAATCTGAACTTAGTCAATGGAAAATCTATGTTAATTTTTCTCTATCTAAAATTTTAGAAAGTTGCTACTATTTTTATATAGGGTTATTTTAAGGTGAGTTCATGAGTGTTAAGATTTCTGGAAAAAATATAGATCTGGGTATTAGCTTAAAAGAATATATCGAAAAAGAAACAGAAAATCTTATAGATAAATATTTAGGTGAAGAAATAGAGTCCACAGTAGTTATAGTAAAAGATAACAGGTTGTTTAATACTGAAGTCTGCTTATATTTATATAAAGGATTTGTCATAAAAACAAATGGGGCATCTGATGATCCTTATAAAGCTTTTGATTTAGCTTTAGAACGTCTTGAAGAAAGAGTAAAGAAACATAAAAACAGGATAAAAAACAAACAAAGACGTTTAGAATGGACAAAGGGAATTGAAGCTATGAAATATGTTGTGGAAAGAAAAGATTCCTCAACTGATTCTGATGAAGAACATTTAGTTATAGCAGAACAAGATGGATATATTTTATCTTTAAGCGTTAGCGAAGCTGTTATGAAATTAGATTTGACAGATATGCCTCTTGTTATGTTTAAAAATGCAGATTCTGGACGTATAAACGTTGTATATAAGAGACCTGACGGACATATTGGATGGATAGACTATAAAGAATAATGTCATTATATGTTCTCAAATTTGGCGGATCTTCTGTTGCTACTCCAGCTCGTATAAATCATGTCTCTGAGATAATATCAAAGATTGTATCAAATGGAAATCGAGTTGTAGTAGTAACATCCGCAATGCAGGGAACAACAAATCGTCTTATAGATTTGGCAAAATCTTTCACAGATACCACTTTTAATAGAGAATATGATGCAGTCATAAGCGCAGGAGAACAAATTGCTGCAGGATTATTAGCCATGTCTTTAAATTCTTTAGGCTATCCTGCAAAATCACTGAACGCCTGGCAAATACCAATAAAAACAACAAATAATTATTCAAATGCGGAAATTTCAGAAGTGAATAAAAATAGGATTTTAGAAGAACTTGGAAACGGGGTTATACCTGTAATAACGGGATTTCAAGGGATCTCGGAAGATTTTGATATATGCACAATAGGAAGAGGAGGTTCAGATGCAACAGCATGCGCAGTTGCAAATTCAATAAATGCGGATGAATGTCTTATTTATACAGATGTAGATGGGGTATATTCAGCTGATCCAAGAATTGTGTTAAACGCCAAAAAGATTCAAGAAATTTCCTATGATGATATGATAGAATTAGCAACTTGGGGAGCAAAAGTTTTGCAAGCAAAATCGACGTTAATTGCAAAGAAATATAATGTAAATTTAAAAGTTCTTTCAAGTTTTTCTGAAGGCTTGGGGACCAAAGTTTCTGATAAAACAAAATATATTGCGAATAATAATATAACAGGCATTGCTCATAATTTGGAATTAGCCATGTTGTCTTTTAAAAACAAAAAAATTCATTCCGATATATTGACTTTAATGAAACCATTTAATACAATAAATTTAGGAGATGTATTTCTGATTCACAAAACATTACAAACTGATTTAAAAACACTTTTAGAAGAAAGATCTATACAATTCGAAATAGATAATGATATAGGAGTAACAACTATAGTTGGAGATTTCAAACACAATAATACAGCATTAAACAAAGTTTCGGAAATTGTTTCTAAGAATGGTATAGTACTAAAATATAATTTATCATCATCAAATTCTCTTTCATTGATCACACCATTTCAACAAACTGAAACTTTTGTTAATTTACTGCATAAAGAATTTTTTGAAAATTAATATGAAAAAATTTCTGATAGTATATTATAGCTTAATATCTCTAGCCATTGCAGAAAATAGGTTTATAAATAACTATGTTTTTGAATGGGGGGAGAAAGATCCAAAGGTTGTTGAAAGATATTTAAAGAACTCAATTAAATTTGATAAACATAAAGATGCGGATGCAGCTTATATTCTAGGAAATTTATATCTCTGCGGAACATTTTTAAAAAAAGATATAAAAAAGGCTGATATATACATAACAATTGCTGCAAATTTAAGACTTCCTGAAGCATTTAACTCCATTGGAGATGGATATTATTCTGGAGATATCAGAGAAAAAAATATAGAAAAAGCTTTGTATTATTATGAAAAAGCTGCACAATCAGGATTTGGTCCGGGACAATTTAATGCTGGAATTGTTTTGTTAAATCATGGAAAAACAAAGAAAGATTTAGAAAAATCTATTTTCTATCTAGACAAAGCTTCAAAAAACCTTCATGATTTAAATAGTATAGTAAATTTTGCAGAAAAATATAAAAAACGTGCTATATCAAAATATAAAAAATGTTTCAAAGATTAAAGATTTAACTTCATATGCTTTTATAATGTTCCCTAAAACATTTGCATTTTTTCTAGGATGTCTTATGAAATTTTGTTTTTGCAAGGGAACAACATATCCGATATTACTTATTCCTATTTTTATTTCACTTCTGCTTATCTTGCAACAGGCCTTGAAAAGACAATCTTTTTATATTGGTTTTTCTTTTGGAATAGGTTATTTTGCTAGTACGTTATATTGGATTGCCGAATCATTTAAATGTGTTGGGTTTGGAAATTACGGATATTTAGCTGTTGCATTTTTGGTTTTATATTTATCAATTTATCCTGGAATAGCATGTTATTTAACTAAAAAGTTTGCAACAACTCGCATAAATTTTATTTTATTCTTTGCTGTTTTTTGGACAATCTCCGAAATCTTACGAGGAATAGTTTTTACAGGATTTCCATGGAATCTAATTGGATACGCTACATATGATATTCCATATTTTTCTCAAGTTGCAGACATTTTTGGAATATATGGTGTTTCATTTATTCTCATATTAATAATAGGCTTGCTTAGTTTTAAGAAAACCATTATTTATGCTCTAAGCATATTTGCCATTGTTATTTCATATGGTTATTACAAAGTAAACTTATATAGCGGTTATATAATTCCTGAAACGGATACAGATATCACAATAGTTCAGCCTTCAATAGCTCAAGAAGATAAGTTGTTGATTGAAAAGTTCAAGCAAAATATAGATCTTCATTTAAAGCTTTCAGATTTTCAAAACTTTTTATATATTGAACCGAGATTGATTATATGGCCTGAAGCTGCAATTAATACACCTATAACTTCAAAAAGTGATTTGCTAAAGTATATAACATCTCCAATAAAAGGTAATAATACATATATAATTTCTGGGTGTGATAGATTTGACAAAGATGCAAGACTTTATAATAGTTTAGTTGTCCTAAGAAAAAATGGTGAAATAAAACAGATTTACGATAAAAGACACCTTTTGCCATTTGGAGAATTTATTCCGAAATGTTTATTAAAATTAGGTTTGAAAAAAGTTACTTCAGGAATGATAAACTTTTCAGAAGGAAAACTAAAAAGAACGATAAAACTTAAAAATATTTCTCCTTTTGATTGTGTTATATGTTATGAAATAGCTTTTCCAGGGAAAATAATAGATACCCCTGAAAGCAAATGGATATTAAATATAACAAATGACTCTTGGTTCAAAGATTCTGATGGTCCAACTCAACATTTAAAAATTGCTTGCTTTAGAGCTATAGAAGAAGGAAAAATGATTATTAGATGCGCTAACAATGGAATATCTGCCATTATAGATTGTAATGGGAAACTGCTGAAAATCTTGAAAACAAATGAAATAAATAGAATTGATTATAAAGTTCCCGGAAAATATCAATTTACTGTATTTGCTGTTTATAAAAATAATATAATTTTCACTATACTAATAATATCCTTCTTATTTTTATTCATTTGTAGAAAAAGATGCAAAACAAAACATTTGTAAAATTTTGCAGAATATAATATGTAAATAGAATTACCTATAAGTGATGATGAAAAAATAAAATCTATAAAACAGGTTGTTGCAGTATTACGTAACTTATATGGGAAGATTTACTCGTCACCAGATTTAATTTTTTCTGAATATCTTTTTCCTAAAAATAGTGGAGGTTCCGGATTTGTAGACGATATATTTCAACTTCCAATATCTGATGAAAAGAAAGTTGAATGTATAAAGTTTATCCAAGGAAAAGTTAATATCTATGATTCAGTTCCAGCTCCAGATAAAAATTATCTTGAGTATTTACTTGTTTGTTTTTATGAACATAGTTGGGAAAAATATCCCAATGGATTTCATGGAGGGTGGGAAGATTTAAAAAACGATATAAAATTACTTGCGCAAAATGGATTTTATAAGCTAGATCACATTGATTCAAAAGGAAACCTGACAGCTAATGATGGCGCTTTCAATGCAAAAAAATTATTTGAAGATATATTAAAAGACAAAATATAGTTATTAAAAAAATTATTGAAATTAACTACATTTTATGGCACTATAAAATAAGAGTTTTGGCGAGTGTAGCTCAGTTGGTTAGAGCGCTAGATTGTGGCTCTAGAGGTCGTCGGTTCGACTCCGATCACTCGCCCCATTGCCGATTTAGCTCAGTTGGTAGAGCAACTGATTTGTAATCAGTAGGTCGGGGGTTCAAGTCCCTCAATCGGCACCATTGGAAATCCGACGTTTAAGGCAAATCGAAAAAATAGTAAATATTATGGAAAATCGATTTTGTCCTGCT
>CAUDEV010000017.1 GCA_958448685.1 uncultured Alphaproteobacteria bacterium | reverse complement strand
GTCTGAAGAACGAGTGAAACGAAGTGTGACTTGACGAAATGGGAGTAAATCAATATAATCGTTTCCGCTTTTCGGAAAATATAATATATGCAGAGATCCACATATGGAGGGATGGCGCGCGACATGTGGTATACTCATTATTTTATCACACGTCGCGCGCCTGAAGACCCCCTTACAAGAAAAGTTATCTCTCAATAAACCCTTCCACCTTATGGGATGGATGTTAAATTAACCTTAAACCATATTGAAGAAGTTGTGACTTTACAATTAACCTATCAAAATAAGTCACTGCACGGAAGTGTGAATTAAAAAGAAGGCCTCACCGGCAAACGGCTGATGACACCGCAGAGGCACCTACAACGCTTTCGGAAGACATAACATATCGAAATAAGTAAATGTAATTTTCAAAAGACAATACCTGTAAAATCTGATAGAATGAAATCGGTAAATATTTTTAAGTTCCTTCGATGAAGTTCACATTTGATTGGTTAAAAAGTCATTTAAAAACAGATTTATCATATTTGGAAATTTCTGAAAAATTAACAGCTTTAGGCATTGAAGTTGAAGAAATAATCGATAATAGCAAAAAATTTGAGAATTTTGTTGTAGGTTTTATAGAATCAGCAGAAAAGCATCCAAATGCCGACAGATTACGAGTCTGTAAAGTGAATATCGGAAACGAGATATTACAGATTGTTTGTGGAGCAAAAAACGCAAGAACTGGAATTTATGTTGCTGTCGCCAAAGTTGGCGCGTTTGTTCCTGCGTTTAATGAAAAACTTAAAAAAGGAATAATCAGAGGCATTGAAAGCCAAGGTATGATGTGTTCCACAGAAGAATTGTTGATTCAAGATGATGGACTTGATGGGATATTAGAGTTGAAGAATTCAGTTGTTCCCGGACAGGACTTGGCTGCAGCTTTAAATCTTAATGAAATAGTTTTTGATGTAAGTTTAACCCCCAATAGAGCAGATTGTTTTAGTGTTCGCGGAATTGCAAGAGATCTTGCCGCTATTAATACAGGAGAGCTTCTTGACCTCGGTGATTGTGATATTTTTGAAAACATAGAAAACCCAATAGAAGTTAAAATACAAACTGAGAATTGTGAATATTTTTCAACGTTAGCGATCAAAAATGTTATTGGAAAAACACCAGATTATATAGCAAGAAGATTAACCGCAATAGGCCAAAATCTAATTAATTTACCTGTTGATGTTGCGAACTACATTTGCATTGATCTTGGGCAGCCTCTTCATATTTTTGATTTGGATAAACTCCCAAGGAAAATATTTGTAAGAGACTCAAGGCAAGGGGAAGTTTTAGAAACATTGAATAATAAACTCACAACATTGCCAAGTGGAGCAATAGTAGTTTCGACGGAAAATGAACCTTTGTCCATAGCAGGTATTATGGGAGGAAAACCTTCATCATTTACGGAAGATTCTAAGAATATATTAATTGAAGGAGCATATTTCAACAAGGTTTCCATAGCAAAAACCGGGCAAAATTTGAGATTATGCAGTGATTCTAGAACAAGATTTGAAAGGGGTATCGATCCTAATAATATAGAATTTGCAGTGAAATACACAGCTTCTATATTATCAAAAAGCTGCAATTGTCAAATTTCCAATATAAAAAGATCTGGAAAACTTCCGGAAAATAAAAACACTATTGCGTTATCTTTCAAGAAATTCCAAGCATTAACGAATCTAACAAAAGACGCTTTCATAAATTCTGTAAATCTTCTTGAAAAATTGGGAATTAAGATAAAATCTGCAGATTATGAAAAAATCGTTGTAGAAACTCCATCTTGGCGTCATGATCTTGAAATAGAAGAAGACTTGATTGAAGAAATCACAAGACTAATGGGTTATGATCATATTTTTGAAATGGAATTAGAGAAAAAGGAACCAATAACTCAAACTTATTTAACCGATAAACTTTCTGACGCTTTGGTTTATAACAATTTTTATGAAGTGAAAACATTTTCGTTTATAGATCAGAAAACCGCAGAGTTATTCAGTGAGAAAGAAAATCTAATAGAAATTCAAGATGCTTTGACAAATGAATTTGCAATTTTGAGACCTTCAATAATTGCATCCCATTTAAAATCTGTTAAAAATTCTCAAAATAAAAGTCAACGTAATTTGAAGTTATTTGAGATAGGTAAACAGTTCATAAAAAATAAAGATGAGATAATAGAATCATCCGTTTTGGCAGCAACAATTTCTGAAAAGCTCACAGAAAGAAATTGGGCGAAAAAGCAAGAGAATGTTTCAATATTTGATATAAAAATATTATTAGAAAAGCTGATGAACATCTGCCATATTCACACACGGCTTATATCAACTGCTCCAAAATACTATCATCCGGGAAGATCTGGAACTTATATATTTCAAAAAGATACTCCGCTTGCATATTTCGGAGAAATCCACCCTATGATATTAGCAGATTTGGGAATATCCGGCCCTATAGCGTGTTTTGAGTTATTTTTGGATAATATTCCAATGATTTTAAATCAAAAAGTAAAAATACCGTTATTGCTATCGCAATATCAAGCTGTTACTCGAGATTTTTCATTCATAATTAAAAAATCGATTACAGCAAATGACATATTAAATGCGATTAAGAAATTGAGGATTGTGGAAATCAAAGATATAAAAATATTCGATATTTATGAGTCTTCATCAATTGGAAATGATAATAAAGCTTTGGCTTTCGAACTTCTCTTGCAGTCTGACAAATCGACATTATCCGAAGATCAGATTAATGATATATCTCAAAAAGTTATAAAGTCTATCAGTGATAACAGCGGAGGAACGCTAAGAGATGAATAACTTTAAGATATAAAACCAAGTCACAGAGATAACTCATGTGACAAGGTTTATTAATCAAAGTAAATATTATTCTCCTATTGGAGTTGTCGAGGTAATTGTTATATTTCCGGCATCAATGTCGGCTATTGCTTGTTTACTGCTCCCCTTAGCAAAATTAAGAGCTGCACCTGTTGAATAAATTCCAGTTGTTGAATTTCCTTCGACATGCATAGACGTTGTTTCTTCATAGCAAACTAAATCAATATTATTTATAGTCCGAGTTAAAGTAAAAGTTTCGCCATTATTATATGTAGCAGTTGTTATAGTTCCAACTTCAAATTGAGACCAAACATCTGCCCACTTTGTTTTACAATTTCTTACATAAATTCCTTTTTCATCTATAAAATAAGATAAGACGGTGTCATGGATAGTTCCTGCATTCCAACCATCAGTGCCATCTGAAGTTATCATCGAAGAAATGACATCACTATGTTTGACAGGGGATTCCAAATCATTACCATTGGCATCTCTTGTTGTTGTCTCCGAATGTCTCCAATCCATTACCCACGGATAATTATATCCATAATACACAGATGACAAAACAGCATATCCAATAGTTATAGATCCATTAACTATAAGTTTCGCGTTTTGAGGAATAAACAAACTTCTAACTTTCACTTCGTTATTTACTGTAGTTTCTGTATCTGGTGCATAAGACAATTTCCCGAGCACCTCCAAGGCTCCTTTAGATCCAGTGTCACCAAATGTCAAATCACCCTCGGTTGTTATTTTTCCTTCCATTCCTGAAGAATCTCCAGATATCGTGAGTTTATGAGCTCCAGTCACGTTTATATTTTTTGCGCCGGTTCCAACAAGTCCAAAATGGATTGTTTTATCCGAATCTAAAGTTATATTCGTGGAACTTAGCCCTTGTTGACTTATATCAAAAGTCTTATCGCTATTATCTGTTTTGTTTTCAGAATGTGCAACAACTTCATCCATAGTAATTGACGCACTTCCTTGAGGATCCATAGTTACAGTTCCGTCAAAAGTTAGTCCCAATTTTGTGCTTGCTTCAGAGGCATCTGTATATATACCATTTTCTGATGTTTGAATTTGAATTTCATTTTCAACGACTTGAAGGTCAGCATCTCCAACCGTATAAGTTAATTTATATTCTCCATCGCAATTAAGAGCATTATCCCCAGGGGAAACTTCCGCAGATTTTTTTGGAATTATGATCGAGGAACCACTTTCTCCTTGCACATGTCCTGAATACCCTGTAAAATCAGTAATTTTTGAAATATCAACGATTCCTTTGTTTGTTAATGTTTTTTCGGAAGAAATAGTCATGCTTCCGGACAACATATTTAACCGACCACTAGATTCAATAGTATAATTGCTTTTTAAGTTATAATCACCGTTTTGGTTATGATCGCCCAATAAACCTTCACTAGCAAAACCAGCTGTTGCTAAAATTGCTGAGATTAACATTGTTTGTAATAATTTATTCATAAAAACCTCCTTAAAAAAGATATATTTACATTATAGGGAAGTGTCTTCAAAACTTTTCTTCCCTATTTTCAATTTTAAAAAAAAAGGTAAATTTTCCGTTAATAATACTGTTTTTTATTTTAGAGATACTTAAAATATTTGGCAGCATCTCTCTTCGAGTGCACGTGAGACATTTGAAAAGAAACACCACTAATCTATGTATATTTCAAGTAATGATAAAGTTTCAATATCGAATCTGACAGATAGTTTGCAAACATACAAGAGCATCATTCATAACCTTTTCATGCTCTGCCTCTATCATTATACGGGTTATTGGCTCTGTTCCAGATTTTCGAATTATGATTCTTCCGCTATCTTTTAAGATATTTTTCACTTCAGTGATAAGACTAACGATTTTCGGATCATTTAAATTCAAGATTTTTGGAATATTTTTCATTATTTGAGGATATGGTTTATAAAGTTTTCTTATGTTACTCGTCTTTATTTCTGATTTTTTTATATATGCCAATATTTGAAGAGCAGAAACGCAACCATCACCAGTTGTTGAAAAATCTATTGGAATAATATGCCCTGATTTTTCTCCTCCAATGTTTGCATCTATTTCAATCATTTTTTGCAAAACATATTTATCTCCGACATCAGAACGAATGAGATTTAAACATATTGAATTCAAATATTTCTCCATAGCTAGATTAGTCATCGTTGTTGCAACGATATTATTTCCCTTGAGTTTTCCTGATTCTTTCCAATCTTTTGCAATTGCAGCAATAATATAATCTCCATCAACAATTTCTCCTTCTTCATCAACGACAATCAAACGATCAGCATCACCATCCAGTGCAATTCCTATATCAGCCTTGTTTTCTAAAACATAATTTTGCAAAAGTTCTGTATGTGTTGCTCCACAATCTTGATTTATATTAACTCCATTTGGATTATCTCCTATTTTTATTATTTCGGCCCCTAATTCCCAAAATATCTGAGGAGCAATCTTATATGCCGCACCATTAGCTGTGTCAATAACTATTTTTAAGCCAGATAGACTAAGATTTTTGGGAAATGAACTTTTTACAAATTCAACATATCTTCCTGCAGCATCATCTATTCTTCGAGCTTTTCCCATATTTTCAGATGAAGATAATACTTGCTTGGAATTAAATATCTCACTAATCTCCAATTCATCTTTTTGTGAAATTTTAAAACCATTTGAGTTAAAAAACTTTATTCCATTGTCATAATAAGGATTATGAGAAGCCGAAATAACAACCCCTAAATCAGCACGAAGAGACCGAGTCATAAATGCAACTCCAGGAGTTGGAATCGGCCCTAATAAATCAACATTAGCTCCAGCCGCCACAAATCCTGCAGTTAAAGCTGGCTCCAACATATATCCTGAAAGTCTAGTGTCTTTTCCTATAACAACAGTGAATTTGTTATTCACAGATTGATGATTTATAGATTTATAATAATTAACAACAGATATAGCTAATTTCATAACATTTTCAGGAGTTATATAGCCTTCATTTGCTTTGTTTCTTATTCCATCTGTTCCAAAAATATTAGACATAGTTAAAACTTTCTTTGCGTTACCATTTAAATGATTTTCCAACTTCTATTTCTTTTATATTTAATCCTGAATTTAACATAACAGCCTTAGATTCAAAATCAATACAATGTCCTAAATAAAAACTATCAATGTTTTGTTTTTTTAAAAAATCTATTGTTTTTTCTAAAAGGTCTTTTCTTGGATTCAAAAGATGAATTCCCCCAATTATTGCAGAAATATGAGTCTGATTCCAATAATCTTTTGCAATTTTAAGAGCATATTGAACAATATTGCAAATCCCAGAATGAGAACATCCAGTTATTACAACTATTCCTTCTGTTGAATTATATATTAATGCGGAATCATCCAAGCAATAGTCATTTATAAAATTTCCGGATGTATCATAAGTTTTTCCTATAGGGTTCTTATTTTCGAAATCATTTGTTCTTTCAATTTGTCCTAAAAATACTAAATTTTCAGTTACAAAAACAGGATCTTTTACCAATTTGATATCAAAAAAAGTTCTTATAAAATCTAAGTCTAAAGCAATTCCAGATTCGATTTCATTTGGATATTGAATAATTTTTCTTTTAAATACCCCTTCATGAGCTATAATTTGGGGTCTATTTTGTGATAAATTAATTTCAAATTCACGAATCCATGAATATAAACCGCCCGTATGATCATTATGTCCATGAGAAAAGCAAACATGAGTGATTTCATTTAAATCAACATTCATTAAATTTGCATTTTTAATAAATAATCCGGAATATCCAAGATCAAATAATATTTTTGCATCTCTATCTTCTATACAATAAGAAAGTCCAGCTTCTGCTAAATAGTATTTTCCAAAACCAACTTTATTATCGATAAGAACTTTTAATTCCACTTATTCCTCTGTATCAGAACTTCTCGGAATTCCCCCTAGCTTAAATTCTTCTAAAGGGTCTTCTTGTTTTTCAATATCTTTTAATTCTTTCCCTTCAAAGACTAACTTTACTTCTTCACCAGTCAATGTTTCTTTTTCAATTAATTTTTTTGCTATTGAGTCAAGTTTGTCTTTATTCTTTATGACCAATTCTTTCACTTCTTTATAAGCTGAATCAACCAATTCCTTTACTTCTGAGTCAATCAATTCTGAAGTTTTTTGTGAAATTTGATCGCTAGCTTCAAGATAATATCCATCAGAATCATAAAATGATCTTATACCAACTTTTTCACTCATTCCCCACTTAATTACCATATTTTTTGCAATTTTAGTTGCTTGCTTTATATCCTGAGAAGCTCCAGTTGTTATATTTTCTTTACCAAAGAAAACTTCTTCTACGGCTCTTCCTCCCATAGCAACACGTATGTTTGAAAGCAATTCCGTCTTGGAAACAGATACTTTATCCTTTTCTGGAAGTCTGACAACCATCCCTAAAGCTCCACCTCGTGGTATTATCGTCACTTTATGAATAGGGTCACTTTGAGGCATCAATAAAGCTATTAGCGCATGCCCTGACTCATGATAAGCTGTTAATTTTTTCTCCTCATCAGTCATACTCATAGACTTTCTTTCTGCACCCATAATTACTTTATCTTTTGCCATTTCGAAATCTTGCATAGTCACAGCTAATTTATTATTTCTAGCGGCAAGCAAAGCTGCTTCATTAACCAAATTTGCCAATTCTGCTCCAGAAAATCCGGGAGTTCCTCTTGCAACAGTTTTTAAATCAACATCAGGAGAAAGTGGAACTTTTTTCACATGCACTTTTAAAATCTTCTCTCTTCCTGCCATGTCTGGATATTGAACAGTAATTCTCCTGTCAAATCTTCCTGGTCTTAATAGTGCTGGATCAAGAATATCAGGTCTGTTTGTTGCAGAAAGGACGATTACTCCTTGATTTTCATCAAATCCGTCCATTTCAACTAAAAGCTGATTTAATGTTTGCTCTCTTTCGTCATTTCCGCCTCTCATAGAATTATCTCTGCGACGACCAACAGCATCTATTTCATCTATAAAGACTATACATGGAGAATTTTTCTTTGCATTTTCAAACATATCGCGAACACGACTTGCTCCAACACCTACAAAAACTTCAACGAAATCAGATCCTGATATACTAAAGAATGGTACATTTGCTTCTCCAGCAATTGCCCTTGCAAGAAGAGTTTTTCCATTTCCAGGATCACCTACTAGCAAAACGCCTCTTGGTATTCTTCCTCCAAGTCTTTGAAATTTTTGAGGAGCTTTTAGAAAATCCACAATTTCTTCTAATTCTTGCTTCGCTTCGTCAATTCCTGCGACATCTTCAAATGTGACATTAACTTTTTTAGGTTGTAACATTTTCGCTTTTGCTTTTCCAACTCCGAACGGATTGCCTCCAATTCCTCCTCCCATTCCGTTTTTCATTTGGCGTGATGAATAAATCATAAGACCGATTATTAACAAAAGTGGAAACCATTGAATCAAAGCGGTCATAAAAAACCCTAATCCGGATTCTCCGGAATCTACTTTGACTTCCACTTTGTTTTGCAAAAGTCTCTCAACCATTTGTGGATCATTTGGAGTTATCGTAGTAAATATCTTTCCATTAGAAAACATTCCTGCAATTTTTGAGGTGGTATTTCTAATCAAAACCTCTTTTATATCTCCATCAGAAACTGATTCCATAAATTTTGAATAAGATATTTCTTGTGTATTGGGTCCTAATATTTTTGAGTCAAAAGGATTGGCTATTAAAAACAAAATACCAATTAAGAATGCCCAAGATAATATATTTTTCGTGTTCTTATTCATTAATGTCTCAAATGCTTTCTAAATCTGATCTTATTCTATCATTTAAAGTTTGAACTTTCAAATTGTATAAATTCAAACAGACGTGAGATAAAAGATTGTAAAGGAAAATAGTTATCTTGGATAACAAAAAGCCTCCCAAAATATCATAAAAATTGCTGAGAGATTGGTGAAATCATGAGAGATAATGCACAAACAAAATATTCTGGAATTATCAAAAATAAAAGACCTAAAAACTTTCGTAAACCAAGGTTTAATAAAGAAGTTTGGAATCTCATAAGAAAAATAAGAACAGAATACAAAACTTATTGAAAAACAAAGATATTTATAATTTTAAGAAGAGATTATAGCATAGAAATTAGCGAAAGTTCTGTGGGGAGAACCATAAAGAAACTCAGTGTACCAAGATCATTATCAAGTCTTAGATACAAGAAAACACAGGAAGTTTACATCATATACAAGTGTCGTGAATTTAAGATTTATTCTCAGATGAAAATAGGAGAGAATGTACAAATTGATCATATGGTAAGAACGTTAAATAGCTTTACATAGGCCATTTCCTATTAAATCTATATAAGTCGATGGAGGCAGTGTATTTATGAAAGATTTTGAAAAAACCTTACTGAAGATTAATAGAAATATGGAGTAAATAAATCGCATTATTACAGAAGAATTTTTACATAAAACGTTAGAGAATTCCTTAGTTGTATATTAAATCTGTGTAAGGAAACTCTCTTTTTGTCTCACTTCTTTTGAGCTAATACACTAGCTTTCTATAACATTGAAGGTTTTTTGGAAATCTGATAAAATCATATCATATGTACCATGTTTTATTTTAATATGATTAGTTTGAAAAAAGCTAAAATTGTTGCAACGTTAGGACCTGCAAGCAGTTCAGAAGAAGGCATACGTCTTCTTGCAAAAGCTGGTGCTAATGTTTTTAGGTTAAATTTTTCTCATGGGACACATGAGTTTCACATAAAAAACGCCGAGTTAATTCGAAAAATTGAAAAAGAATTAGGAACATATCTGGCAATTTTAATGGATTTACAAGGACCAAAAATCAGAATTGGTATGTTTGAAGATGGCAGTGTTATTCTAAAAAAAGGAGCAAAGTTTTCTCTTGATTTAAATAAAGCATATGGAACTTCAAAGCGGGTTACATTACCTCACCCTGAATTATTCTCAGCTTTAAAAGAAGGAACTAATTTGCTTTTAGATGATGGAAAAATAAAACTAAAAATAGAAGAAAACAAAGGTAATGAGCTGGTTACTGAAGTGATAGAAGACGGTGTTATTTCTAATAAAAAAGGGGTTAATATTCCAAATGCTATTCTTCCAATAAATGCTTTGACAGAAAAAGATAAGGAAGATGTGAAATTAGCTGAAAAAATAGATGCTGATTGGATAGCAATTTCATTTGTTCAAACGGAAAAAGATATAGAATATGCCAGAAATTTCTTTGATAACAAGATAGGGGTTGTGGCAAAAATAGAAAAACCTTCAGCCGTAGAACGTATAGATTCAATATTGGAAGTCACAGATGCTGTCATGGTTGCAAGAGGAGATCTTGGAGTAGAAATGCCTTATGAATCAATACCGTCAATACAAAGAATGATAATAAACAAAGCAAGATTTCACAGAAAACCTGTTATTGTTGCAACACAAATGTTAGAGTCTATGATAAAGTGTCATATTCCAACAAGAGCAGAAGTTTCAGATGTTTCTTGTGCTATAGCAGAAGGGGCTGATGCGGTTATGCTTTCTGCAGAAAGCGCTGCTGGAGAATATCCTGTCGAATCTGTTGAGACTATGACAAAAATCATTGTTCAAACGGAAAAAGATAATTTAGATTTCTTTCAAAAAGAATTTGAAAACCTAACCGCTATGTCAGAATCCATAAGAAGAACAGTTGATATAGACGACATAAAAGCAATAGCAGCTTTTTCTGAAACAGGAAGATGCGCAGTGAATGTTTCAAACAGTCGAACAAAAGCGACTATTTTTGCATTTACTCCAAATTTGAAAACCGCTCGAAAATTAGCATTAGTTTGGGGAATAAAATCGATTCTTGTAGATGAAATTTTCACTTTTGCTCAAATGACTCAAATTGTTCAAAATAAATTACAAGAAATTAGTTTGGAATACGATAAAGTGGCAATAGTTGCTGGATTGCCATTTCGAGCTTCAGGACAAACGAATTTGATACATGTTTATAAAATAGAAAAAGATTAATACCATAATACACTGTTTCTTTTTATTTCATATTATGCTAAAATAATATCAAAGACGTAGTATCATTATTAAAATAAAATGGAAAATTCTCAGGTATCCGATCTTAATTTAGGCTCAGTTAATGGGATTGGTTCTTCACAAGATGTTATTGTGAATAGCGTTTCAAACATTCCTGCATCTACTGCTAGTGACTCTATATTCAGTTATTTCTGGAATGCTGGATTTTTTATAAAAATAGTTATGCTATCACTTTTAGCTGCTTCCATTTGGTCTTGGACTATCATAATTGCGAAATATTTAAAACTTAAAAAGTTATCATTAGATGCTGAGTATTTTGAAGAAAGCTTTTGGTCAGGAACTCCTTTGGAGAAATTGTATAAAGAACTTAAAGATGCTTTCTTTGATCCTATGTCAAATGTGTTTTGTGCCGCTATGGCTGAATGGAACAATTTTTCAGGAAAATATAAAACTTCTGATTCAACTACCTTGCGTATGCTTGAAAAAAGAGTCAGTAGAGCTATGCAAATTGCAATGAGAAAAGAAGTTGAGGAATTGGAAAAAGGTATGGCGTTCTTATCATCCTTGGGAACAAATGGTGTTATTATAGGCCTTTTTGGAACAGTTGTCGGAATTTTGAATGGATTTAAGGTAATCGCCTTGCAACAAAGTGCTAGTTTATCAGCTGTTGCTCCGGTTATTTCAGAAGCTTTGTTTACAACCGCTATGGGAATTATTGCCGCGCTTCCGGCAGCTTTAGCTTATAATAAATTGTCGGATTCAATAAATAAATATGTAAATAGAATGGAAACTTTTTCCGAAGAATTCGAAGCGATAATATCGAGGCAATTCGATGAAAAATAATTTTAGACGAAATCCAAAAGATCTTTATATAAACATAGCTCCGCTTGTTGAAGTCATGCTCGTTTTAATCATAATTTTTATGATTACAGCACCTATATTAAATGTTGGGGTTCCAGTTGATTTGCCTAAGACAAAAGCAGCAGAACTTAATGAAACCAAAACTCCGCCTATTGTTCTTTCTATAAATAAAGACTCAAAAATTTTTATTGAAGAAGCAGAAATAAGTCTGGAAGATTTGATTCAAAAGCTTCCTATGATTTTGGAAAACAGTAAAAGCGATACTATATATATCCGAGGGGACAAAGATTTGCAATACGGCAGTATTATGGAAATAATGGGGATTATATCATCTACAGGAGCATGCAAAGTTTCCCTTATTTCAGAAGCTGATTCATCTGTAAAAAAACAAAATATTTCTAATCAAAAATCTCAAAATAATAAAAAGAATCTTAAAACTGATAGGAAATCGCGTAAAAGAAGGTAAGGATGAATAATAAAACACCTTTAATAATATCAATAATTATTCATATCGTTATAATAGCTTTGTCTTACACGAATTTTAATAATTTATTTCGAACTAAAATGCAAAGTTCTAATTATACGGTTTTTGATTTTGTACAGATTGGAGAAAAAAGCAAAGCGCCGATTTTGTCTGAAGTTGAAGGGAAATTAAGTAAAACAAAAGCAAAAACTCCAGAAAAAGAAACCGTCAATCAATCAACACAACCAACTGAATCCGCAAAAGAAAAAATCACAAAAAACGAAGAAAAATCAGAAGCAAAAGATAAAAAAGATGACAAATCTATTTCTCTAAAAAGCAAGAAAAAAGAAAAATCCAAACCTTCAAAGAAAAAAAATAAAGCAGACAAATCTTCGAAATCCAATGAAAAAGCAATAGTAAACCTCCGGAAAAACAAAAGCAAGAAGAACACAGATCCTAAAGCCGCAAAAAAATCTTTTGATAGTTTATTAGATGGGGCAATTGCTGATGGAGATCATGAAAATTCAGGAATAAAAGCAGAAGAAGTTGGAGAGGTTTTAACTGCTACGCAAATTGATTTAATTAGACAAACTATTCGAAAATGTTGGCATTTCCCTGCTGGTTTGAAGAATGCTGAGGATTTGATTGTAGATATTGAAATGGAACTTGATCCAGATGGAAATGTGACAAAAGCAAAGATAGTGGATACTTCCAGAATGAATACTGATCCAGATTATAGAACTGCCGCAGAAAATGCATATAGAGCGGTTCTTGACCCTGAGTGTAATCCCCTTCCTCTCCCAAAAGAAAAATATGAAGAATGGAAAAATCTGGAACTAAGTTTCAACCCAAAAGAAATGTTTGAATAAATTAGTAATCTTAAACAATATTTCCAAGAAGTTTAGCGGTATAATCAACTAGTTTTATCACTCTACTATAACTCATTCTTGACGGTCCAATAACTCCAATTGCACCTATCAATGATTTTCCTTTATTTTTATATGGCGATACAATCATCGAACAACCAGCCATTTCAAACATATGGGTTTCTGCCCCAATAAAAATTTGAACACCTTGTCCTGTTATTGACTTATCTAAAATATCCGTTAAAGTTTGTTTTTCATCAAGTTTACGTAGTAGGTTTTCTAATTCTGATATTTCATCTGCTTTTGCTAAAAGATTTGAATGCCCCCTTACGATAACTTTACTTCCCGGTTCATTTACAACAAAGCCAAGACCTTTATCAACTATTTCTTTAGTGATCTTATCAAGCCCATCTTTTTGCAAATTGAGTTCATTTTGAAGACTTTTTCTTATTTCTGACAAAGTATATCCGGAAAGTTTTGAATTGATATAATTTGTTGCTTTTTCCAATACGCTAGAAGATATATTGTTATCAACTTCAATCAATCTGTTTTCAACTATACCACTTTCATTAACTATAATAACAATAGCCCGCTTTGGATTTAATAATACAAAGTCAATGTGTTTTACCAAAGAATCCACAGTTGGAACTCTTATCAAACTGGCACAATTGGCAAGCTCTGACAAAACGTCTGTTGCTTTTTCCAAGATAGATTCAATACTTTTTCCCGCAGAATCTTTTGCTATGGAAATCAAGCTCTCTTTTTCGAATTTTGAAATATCTGAAGATTCAACAAGACTATTAACAAAGAATCTCCAGCCTTGATCTGTTGGTTTTCTGCCTGCAGATGTATGTTCTGAACACAAAATCCCAAGTTCTTCCAAATCAGCCATGACATTTCGTACTGTTGCTGGGGAAAGGGGGGTTGGCAAAGATCTAGACAAAACTCTCGATCCAACAGCTTCTCCTGTTTCCACATAAATATCAACAAGCTTTTTAAAAATCTCTATATATCTTTTATTTTTTTCTATATTATCTTGTGACATAGTTATGATAAAACTCAAATGCCCATATTTTTAGTTTACTTAAAATTAAATCGGATCACAATCTTTCTGTTCTTTTAAAAATCCCCCCATTCGTATTGTTTGAATATTAGAACACAATCCTGTCGAATCGTCCAAATCCATAACAACTCCACAAACTGTCGCTTCCTTAACAGCTGGAGACATCTTTGCAAAAGCATGGACTTTGGAAGTGAATCTCATTATTGGAGCGTCATCTTTCATTCCAATACAAGAATCATAATCTCCACACATTCCACAATCAGAAAGATAACCTGTCCCTCTTGGAAGAATTTGCAAATCTGCAGTTGGGACATGTGTATGAGTTCCAACAAATCCTGAAATTCTCCCATCCAAATAACGAGCTAATGCGACTTTTTCTGCTGTTGCTTCTGCATGAAAATCTACAAATATTGCATCAACATTAACGCCTAATTTGTAGTCATTTAAAAATTCATTCATAATAAAGAATGGATCATCATTAGCTTCCAGAAACAAACGACCGATTAAGTTAATAACCATAACTTTTCTTTTTGAAAAAGGCATTTCTATAATTACGAAACCTTTTCCAGGCGTTCCTTTTGGATAATTCAATGGTCTAATTAATCTTTTTTCTCGATCGAAAAGTTGTAAATCATCTTTTTGATCAAATGTATGATTACCCAGAGTTATTACGTCAACGCCAACGTAAAAAAGTTGATCACAGATATTTTGTGTTATTCCAAATCCATGAGCAGCATTTTCGCCATTCACAATGATAAAATCAAATCCTTTTCTAGATTTATTGTTTTTTATATACTCAATAACTGCTTCTCTGCCACTTTTTCCAACCACATCCCCAAAAAACGCTATTCTCACTTGAAAATCCTTTCTATATCTTCATGACTTTTATCTATATGTGCAGAAGCCTTTATTTTTTGAAAATTCCTTGAAAATTCTTTCTCTAACTTTGATTCAGTAGCTATCTCTAGTAGTTCTTTATTTGTTGGTAATGTTGCATTAGGCGATATTTCAGAAATTAAAATAACAACATTCACATAATCTTCATCATCTAAGGATTGCAATACGGCCGCCTTTCCTGAAGAACGAGATCTGCTTATTAACTCCATATAATATGCATTTGGAGAATCTAGTTCTTTTTCTTCAAATTTTATATCATGATTTTTACAGAAAGTTTTGAATACATCTGGATTGGAAATAGTTAAAATATTTTGTAATAAATCATCAGCATTTTTTATATCTTGCTCCGTAAATAATTTTCCTCTGTATTTCAATTTTGCCTGCAGAATTTTATATTTTGAATCTAAAGTTCCACTTTTACCTGCCTTTGCTTTGTCTATGAGGAGTATTATTTTATACCCTGCTTTTGTCTTGATAATACCGCTGCATTCCCCTGGATTCAAAAATTTGATAACTTTTAAAACTTCTGCTTCAAATGAATCAATCCTATTCCATTTCATGAAATCTCTATCGAGGGAACATATGTTTTGAGAAAAATTTTCTGCCAATATTTGGAAATTAAATCCGTTTTTTATCAAATCAAAAATTTGCCTGATACTATCTTCTTTATATCTGAAAATCTCAGCTACACAATATCTTTCAGAATTTATTTTATTTATCTCATCGGATTTTACTTCTTCAAGTTCTTCCTTTGAGATATCTTTTCTTTCCGCAAAAGATTGGGCAATTAATTGAAAAATCATTTTAGATTTTATATGTTCTTTGAATGACTTCATACTTATTTTTTCCGATTTGAATTTCTCAACTAAATCCGATACTGTATAACTGTTGCTTTGAGCTATATCCAAGACTTTATTATCTATATCTTTCTCAGTTATTACTATTCCAAAGAGATTAGCGCATTGTCTACGAAGCTTATCATCTTCGAGAGAGTCAAGAACTGTCGGAGCCATTAACCTTGCAATAGAAGGATCATACTTTTTTCCAGAAAATAAGAACATTAACTTTATAACATTTAAAACATCAATATTTGTTATATCTTCCCCATTCACCGTCCTTAATGTAAAAACTTCTTTATTTCCAAAATCCAGTGAATTTATTTTATTGAGAGAACTATTTTTTTTGTTAGTTCTACCTAATGCAGTAAAAACATCATAACTTCTGTCAGAAATAGTTTTTGGTTGTTTTTTTGATTTATAAACCAAAGTTTCATCAACTGATTTACCTATCAGTGCCGGATTAAAAGCGAAAGAAAAACTATTGAGAAAAAACAAAAATCCAAGAGCCAATAAAAAACATCTTACAGAAAAATTCATTAAAATACTTTTATCCTGCATAAACACATGATATATCATATATATTGTAACATATGCTCATAATAAATCCAAGATTGTTTATAAAAATGTATTAGTTCAAAAGAAGTGAGACGAAAAGAGAGTCTCCTAGCACATATTTAATATACAACTAAGGAATATATATGGTCTTGCAATGAAGAATGTGGACGAAAAGTATTATAATTATCAATGAGACCACACACATTTTTGCATGGTCTCTCATATATCTTTTGTTTACTCAATGGTTTCAGGAAATTTAAGCTTCTCCAATTTTCAAAACAGCGCCTGGTTTAAGGGTAACATTGCCCCACATCTGCAAGTCAGCTCCATTTTTCACAGTAACATTACTATATATATCCGTGTTTGAAATTGCAGCGCTATTCGCACTTACAGTTACTGGAACACGCAATTCTCCTGGATTTAAACAAACATGTACATTAGTGGTATCATTCGTAATTTCTATACTTCCGTTTTTATAATTCGATAAGTTACTATTAAAAGTTAAAAATCCAGAGAGTTTCATGTTATAAGAATTAGTTTCACTACTTCCTTGGTCACCAAAATGACATGATATTGTGTGATAAGTTCCACCACTAGGTCCAACAATAGATATAGATTTATCTGGCTCTACTGTTGATAAAGAAACTAAATCTGTTGCGGACAGGCTTTTGAAATCCAAAGCAGTTGAGTCGTTAACTGTATTCACTGTAGTGTTTTCCAAAACGATTTTAGGGCTAATAGATCCTGTATATTCCCCGATCTCATAAACTTTCGTCACGCCATCAACAGGATTTGCTGTAATCAATCTATTATCCGAAGTTTCTTCTAAAGCTTGTCCAACATGATTGTTTATAGTTGCATATCTTAATTTCGGATACGGATCAGAAGTTACGCCTGTATCAATAGTACCATAGTTTTCAACAGCTTCACCATATACATCCGTATTAATATAAACTGTTGCCCCTGTTTCAATTGTATTTGGCAAATGATTGATACTAGCCATAACACTAGTAGATAACACAGCTGCAATCAATGTTGTTTGTAATAATTTATTCATATTTTCCTCCATAAAAATTATATTTACGTTA
>CAUDEV010000016.1 GCA_958448685.1 uncultured Alphaproteobacteria bacterium | reverse complement strand
CAACATTATTTCGCTCTTTCATTCGAAATACTTTTGTTGAGGTTAAATTGAATATGTTTTGGAATACTATAGTAGAGTAACAACTTCATCTATAGCTCTCAAAACGGCTTTATGTTATAAATTCACATATGGAGGGAGGGCGCGCGACGTGTGGTATACTCGATATTTTACCACACGTCGCGCGCCTGAATATCCTCTATATTTTTAGTATATCTTCAACATTTCCTATATGTCAAACTCTAAAAAGTCCCATAAAATTTTAGGGAATTTTGTGGGAGATTTACGCTGTCGTTTTAATTATTCCCCAAATATTTTTAAGTATTGTTAACGGAAAATTAACCTTTTTTTTTAGAATTGAATTTAGGGAAGAAAAGTTTTAAAAACACTTTCCTATAACGTAAATATAATTTTTATGGAGGAAAATATGAATAAATTATTACAAACAACACTAATTTCAGCTATATTATCTACAGGAGTTATGGCTGCAGGACCAACAGGTGCTTTGCCAAAAACTATCGAATCAGGAGCTACTGTTTATGTCAACAAGGATATAAGTATTGGCGATGGGGATGATATGGGATTTCACACAGTGATTGATAATTATGGATCTATTGATACAGAGGTTACTGAAGCTCCATTTCCGAAGATAATGGGCGCGAATGAGAGAGAGCAAACTACTATCAACAACCACGTTGGAAGAAGTATTAAAGAAGAAACAGATGAAACTACTGCAACTACTATAAAGACTGCTAACCCAGTGACTAATGTAACTTTAGATAAAGTTTATAAAATAGTTGACGAAGGAGGTGGATATGTTAATGAAAATCTTCAAAAGGAAAATGTAGAGATAGTGGAAGTCTATGACGGTGAAATAGGAACAACAGACCTAAAAAGTTATACAAGTAATGATATTCTATATCTCGGAAATGAAACGACTGATATCAGGACGGTCAAAATTGTGAATACCGAATCGGAGAGGGTGATGCCTGATATCAATATTAATTTGGGGAATCAAAGTGATGAAACGCCTTATGTTTTGAAACTTATTGGGGAAATGGATATAACAGGCGATTTATCCAATTATAAAAATGGTTCTATAACAATTAAGCATGGAGAAGACGACGGTCAAATGCGTGGAGTCTGGTTTAGTAAAAGCAAAGGAGAAATATGGAGCCCTATTACTATTGATTCTAGTCGCGGAGCAAATTTTCAAAATGGAACAATTATACATAAGAGCATTGATGTTAAAACTGGAAGTTGTATTTCTTTCGATGGAGATACTGTCCTAAAATCAGGCGCTGTTTTGAGAATTGGAGACAAGCCGGCAAGTTCAGGAACTGGTGAGTAAAAACGAAAATATCTGAGAGACCATGCAAAGATCTGTGTGGTCTCTAAAGATGGATTACTCAAGTTCAAAATTGGGATATAATTTGCTCACAGTTAACGATCCTATTTTCTGATAGATATTGGTTAATTTTGGATCCTTCCTTTGATCCCTTTACCCAAAATTTTGGATGGTCTCGAAGCGCTTAACGAACTAATTTAGCCTAGAAAGGAGCGTAAAATGAAAAAAATCGTCAATCCTTCAACACGGTACGTTCCATAAAATTTTAGAGATTTTTATGGGGCTTCTAGAAAGTCGTTTTAAATACCCCTATTTTTAGAATGAAAAGTAGAGAGGCTGAATATGCCGGTATATGAAGAGTGCGATGTAATAAGTCAACATTTCCTGAATTTTTTATAAACAAAATTTACGTATGAAATTATTGATTTATCCTTTAATAAAACTAAAGTTCCGATATAGACAAGAAATCCTATAAAGCATGATGCGAAGAGAGTAAAAAACTCGTCTAATTTCGAAATAGGATTATTATAATAATTAAAAGTTAATATTATAAAAAGCATAGCGGTAGATGCTAAAAGTATTTTCATAAAATCTATAATCAATGACTTTTCGAATTTAAACCAACCTTTAGATTGATGACACATTACAAAAACATTAACAAATCCAGCTATTGTTGATGAAATAGCAAGGCCAATTTCATGAAATGGTTTTATAAGAATAAAACTCAAGATGATATTGATAATTATCGAAATAATAGCGGCATTCATCGGAGCTTTAGCATTTTTTTGAGCAAACAAAACTGATGACATGATCTTTGCCATAACAAACGAAGGCAGACCTATAGCAGACACTTTTAAAACATTTGATGTATGCGTGACTGCGGTTTGGTCAAATTTTCCATGTCCATATAATAACGAGATCATATAATAAGAAAGCGCAATCAAACCACACACAGAAGGCAAGGTTAATCTCAATGTAAATAGAATTGATTTGTTTTGTATGTTTTTAATATTGCTTTTTTCGCCTTTTGAAATTCCTTCAGCTATTTCCGGAAGCAATACAATCCCCATTGATATACCAAATAAAGCTAGAGGAAATTGTATAAATCTATCTGCACAATAGAGATAAGTGATACATCCAGTTGGAAGAAATGAAGCAAAAAATGATCCCATAAGGATATTTATTTGTGCAACTCCAGCCCCTGCTAATACTGGTACTAATTTCTTTAAAAGATTCTTTACTTTCAAACTTGGTTTTAAAGAAGATAATTTTGGGGAGGGTAATTTTTGAAATTTCACGCAAATATACATATAAAATAATTGAAAAATTCCTGCTGCCAAAACACCATATGAAATTCGATGTCCTGCTGTAAATATATCTGTTCCAATAAAAAGAGAAGCAATTAAAACAAAATTTACTAAAATCGGGGCCATAGCAAATGGGAAAAATTTGTGTTTTGAGATCAATATTCCGCTATAGGTTGTTGATAGAGAAACAAAGGCAACGCTAGGAAATACTATTCGAGTAAATTCTGTCGTTAATTTTAATTTTTCAGGTATACTAGCAAATCCCGGAGCCATAAATATCGTAAACTCTTTTGCAAATATTTCAACTAAAATTGTGATTAACAACATTACCCAGAAAATTAATGAGAATATTCTTGATGAAAAATATTTTGCTCCGTTGAATTTATTAGCTGCAGTGAAATCTGTAAAATAAGGGACAAATATTGACTGAAAACCACCTTCTGCAAAAAATCGTCTGAAAAATGCAGGGAACTTAAAAGCCGTTGTGAATGCATCCATTTCCATAGATGCGCCAAGAAAGTGCACTAATAAAGTTTCTCTAAAAACCCCAAGAATACGACTAACAACCGTAAGCCCACTTACTGTCAGAAATTTTTTAGCTAGTCCCATAAGTAATAAAAACTCTGTTTGTATAATAAAAAGTATAATGGATACTAAAATCATTCGCAATGAAATTACTCATTTGGTATTTTGGTGTCACATTACTCAATCAATGATTAATTTATGAATCTTCATCAATTGGAAATGAGAATAAAGCTTTAGCGTTCGAACTTCTCTTGGAGTCTGACAAATCGACATTATCCGAAGATCAGATTAATGATATATCTCAAATATTTTTAAGTATTGTTAACGAAAAATTTACCTTTTTTTTTAGAATTGAAAATAGGGAAGAAATGTTATGAAAACACTTCCCTATAACGTAAATATATCTTTTTATGGAGGAAAATATGAATAAATTATTACAAACAACATTGATTGCCGCAATATTATCTACTGGAGCAATAGCTAGTATGGAAGGAACAGGTGCTTTGCCTAAGACTATCGAATCAGGAGCTACTGTTTATGTCAACAAGGATATAAGTATTGGTTCTGAGCATCCTACTACCATTGATAACTATGGATCTATTGATACGGAGGTTACTTCAGAACCATATCCTAAATTAATGGGAAGTGATACTACTATCAACAACCACGTTGGAAGAAGTGTTAAGGAAGAAACTGAGGAAGCTAATGCGACAGCTATAAAAACAGCTAACCCAGTGACTGATGTTACTTTAGATAAAGTTTATAAAATAGTTGATGAAGGAGGCGGATATGTTAATGAAAATCTTCAAAAGGAAAATGTAGAGATAGTTGAAGTCTATGATGCGGAAATAAAGGCCTCTGATCTGGCAACATATACTGATAAGGATATCTTATATCTTGGAGCTGAAGGGCCTGATAGAACTGTTAGAATTAGAGGGAATCAGGAGGTGGGGAATCCCGCGCTAAAGTGTAATATTGGATCTGAAGGGGCGGCAGAGTCTTATGCCTTAGAAATAGTAGAACGAGTGGATATTCAAGGAGATATTTCTAATTATAAAAGTGGAAGTATTACTATTAAAAAAGAAGGAGAAAAAGATACGAGCTTATTTCTCATGTGCGATAGCAATAAAAAACAAGAAATACATGTTCCTATAAATATTGAATCTGGAGGCATTTTTATGAGGCCTATAGGGGGGTGTGATATATATAGTGAAATAAACGTTAATACTAATGGCAGTATAACTTTTGATGAAAAAGCTACCCTAAAAACAGGTGCTATTTTGAGACTTGGAGACAAGTCAGCAAGTTCAGGAAGCTAAGTGTAGATTTTTTGACTAACTATGAGACCATGCAAAAATGTGTATGGTCTCTGTACACGTTCAAACAGATGTGAGACAAGCGTCTCCTAAAGTATTGTAAAAATATTGAGAGATTGGTAAAATCATGGGAATTAATGCATAAACAAAATAATTTAGATAAAGGCATTTGGAATCTCATAAGAAAAATAAGAACAGAATACAAAACTTATGGAAAAACAAAGATATTCGTAATTTTAAAAAAGGGATTATGGCATAGAAATTAGTGAAAGCTCTGTGGAAAGCTCCCTTAGAAAACTTTGTATGTCAAGGTCGTTATCGAGTTCTAGATATAGGGAATGCCAAACGTCGTGAATTTAAGTTTTATTCTCAGATAAAAAAATAGGAGGAAATGTACAAATAGATCATATGGTAAGAACATTAAATGGCTATACATACCGCATTTTTATTGCTTGTGATAAAAAATCAAAATGGGTATATGCTGAACTTTCATTAAAACTAAAGTATACTTTCCCTATTAACTCTATATAAGTTGATGAAGGCATTGAATTGAAAGATTTTGAAATAACCTCACTAAAGATTGGAAATGTGGAGCGAATGAATCGTATTATTACAGAAGAATTTCTACATAAAACACTGGAGTATTCCTTAGTTGTATATTAAATCTGTGCTAGAAGACTCTCTTTTTGCCTCACTTCTTTTGAACTAATACATGAATAAAATATGAAATGAAATTAAAAATTTTTTATGATATCATATTTTATTATAAATCTTGTAATTATTGACATGAAGAAGCTATCTTGTATTACAACTAAAATTGTTGGTAATCTTTCAAGCACTTTAAATTTATATATTCAATTAAAATCTTCATGGAATGATATCGTGGGAAAAGAAATGGAAACCTTTCTTCGACTGGATTCTATAAAATACACTGGAAAAAATGAGTTAACAATATTTATAAAAGCATTAAGTTCAGCTTCTTTAATAATAAAACATAACTCGAATAATATTTCGAAATCGATATCAAATCTTCTTGGGATTTCTAATATAAAATTGATTTTTCAGCACACGTCAATATTGAATGTTACATCAAATTCAACAGAGCTAGGCACAAGTAAAATTTCAAATAGAAAAGTTCTGAAGAATAACGAAGTTATAAATAAAACTTTTGAAAACGCTTCTTTAAAAACTGCACTTGAGCATTTAAAAACTGAGATGAAAAATGCAGCATGAACTTCCCGAAGTATCTGGAATTTACAAATTCAACTTTTCTTTAAAGGATATTTCGTTTTTTAAAGTAGGAGGAAATTGTGATATATTATTTCTTCCAAAAGATAAAAGTGATTTGATGAATTTTCTAAAGAGGAAACCCAGGAATCTTCCAATTGCAATTTTAGGTAATATTTCAAACACACTTATTTCGGATGAAGGTTTTCGTGGATGCATTATAAAACTGGATAATTTTAATAACATTGAATTTCATGAAGATTATTTAAAAGTCGAATCTGGTCTGAAGTTAATAGATTTGATAAAAACCTGCGTGAACAAAAATTTATCTTGTTGTGAAGATCTGTATTGTATTCCCGGATCCATAGGCGGAACTGTTTTTATGAATGCAGGAATTCCTGGATTTGAAATAGCTAATGTTCTGATTTCTATAGAAATTTTAGATTTTAATGGAAATAAAAAAATTATAGAAAAGCAAGATTTGAAAATGGAATACAGAAATGGAAACATTCCAAAGAATTATATTATCACTGCAGTTAATTTAAAAACAAAAACCAGAAAATCTGAAGAGCTTATTGAAAAAATAACGGATATTAGAAAAAAACGTATGAAATCGCAACCAATTGGAAAAGCAACTTGTGGAAGTACGTTCAAAAATCCGAAAGGTATGAAAGCCTGGGAACTAATAAAATCTGCAAATTGTGATATATTATCTGCTGGTGGAGCAAAAGTTTCAGATATTCATTGTAATTTTTTAATTAACTCAGGAAATGCGACAGCTAAGGATTTTATAGATTTAATTGAACTTATAAAAACAAAAGTTTTTGAAAAAACAAGCGTTATGCTTGAAGAAGAGATTATAAAACTTGGAGAATTTTCATGAAACTTTCTTTTTCTAATAAACATTGGAATTTTATTGAATCTGATGAATCATTAATTTCGGAAATTTCAAAAGAATTGAAAATAAGCGAAATTGCTGCAAGAATTCTTATTAATCGCGGAATCAAAACCTCTTCAGAAGCTTCAGCCTTTTTGAATGCAAAATTAAAAAACACTATCCCAGACCCTTCACGTCTATTAGATATGGATAAAGGCATAAAAAGAGTTATAGAAGCCATAAACAAAAATCAACAAATAACAATATTAGGAGATTATGATGTTGATGGAATAACATCGACTTGCTTGATGGTAAAATATTTTAAATATATCGGACTTTCTGTAAAGTTTTATATTCCCAACAGATTTTCAGACGGATACGGAATCAGTGATAAATCAATTGAGGTTATGGTTCAAAACAAAACTGATTTGTTAATTACCGTAGATTCAGGGATTAATGCAATTGAAGAAATTGAGAAAATCAACTCATTGGGAATAGATTCTATTATAATCGACCATCATACTCAAACTGCTTCTAATTTACCTCAAGCTACCGCGGTTATTAATCCAAACAGAATTGACCAAGAAGAAATAGACGGTTCCTATATCAAAAATTTATCAGCAGCAGGTGTTGTGTTTTTGTTCTTGATAGGTCTTCAACGAGAGCTTCGAAATCTTGGTTTTTTTGAGAATTTAAAAGAACCGAATTTAATAGAATTAACGGATATCGTTGCTCTTGGAACACTTTGTGATGTCATGGATTTGAGAGGAATAAATCGCGCCTTATTGAAATATACTTTAGCAAAAAATCAATATTCAAAAGGTATAATTTCTTTGATGAATTTATTTAACATTCAAAAAATTAATTCCTCCGAAGATTTATCTTTCTTTATAGGTCCTGCAATAAATTCAGCAGGCCGCGTTGGAGATCCTCATATAGCTTTGAACTTACTTTTGGAAGAATCAGACGAACGATCTCAAGAAATAGCCAACAAATTATATAATCTAAACTTACAAAGGAAAACTATAGAAAAACAAGTCTTAGCTGAAGCTGTTAAAATAATTAATGATCATAATTTAACAAATAACTCAGGAATATGTGTATTTGAAAATAATTGGAACGAAGGAGTTATTGGCATTGTTGCAGGAAAATTGAAAGATAAATTTCAAAAACCTGTCTTTGTCATAACTTTCAATCAAAGTGGCCATGGAAAAGCTTCCGCTCGTTCTTTAAAAGGAATTCATCTCGGAGAATTTATAGAAAAAGCAAAATCAAATAATTTAATAACGAAAGGTGGCGGCCATGAATTAGCCGGAGGTTTTTCAATAGAAAAAGAAAAAATTTCTGATTTTATTGCTTTTATTAATTCAGAAATTACCGGCGTTTCCCATAATTCTCTGGATATAGATTATTCTATTTCTTGTTTTTCTTCTTTGGATAATATAGCTACAGATTTATCTTCTATAGAACCTTTTGGGAAGAGTGTGGAAAAACCTTTGTTTTGCCTAAAACGAACCAGGATAAGATATTTCAAACAAACAAACTCAGGTAATCATATAATATTTAATTTCTCGAATGAATTCGATAAAGGAAATATTAAAGCCATACTTTTTAATCGTAACTCAAAATTGGAAATAATAAAACAAATTGAAAAAAATAAATTTGAGCTTTTTGATATCGTCGGTTATATAAATTATAGCGAACAATTTGGAAGCAGCATAATTATCGATGATTTGAAACTATCCGATTAACTTTAAAGTTTTACGGTCTCTGAGTTTTTCTTGATTCATAATGTCTTGCAAAAGCTTTATAGGTATCTCTGCGGTGTCAATGAAATTCTCCGGTAAGGTCTTTTCTTTCTAATTCAGGCTTCTGTACAGTGACTTATTTTGATAGCTTAATTGTAAAAAGTCACAACTTCTTTAATATGTTTTAAGGTTAACTCAACATCCATTCCTAAGGTGGAAGGTTTTATATGTAATCAAGTCGAGTTAAAGGGCGCGCGACGTGTGGTAAAATTAATGAGTATACCACACGCCGCGCGCTAGAACATCCTTTATATTTTCAGTATATCCCCTGCTCTTCTCTCGTGTCAAATCTTAAAAAGTCCCATAAAATTTTAGAGAATTGTTAAATAATAATCTCTTTAAAACAACCTCAAATTAAGATATTGGTTCTTCACTGATTTCAATAACTTGATTTTCTTCATTTATTTCAGGAGTATCATCAGATTTTAATATATTCATAATCTCCTGTTTTGTTTCTGATTGATCATCATCTGCTTTTTTTTCTACCCCTTGCTTTTTATCAGTAGAAGCTTCAGTATTCTCTATTTTCGAGACATCTGGTTTTTGCTTTTTTTCAGAATCTTCTTTCGCATCATAAGTATCACTATTTGATTCCACTTCCTCTGACGTTTCATGAAAGGAATTTTGTGAAACCAAGACAGGAGTTTCAGAAACAGATTTTACAGAATTAGGTATTTCAGGCATTGTTCCAGGAACATTTGGAACTTTTAATGTGACAACAGAAGGATCACCTGGTTTTTTAGGCAAAGATGGCGTAACTCCTAAGAATAACCTTGCAATTTTTCCTGTATTTAAAGGAACTTTAAATCCGAGTACAGTTTGGTTCTTACTCAAGTTATCTATATTAACAGACTGTGATTTATATTTCTGCAAAAATCTCAATAATGCCCAATTTCCAACACATTGAATTTTTGCAGTATTTTCATTCAAGATCAAATCAGGGTCATTTTGATCATACACGGGTTTGTCAGCTTGCTCATCCCCAGAAGCCCATCTCAAATCTATTTCGATTGGTTCCCCAAAATACCACAATCCAGATTTATCTGTATTTATCGCTTCTATGGAAGAGTCATTATTTGGTTTGCAAACCCTATCAACTAGATATTCTGTGTTCTTTTCTTCACGCTTATTAATTCCAAAATCAAATTCTAGATTGACTTTTATACCTTCATTATTACTAATTAATTCTCCTAAAAATAGTTTCAAATCATGAATATTTTGCATGAACTCATAAGGCTTTTGGGCATCTCCTTTCAATTGATATATCTGATCTAAAATGGCCTCAGGAGTTCCTCCAAATTCGTCATACATTTTAAAAAATTCCCTAACTGATTCTAAATCTGCTTCTGTTGCCGTTCTTTTTGATTTGTCATAATTTTTAAATGGATAGGCGTTTTCCAAATGTTTCATATAATAATCTCTCAGCGAATTATATCTGGCTATATTGCGTTTTCGCAGGAGTACTTCTGCCTTTGACAAAATTCCTTTTTTAATTTTCTTGATAATATTCAAGAAATAGTCTCCTGATTCTCCTTTTATATCTTTTAGTTTTATTTTCTGAGTTATGTTATCAAGAGTATAGTCATTCAGTGTCACTGTTATAAATTTTTCCAAAACACTAACAGAATTTAAAGGATTCTTCCTCTCCAATCCTTTCACATTATCAACAATACGAGACCATTTTGCAAGTTGATTATCATTGCTGTAATTTTTATCATACATAATATTAACATTTAAAAATTCAATAATTGGCTCTGCAAAATCTTTTGCTAATCTAAAAATCATATTTCTTTGAAGTTGCAAATACAGTCTTAATTCTTCCATATCAGATGATGAAAAAGCAGCTAACGCCGCTCCATTTTTTCCATCCCAATAATTAAAACTTAAATCATTTGGTTGATAAGGTTTTTGATTTTCAAGAAGATTATCAATATGAGTGAGTAGTGAAAAACCTATTTTATTTAAAACAGTTCGCAAATTTCCAAAAACAAAACTGAATTTATCATCTCGAAGTATTTTTAACAAATTAACAATTTTAGGAGCAACACCTTTCAATTCCGCAACTTGCTTTTGGAGTAATTCCTCAGAGGTTATTTCTTCAGTTATACCTGTTGGTTCATCAACAAGACTTTGCGATTTCGCAATAATTCCTGCGATTAATGCACAAAGGTTCGATTTTGACAAAAGAGATATGCCTTCTTGCATAGATCTTGGAAAATCTTTCAAATTTGTGGCAATAAATTGCTCATAGCTTTTTCCAACTTCATATGCATATTTTACTAGCTCATCATCCCAAAAAATCATTTTTCCTTCAGGTATATCTGTAATCAACTGATAATCTCCTGGAGTTTCTATAAAGGGCTCAGCACATAAAGAAGCTAAACATCTTTCAATAATGAATATTCCGCTTGAAACAGCAGACTCTTTTTCGGATTTTATTTTGTTTCTTTTGGAAACATCACGGTTTAATAATGAGTTAAAATCCATTAAGCGAGACTTTAAATATCCAAAGTTTATAGCCGTAATATCCAATAATCTCTGAGACACTTCCTTTCCAAATAATGTTTCAACCCCATCTAAAAATTCATCATACTCTTTATCGGCTTCGAATATATCCTTATCCAGCCATGTTTCCCCTTCTTTTCCGAGATCTTTGCAAACCTTTGTTAAGCTCTTTGAGAACGCTATTACTTCAGAACAATTCGGAATTTCTTTTAAATTTTGCCTAGAAAGTTGATTTATAAATTTATTTAATTGAGAAATAAGGCTATTTGAAGATCTGGTTGTAAATATCGTATCAAGGTAATTTTGAAACAAACTTAACAACGTGTCATACGCTGTTTGCTTATAAGGACTTAAATTAATCGCAGGAAAAGGAACGTTCATTAATATGGATCTAAATTCCTGATAGTTATCCAAAAACTCACTTGGCAAAGAACCTTTAAATGTGTAATCTATAAGATCGTTCAGGTCTTTTGGATCTCCAGAAGTTCGAAGTGAATCAAATTTTTTTATATTTTTTTCTAATTCAATTAAGCCGAAAACAAAGTTCTTTAGTTGTTCATATTCATAGCTATTATATGGATTTAATAGTTCCTCAATATTATTTGATTTGTGTTCCGGAATCATACCAAGAAGCTCTCTTGATTTTAAAATCAAATTCATATAAATTGTACGAATAACAACTTTTTGATAAGATGTTCTCAATGTCTCTGTTAAATCTTTGTTAATCGAACTAAACCAGGAAGCAGGAACAAATAATGAGGAAAATCGTATATTATGAATTTGCTGCATAATGGAAAGCAATTGGTTTGTACAATCTGCAAGTATTTCATTTCCGTTGTTTTGCAGGTTTTTATAAGTCATATCTCCTGCGTTTTTTATTAAAGAAGAAACTTTAAACAGTGATGGATATAAATTGTTTTTATTGTTATTTAAAGAATCTCTAGCATTAAATAATCCATAACTTCCAATCAAAACAAATACAGCTGTTGATATTTTCGCCATCATTATGGATTTGTTTGATTGATGCACTTTTGATTTCATTGGAGAAGCAATTCCTTCTTCTGCAAATATTTTTTTCAAAAGCAAATCTTCAAAGAAAAATATCTTTTTCGCAGCTTTATCCTCATCACTATAAAATGCAGAGAATTTTCCCACTTCATTGATATCAGCATCAGGTGTTCCAACTATTGCCATCGCATCATTCTGATTGTTTTTATCAAAAGAAAGAAGTGGCATCATCTTGCTATCGCCTGTGAAATAAAATCCTCTGAAATAAAATCTTTCTTCAATAGAAGAGGATTTGAATATCGAATCTATATATAATTTTAATGATTCTTTTATTGTCAACAATTCACTCGGAAATACAAATATTCCATCCATAGTTGTTTTTGCAGAACCTTCAGAAATTATCTCAACTCTTAAATCATTTAAATTATTCTCAAAAGCATAAAAACCATCATCCAGTATTTTGGAATTATAAGAAAATGAAACAGAATAAGGACAAGACCATCCCAGCATGTTCGTTCTATTTCTTGCAGGTATTTCAGAACAAAAGCTCTGAAACCCAGGAACTACATCAGTTTTTGTTATGACTATATAAATCGGAAGTTTCATTCCTAAATAGTTTTGAGCAAAATTTAATTTTCTTGAAACATATAATGCGCGTTTTTTTATATCTTCAAGAGATAATTTATTTTTTCCATAAAGCTCACTCGCCGGAATAGTCAAAACAATACCATTAATAGGCTTTTCAGAACGATATCTTGAAAGAAGGTTTAATAAAACACTCCAATTCTTTTCATCAGAATCAAAACCTGTTTTCGGAAGGAATATATCTCCTTTTATATCCAAAACAACACCATTTTTTAAAAACCACCATGTACATGGTGAATCATCTTCTTCGTCATAGATTTCATCATGTGTAAAGCCATTCATAAGTGAAGTTTTTCCACTTCCTTCAGTACCTAAGATTAAATACCACGGTAATTTATATTTATAATTCCTTCCAAGAGAACTCTTTAAGAAGTTAAGAGCTTTAAAAAATGAACGAACAATTCCACTGGCTTTTATATATCTTTTATTAATGAGATAACCATTGATTCGTTCTCCAAAAGGAAAAGGGGTCGATTTGTCAGCGTCATTCTCAGGAATTTTTATCTTCTTTCCTTCTATTTTTAAAGCAGAAGGAGGAATATCAATAACTCGTTTTGCTTTTGATTCTGATCTTTTTATTGAAATTAAGGTGAATATAGTCACTAAAAGCATTGCTATGAAAGCTATGGAGAGAACTATCCCTATGATCATTGGAAAAGAAATTTCTGCATTTCCTATTCCTCTTGTGATTTTATCAAAAAGACCAAACGTAAATAATATCATATGAGCGGCCCTTGTCTAACTTGTTCGGAGATTTTGTTCATAATTTCATTCAATTCTCCAGTAATATCAATCCAGATAAAATATGAAATCAAAATATAAAGGAAAATCACAGAAACAACACAAAAAGACCAGAATCTCACATCAGGTAAACGATTATTATTATCACTTTCCATAAATGTGTGTTCATAACAGGATTCAATCATATGAGATCTTCCTGGGAAAAATAATCTAGAAGATCCTGTATTTAGGATAGCACATAGCCGCCCCTTATACCAAGATATTTTTTCATCAGAATCTAAATAGCCGAGATCCCTATATTTTCCTTTAAATCCCAGAGAAAGAACCATAAGATACAAAAACGACATTTCCTGGTTTCCCAAATCATTTATGATATTATCCAGCATAGAAAAGAATTTATCACCAGCTATTTCTGTTTGAAATAATTGCTTTTCTAAAAGGGTATATCTCCAGAATTTCACTCCATCCCATTTTAAATTCAAAAAAACTTCATCTGTCAAAATTGCCATTAAATACTTCGCATCTTCAATAAACTTTGGATTTATTCCAGTTGATTTAATAAGTATTGAATCTGAAACATTGACAATTACTGTTAACATTTTCTTTTGAATATCAACAACTCCTCCCTCTATATTTTTTGTTTTTAAGTCTTCTGATTTTGTATCAGTATCCTCCGAGTTTCCTGAATCATACGAAAAATACAAGCTTAATGCCTTTTCTTTCTGTCTTAATAACTCATAATAAAAAGCTTGAAATCCATGGACTATAGCACTATTACTGGCATCAAATCCCATAATATCACCTTTTTTCTCTTGGAATATATAAAGTTATCTCACTTGGTTGTATATTCGTATGATTCCCTGGATTAAATATATGAAGATTTTCTTCTCCTTTTATAAAATTATCATCCAAATCAATTTCAAAAAGTGTTACCCCTATTCCCGGAAGTATTCTGGAGACAACTTCTTGCTTTGCTAATTGTCTGTCTGCTCCTTTCACTCTTTTGTTCCTTACTGAGTCTAGGGCGGAATCGGAAACAATTATTGATTCTGCCATCCATTTTTCTATCTCGGAAACATCAACGTTCACATCAGTCCTTATTCCGATATATAAACGATTGTTTGTAATTTTCTCAATTTCATCCAGCGAAATATAACGATAAAAAAATCTGCCTTTTTTATTAAATGAAACAACATTATATCCACGTTCGATCACAGATAAGTAATGCTCTATAAGACTTATAACAGTATACAAGCAATTATCGATATTGTTGTGATCATAAGGTTGCATAACCGGAATTATATCTGTTGGGATCAAAACAGAAACAGCTCCCAAAACTTCTGATAATTCCTGATATAATTCATATGGTCTTATCTCATTGCTATAAACCAAAGTTTCCAATCCAGGAAGTATCGTTATTATCTGCTCTAAAATCGTTCTTGATCCGAATGCTGAGTTCCCTGATGAAGAATTTTTAAGTTTTTCAGCAAGAAAAACAGCTTTTTCTCTAATTTGTTTTGTTAATTTTTCGCATCTTTCCCAAAGAGGAAAATGCCTTTCAATAAAAAAACACGGTGGAGTCCAATTTTTCACATGAAACACTCCGTCGATTCTGATTATCTTACATAATGGAAATCCAATACAAAATTCAGGAATCGTTTCCCCTATATATAAAAATCCGTTTGGAAAAAGCCGAGGAATTTTAACTGTATTTTCCTTTATATTATCATCAGAAACATAATCCCCGTCTATTGAATAATACCTTGCAGGATTTCCAAGAATGGGAGAAATTTCATCTGAGCTTTCTGCTATTGCTAAGAATATTGTACATTCATTTTCTCCTTCTTTCATTGAAGCCGCAATATCTATTTCAAGAGGTTTCAAACCTTTATTTGTTTCAGGGAAAAAACTAAAAATTAACCCATCTGGAAAAACAGCCTCTATTTCCTTGATTCTATAAAGTCCCTCGCTGAGAGAAACCGTGTCTGTTCTTAAATGCCGAACGCCAAAATGATTTGATGAAAGAAGCCGGATTTGATTTGCTATAACCCGAAAATTACGTAAATCATTTTGCTGAAAATGATGTTGCGACAAAAGCATCCCTTCATGCCAGTTTATATCAAGAGGGATGGGAAATACGCGTTTTCCATTCATACTCATATAAACTTCCTTGACTTATTGCAATAAAGATACTCTTCTTAATATATTTTATAAAAAAAATAATAAAATTCATACAAAATTATTAATTTTCTGTTAATTTATGTTTGCGAATGATTTTCATTTTGAATGTTATAAAAAACGACAAAATATCAAGGAAAGAAAATATAAAATTATTAAAGGACCTGCTAGAAGAAGCATACTCATAGCATCTGGAGGTGTAATCAATGCTGATAAAACAACAATTACCAAAATGATTTCTCTCCAAAGCTTTCTCAATGTTGTTATTCTTAATATCCTTAGCTTATCCAATATATAGATTAATATAGGCAATTGAAAGCTAATCCCAAATGAGAGCATTAAAACAATAATAAACGATATATTTTCACTTATTCTTGGAAGAAATTCAAAATTTGAGTCGTTACTTAGAAAAATCCTAAAAATGTTTGGAATAACAATGTAAAAAGCAAAAAGCATTCCTATAAAGAAAAATCCAGAGGTTAATAATATAAACTTTTTCGATATCTTTATTTCCTTTTCTTTTAATCCAGGTTTTATAAATTTCCAGAATTCATATAAAATATAAGGAAAACATATAGCAAGAGATGTATAAAACGATAATTTCAACTGCAGAGAAAATAGTTCACTGACTGAAGTATAAATCAAATTTTGCGATTTTCCATAATTATTAATGGCATATATGAGTGGATATGAAATAAATTCTGTTATTTGATCTATAAAAATAAACGCAAAAATCATTGCTATAAGAACAGCAAAACATGAGTTAACTATAACTTTTCGTAGTGCTATTATATGCGATAAAAGATTTTCAGGTTTATCTTCCATTTGGGGTTATAAAAAAAGATTCACTTTTTTCATAATAAGCTTCAGGAATTGAAATCCCAACAGCTGAAAAAAATAATATCCCTATGGTTACTATACACATCAAAGAACACCACAGCAATTTTATAATCATTTTACTTCCTTTATTTCTTGAATTATTTTTGAAATAACTGCGGATTTTTCTTCTTCAAAGAGCAATGATTCCATATTTCTACAAATAGGCGCAAAAACCTTTGGAAGCATATCAGAAAGCTCATCTTTATAGAAAGTTGAAAGAACATATTGAGGAACTTGATCTCGTGATAAAGGTCGACCTATTCCTATTCTAATCCTCCAATACTTTGTCCCTATAAACTTATCAATATCTTTCAAACCATTATGGCCACCATTACTTCCAGAAAATTTTATTTTCACATCAAGAGGAGAAAGATCTAAGTCATCGTGAATAACAAAGATATTCTCTGTTGGGATCTTATAAAAAGATACTATTTGTGAAACTGCTTTTCCTGATAAATTCATGAAAGTCTGAGGTTTTTGAATAATAACTTTCGCAAATTTATTTAGTGTTTTCTCAGAATATAAAGAATTAAACTTAGATTTGTAGTCAGGAAATCCAAAAGCATACGCCAAATGATCGGCAAGCATAAATCCTGCATTATGACGCGTATAGGCATAATCCAATCCCGGATTTCCCAAACCTACTATCAAAAACATTTAGGCGGCAGCCTCTTCTGTTTTTTCTGCATTTTCTTCAGTCGCTGCTACTTCTTCATCTGCAGATATTCTAGCTCCAACTAATGTCGCAATAACAGAATCTCTTTCAGAATTCACAGGAGTGATTCCATCAGGCAAATTCAAATTTTCTAATAAGAAGCTTTCCCCTATATCTTTTCCTGAGAGATCAACTACCAATTTCTCTGGAATAGAATCCGGAGAACATAAACATTCAAGCCTATGGACAACAATATTGATTACGCCGCCTTTCTTAAGCGCAGGACATTTGTCTTCATTAATAAACTCAACAGCAATACTTACTTTCACCTTTGAATTCTTCGAAACTCTTAAGAAATCCACGTGAACTGGCCTGTCAGTCACTGGATCAAACTCTATTTCTTTTGGAAGAAATTTTTCTGTTTTTAAACCTATTTTGGCTTCAATAACATGCCCCAAAAACGCTAATGTATAACATTCCGCAAGTAATTCCTTCTCTCCAACGGAAACTAACACAGGTTCTTTGTTATCTCCATAAATAATTCCAGGAACTAATCCTTCATGACGCAATTTTCTTATCGCTCTTTTTCCCGAAACATCTCTTGCAGAAACAACTAAATTAGATGCCATTTTTACCTTTATATTAAATTGTCTATTTTTGATATAGTACCACGTTTTTCATCAAATTGGAAGATATTAAGATATGAAAAATTATCAAATAATATAAGAAACAATCAAAAGGAGGAAAAATTAAATAAAACCCTATATGACTATTTAAAATATGTTCTAAGGATAAAAAATGAAGATGTAGAGGAGTGAATGAAGGAAATAAGGGAAGAGAGGAGTGAGTGGAGAAAAGAGGGAAT
>CAUDEV010000015.1 GCA_958448685.1 uncultured Alphaproteobacteria bacterium | reverse complement strand
CAAAATTTTTCTTCCCTAAATTCAATTCTAAAAAAAAAGGTTAATTTTCCGTTAATTTTACCTCGTTTTATTTGGGGGATATTGTAAGAAAATTATTTTTAAAAAGTTAACTAAATTTTAACCTTTAGTAGATAAACTAAATTTGAGAGAGTATAAATGTTTTATATAAAAACATGATTATATCTAAGAAAATGGCGACTAAATTAGAGTTAGTGAAAAAAATGGGACTATGTCCTTCCATACTAAATCTTTATGTGGACAGATATTCATTTAAATTTTTATTAAATGATATTCTTGCTGGTGTGAAAATGTTTTTATTCTTATTTCCTGTAGCATTTGCTCTCTCGTATTTTTGCGGAGTTTCTCCAATCCAGGGCATAATATCCTGCATTGTTGGAGCATTAATAAGCGCTGTATTTGGAGGATCGAAATATCAAATAATTTCAATATCTTTGCCTGTTTGTTTAATAACTTTCGAGATTTTGTCAAAATATCAATATAAAGGATTGTTCTATACGGCAGTGTTTGTCTCGTTAATTTTGGTTTTGTTCGGATTTTTAAAAATCAGCAATGTAATAAAACATCTTTCATACTCATTTATCTCGGCATTATCTGTTTATGTAATTTTTTCTATAATGATAATACAAATTCCGTTTTTGTTGGGAATAAATTCAATTCAGTCATCTCAAAGTTTAATAGAAAATACCTCAATATTTTCTTCAAGCATTGAAAATATTAACCAATCTGGTATTATTTCAGCTTTAATTTTCATTGCTCCATTGCTTTTGATAAAATCATGTTTCAAAGGATTTTCCGCGTATCCTTTATATCTATTGCTCTGTGGGATATTTGTCTATTTATCAGATAGCGGCATAATTCCGAATCTGATTGACATTCGAACTTTTGGGAAGGAAATGCTTACAAATGGAGCCATTGATAATATAATGTCTTTGACAAACAGCGGATCTTCTCAGATATTTTTAGCAAATACAATGAATTATGCTTTCATAATTTCGATTATCATAGCTTGTGAATCAAGCTTTTGCACAAATGTTTCATCAAGTGTTACAGGTGATACAAGAGTTCAGCATAATATAGAGTTGATATCAGATGGCATATCCAACTTTACCTCTGTTGCTTGTGGTGGTTTGTTTGTTTCTCCGAATATAAACCTTTCAATTAAAAACATTGAGTTGAAATCTAAAACTATTTTGCCAATGATTATAATAACATTACTTAGCTTTGTATTTCTTGTTTATAATTATGAAATCCTAAATGTAATTCCTATTAACGCAGTTATATCGATTTTAATCGTTTATGCTTTTTGTGAATTTAAAAATAAAAAAATATTTCAATATTTTAATATAAAGTCTACAAACAGCTATATTTTTTGGTTAACATTTATTATCGCACTTTATTTCGGATTTATTTCTGCAACAATTGTTGGTTTTACACTGTCCTGCATAGTTTTTGCAAATCGAATGGTGAAAATAAAAGATGCAACAGTTCATACCACAAAAAATCATGACACTGGAGCAGTTGAATTTATGACAAATAAGAATGGATTTATTAATTCATTAAATATTCCTGAAGATATTCTTGATAAAATTGAAGTTATTCAAGTGACGAATGTTTTGTTCCTCAATATAGCAAAAATTGTTGAAGAAGCTTTGTTCGCTCGAGGGAAATTCCCAAGTACCCTTCTTGTATATTTTAATAATGTCCCTTATCTGGATACTGAAGCATTTGAGATTTTAAAGCAAGTTGTGAAAAATGCAAAAGAAAAAGGGGCTATAGTTATGGTTACTGGCACTAATGGGCGTTTGTTAGATATATTAAAAGAAAAAGCAGATTCAGAAAAAGACAAAAACGCATATGGCTACATAATTCCGAATTTTGAAGATGCAATAAAACAAGTAGTGCATAGGATGAAAGAAAATTAAAAATATTACACAAGTTCAAACACATGTGTAACAAAGATGGCAAAGAGATTTAATTATTTTGGATAACAAAAAAGTTTTCTAAAATATTACAAAAATACTGAAAAATAACATATTTTAGGAGACCGTTCAAGATTTTGTGTAAGAGGGGCAAAGGAGAGATCCAAAATTAGCCAATCTATCAGAAAATAGGATAGTTAACTGTGAGTAAATTATACCCCAACTTTGAACTTTAGTGACCCGTTTTTTCTCTACCTTTAATATCCCTAGAAATAAGCTCTTTGCCAACGATTCCTCACTCGGAAATGTAGGCTTGTTTTTCGTATATTTCCTCATATTTCCATTAAATGATTCTATCGAATTTGTCGTGTAAATTAAGTCTCTTATCTCCTTCTTACACAAATTTCTGGATACTATCTCAATAGCCTTTCTCAAATATTTCTCCTTCGTATTAAAAACAGGGAATAAAACGGAAACTTTCATAAAATTCGAAAATGCGATAAGTAAATATATTACATGTTATGATTATAGCTCTTTTCTCCCATAATGTTTAAGGTATATCATTAATTGAAATTGAAAAACTTATTAACACTATCTCCACTTATCTTATCTCTTTTATTTTTATCTAGAGAATTTCTTTTTAAGTCAATGCATTCATAGTCCAAACATAATTTATAGTATTTAAATTTGCAACAGGTTCTGCATAAATTTTCGTCTTATTTTGATCAATTTCTACAACTTTGGCAACAGGAATTCCAGATTTATAAATTCCTCCTTCTCCTGATGTATATAAAATATCATTTATTTTAATATATTTCGTTGTAGAACTTTGTATCTCCAATGAAATCAACTTATTTTCTCCTACACCTTTCAAAATAAGATGCTCTCCTAAATTGTTTTTCACTGGTATAAACATATCAGATGCCGTCAGTGGCAAAACCTTGGCTATTTTATTATGGATCTCTAAAACTAAACCTATCAAACCATTTGATGAAATAACAACTGAATCTTTTTTTGTTGAAGGTTGAGTTTTTGAAATCAATAAAAAAGAATTAAAAACTGAATCATCAAATCCCAAGATTTTTTCCATAAATTCAAATGAATCTGATTGGTACTTTAAATTAACAAGCTGGCGTAACTCTCTCAATTCTTCTTCCATTCCAGAAGTAATTATACTTTTTAATTTCAGTTTGTCTAACTCAGATCTCAATTCTTTATTTTCGTTTTTTAAGTCAATATAATGATACAAAATTTTAGGCAGCTCTATTATTCTATTTATAAAAACCTTTGTGGGAAGAATAAAGTTTGAGGAGTAATCTTTTAAATATGCAATATAAGACGCTTTTAAAAAATCTGATATAAAAATAAAAAAAGATAACAAAACTACAACAAACAATTTCGTAGATCTTGAAAAACCACGTCTTGATGAAAATCTTCCTAAAAGTAAAAAGAATGATCTATTCTGAGACATATCTGTTATATTTCAATTTTTAAGCTCTTTATCTTTGAATCCAATGTGTTGCGACTAATCCCCAAAACTTTTGCCGTTTTTGTTTTGTTTCTATCTGTTGCAAGCATAATTTTTTTTATTACAGCCTGTTCCGCTTCTTTCACGACAGTATGATATAATCCTGTAACATTAGCAATATCTTTTTGTAATATAATGAAATTATCCAAAAGCACATCTATTGCGGAAGAAATACTATACTTTCTCATATGAAAACCTTTAAAAATTTATTCATCAAGAATATCTATCTCAAATCCAGCCTTGCACCAGGATTTTACTTCATTATAATGATTTTTGAACATGATATCAACTTCGGAAAGTCTTTTTAATTTTCCATTTTGATCTTTTATTAGAGGATCCACACCTCTAAACTTTGGATAAAAGCGCTGCTGTTTTTTATATTTTTTGCCTTGGATATGAGAAACAGGGTATTTACATTGTTGCAAATTTAATTGAATAATATGATCTTGATTTTTTATCAGTTTATTCACAACACTTTTGTCTGTTGAAAACATATCCTTTGACGTTAAAATTTTCAATTTTAAGGCTCGCTTCAATGCGTTTGCAAAATGTATATTCATTGATGTATTCCATTTTGCTCCCCAAAAATTTTGAGTGAAATATAAAGACAATTCTGCGAATTTTTTTGCGGTATCTATATTTGTAAAAAACCATTTTTTGTTTTCAAACCCAATAGAATCAACAATATCTTTTGCATCACTCTTAGAAATTTTCCCAATTAATATTCCTGTATGTATATTATACTGAATTCTATCTGCACACATATCCGGCAAACTTTGATCCAAGGCTAAATATCCATTTTTTTCTACATCAATATCTTTTAGAGTTAATCCAATCTCTTTTAAAATTTTATCACATCCTTTGTCTTTCAGATATTTCATATGAATAGAATCTTGGTAACTTGATTCAGCATAATCATTAATGTTTTCGCCCCATATAAAATCTCCAACATGAGAAAAAACAGTATGAGAAGCATCATGTAATAAACCGGCAATTTGTTCTTTAGAAGAAAGATTAAACTTTTTTAATAAAGCAAACACTCCTATCGAATGTTCATATCTGGAAAAACTCGGAAGTTTTGGCCCCAAATACCTTGCAGGTCCTGACTGATCTACATGTTTCAATCTCTGAACTATTGGAGAATTTATAATTTTCAAAATATTATCATTACATTCTACCTTTTCATTCCAAATAACTTCTATATGATGCTGTCGATAATCCTTATATGAAAAATATCCAAGAATGGATAGTGATATAAATGATAGAATAAAAATTACAAATATCTTTTTATATTTATAAAACATATGACCTTCGATCAACCACGTATATTTTTATTATATCATATGTGCTAAAAATATATCAATATTATTTTTTCACCTGGTAAAAAATATTTTTATTCTTTCTATAAAAAGATATACAGATATTATATTATTAATTAATATCCAATAACCTGTATTGTAATGCTTCTGATATATGATGTTTTTGTATAATTTTTGAAAACTCCATATCTGCAATTGTCCTGGCTACTTTTAATATTTTTCTGCACCCCCTTGTTGATAAATTTGCATGGGCAATAGCTTTGTTAAAAAATATCTTTGATTCCATATCTAATTTCGTAATTTCATCAAGATATTTCCCGACAGTTTTTCCATTTAAATAATTTTCAAAACCTGATTTTTGTGCTCTTTCTTTTTGAATATTTCGAACGCTTTCAACTCGTTTTCTAATAATTTCAGACTTTTCTCTTTTTTCTTCTCCAAACAATTCATTTGGTTTTATGCTATTGACATAAATCACTATATCAAATCTATCCAATATCGGACCTGAAATCCTATTCCTATATTCTGTGGCACATTTTGGAGCTTTTGAACATTGTCTCTTCGAATCACCATAAAATCCGCATTTACAAGGATTCATTGCGGCAATAAGTTGTATATTGGCAGGATACGTTATATGTTCCTTTGCTCTTGAAATTGTTACTTCATTTGTTTCAAGAGGTTGTCTCAATGCATCAATAACAGAACACTGAAATTCAGGCAATTCATCAAGAAACAAAAATCCATTATGTGCAAGAGATAATTCACCAGGTTTGGCATCTGAACCTCCTCCTATCATTGAAATTAATGAAGCAGAGCAATGTGGCTCTCGATAAGGTGGATAATAAATCAAACCTTCTTTTGGAAGCATTCCTGCTAAACTATATATACATGTTGTTTCGAGAGCTTCTTTTGACGATAATAAAGGAGCAATAGTTCGAACTCTCGAAGCTAACATAGATTTTCCAGAACCAGGAGAACCTATCATTAAAACATTATGTCCTCCGGAAACGGCTATTTCTAAGGCTCTCTTTGCAAATAACTGTCCATAAACATCAGCCATATCAATTCCAAATTCCATCTGTTTTATTGAATTCACAGGCAATTCTGTTGAAATAATTTGAGATTTTCCTTTTATATGATTAATCAAAGATATTATATTCGGAATTGCAATAATTTCTTTGTTTCCACTCCATAAAGCTTCTTTTTCACATACTTTCGGACAGATTAATGACTTTCCAAGTTCATTAGCCAACATAGCAGCACATATAGTTCCAGAAACATAGGACAACTCGCCATCTAATCCCAATTCTCCTATTGAAATACTATTTTCCAGAATTGTCATATCTATCACTTCCATTGATCCCAAAATTGCTAATGCAATCGGCAAATCATATTGAGAACCAGCTTTTGGAATATCTGCAGGAGCTAAATTAATTATCACTTTTTGTGAAGGAAATGGAATCCCCAATTGAAAAAACGCAGACCTTATTCTTTCCTTTGCTTCTCCAACAGCTTTATCAGGCAAACCAACTATCATAAATGAAGTTAATCCAGGAGAAATCTGAGATTCTACAGTGATCTCTATTGGCTTCATTCCTGCAAATGCAACTGTCTTGACTTTTGAAATCATATTACTTTTATGTTAAGTCAACTAATATATAATTATTGTATCAATAATTAGTTAAGAAACAGTTTCACTTTCCTTTATTTTTGCTTGAGGTTTTCTTGCAACTCTTCGATTAGTACATTTTGCTTTATTTTCGATAATATTCTCAGATGATGTATCGTCTTGTGGTGTGGAAGAAATGTTTTGTTGAGCAGGAAATTTCTCTGAAATAAGTCTAGAATAATGCTCTGCAAATTGCAAATTATACTCTTTTAAAACCCTATCTCCTGCGGCTTCTTTTGCAGCATTTAAATAACGCGTTTTCAAATTTTGGTAATAAGCCTTACCTTTTATATTCAAATTTTCCTTTTTCATAAATTCCTAAAATATATCTATTGACGCAGATTTTTGTTATTATTAATGATATGCTTAATCCCCATATCTCTATAATAATTATAATACAAATTCAGACTGAAATGTCAAATTTAAATTCCCTAAAAAGCTTTTAATCATTAACAATTGCAGCATTACAACGTTTACATAAATTAACTTTTCCAAATTCTGTGTCTAATTCTTTCACTTCATCCAGAATTTTCCAACATCTGTCACATTTTTGTCCAGGTGCTTTTTTCACAATGACACCGACTTCAACTTCTTCATTTAAAATGGCATTTGATGGAACTTGAGCATTAACAATTGTTGCTTTCGATACTATCGAAATTTCCGAGATATCCAAAGATTGAAGCTTTTTGATATTCTCCAAATTATTGGAATATAATAAAATTTCAGCTTCTAAACTCGATCCTATCGTTTTTGCTTCTCTTTCAATTTCTATTGTCTCAGTAATTGTTTTTCTTATACTCTGGACAAATCTCCACTTCATATCTATTTCAGAATCGTTCCATTCTTCTTGCATTTTTGGAAAAAGATTTAAATGTATACTATTCTTTTCCTGATTAAATGGATACGTCAACCAAGCTTCTTCCGCCGTAAATGATAAAGCAGGAGCTAGCCAATGAGTTAAACAAACGAATATTTGATTCATAACATATAAACTTGCTTTTCTTCTGTGATCATTTTTGCTATCACAGTATATAGAATCTTTTCTGATATCAAAATAAAATGCAGAAAGTTCATTTGAACAAAAGTTATGAAGTTCTGAATAAAATATTTGGAAATTAAAATTATATATCGATTTTCTTAATAATTTATCCAAATTATATAATTTCAAAAGAATAAACTTTTCCAATTCAGGCAACTCAGAATAATCCACATGGCAACTTGGGTCATAATCCGACAAAACACCCAGCAAATATCTTAAGGTGTTTCGGAATCTCCTATAAACGTCTTGTTGGCGTTTTAATATTTCATCCCCTATTCTCATATCTTCAGAATAGTCAGAATTTAAACACCATAATCTCAAAATATCAGCACCTAATTTGGAAGTAACGTCTTCAGGAGAGATAACATTTCCAAGAGATTTCGACATTTTCTTTCCATCTTTATCAAGAACAAATCCGTTTGTAGCAACTTGCTTATAAGGTGATTCTCCTTTTGTACATACAGATTCAACTAAAGATGATTGAAACCATCCTCTATGTTGATCAGATCCTTCAAAATAAAGATCTGCAGGCCATTTCATATAATCTCTTTTTTCCAAAACATAATGATGTGAACAAGCACTATCAAACCAAACTTCAAGCGTGTCTGAAACTTGTTTATAATCCTCAGGATTATATTTCTCTCCAAGAAAATATGATGCAGGTCTTGTTCTCCATGATTCTATTCCTTCATTTCTGAAAGTCTCAATAACTCTATTGAAAACATCATCATCCATAAGGATTTCATCGGTTTTTTTATTAATAAATAATGCAATCGGAACTCCCCAGATACGTTGTCTTGAAATACACCAATCGGGCCTTTTTTCAACCATTGATTTTATACGATTAATATAAGTCGCTGGAAACCATTTTGTTTTGTCAATTTCACTTAATAATTTTTCTCTGATTGGATCAATTTTTATAAACCATTGTGTTGTTGTTCTGAAAATCAGAGGAGCTTTTGATCTCCAGGAATGAGGATAACTATGAGTTATTTTATATGCTTTTATTAAATTTCCTGCTTTTTGCAATTCCTCAATAACTTTCGGATTAACCTTAAAAACATGCTCTCCTGCAAAATAAGGCAAGGCTTCAACCAGTGTTCCATCATCATTTACAGTATCCTCAAGAGGTAAATTAAACTTCTTTCCAAGCATGAAATCATCCAAACCATGAGCTGGCGCTGTGTGAACTAAACCTGTTCCCGCATCTGCTGTCACATAATCAGCCGGCAAAAGCTGCACTTTATGAGTAAATCCGAGATTATGTAAAGGATGATTACAAATAATACTTTCTAATTCTTTTCCTGAAAATTCCGAAATTATTTCATAATTATCTAATTCCGTCTCTTTTAAAAATGATGATACCAAATCTTTTGCAATTATATATTTCTCATTATTCGCATATAAAATAACATATTGAAAAGATTCAGAATAAGCGATAGCTTTGTTCGCAGGAATTGTCCAAGGAGTCGTTGTCCATATAACAGCAAAGGTATTTTTGAATTTCTCTGATTTAAATTCAATAACTGGAAATTTCACAAATATAGCATCACTGACTTTATCATAGTATTCGAGTTCAGCTTCTGCTAATGCTGTTTTTTCAACCACAGACCACATAACGGGTTTCTTGCCTCGATATACCAATCCCTTCTTGAGTATTTCAAAAAACTTCCCGCAAATAGTCGCTTCTGATTCTTTATCCATTGTACTATATGGATTTTCAAAATCAGATATTATACCGAGCTTTCTGAATCCCTCTTTCTGAACGTCACGCCATTTTGCAGCAAATTCTCTACACCTCGACATAAACTCAGCAACAGGAACGCTTTCTCGTTTTTTCCCTTGCTTTAAATAACTTTCTTCAATTTTCCATTCTATTGGCAAACCATGACAATCCCAGCCAATCACAAGAGGGGCATTATATCCCATCATTTGATATGATTTTGCTACTGCATCTTTTAAAATTCCAATCAAAGCATGACCTGAATGTATTGGACCATTAGCATAAGGAGGGCCAAAATGCACTATGAATTTTTCTCTGCTTTTCGAAATTTCACGTAGTTTTTCAAAAATTTTTGTATTTTTCCATTCTTCGACAAGTAGCGGTTCTTTTCTCGTTAAATCCCCTTTCATAGGAAAAGAAGTCTTTGGAAGAAAAACTGTATCTTTCAATTGTTTTGTTTGGTTGTTTTCAGTCATTTTATTCCCCAATATAATTATTCTTCAGATGATTTTCCTAAAATATGAACATGCATATGCATGACTTCTTGATTTCCAAATTTACCAGAATTTGATATTAATCTAAATCCACCTTCTTCAAGTTTCATTAACTTTATTATTTCAGAAATCCCTTTGTTAAAATTAACTATCTCTTCATCAGTTGCATTAAGTACAAAATCATTGTAGTCTACATAACATCCTTTAGGAATAATTAAAATATGAACGGGGGCTTTTGGAGTTATGTCATGAAAAGCTAAAAAATGTTTTCCTTCAAGAACAATATTAGATTTTACTTCTTTGTTTATTATTTTATAAAAGATATTACTTTTGTCGTATTGCATATTTATAATTCCTATAACCTAACTATAGCAGCTCCCCAAGTGAGTCCTGCGCCAAGCGCCGTAAACAACAATGTGTCCCCTTTTTTCACTGTGCCTTTTGTGATAGCGTCATCAAGAGCCAATGGAATCGAAGCTGAAGATGTATTCGCATGTGTATCTGTTGTTATTATTACTTTTTCTATTGGAAAATCTTTCATTTTACACATAGATTCAAGAATCCTTCGATTTGCTTGATGTGGAATAATCCAATCGATATCGTCTATTGACATATTATTTTCTTTTAATATTTCTGTCATAGACATCGCCATATATTCTATTGCATATTTAAAAACAGAACGTCCAGCCATAGTTACATAATTTCTATCTGCTTTTTGCAAACTGCTATGGGCAAGTAAATAATTATATTTTTCTTCCTCCCCATTTGAGTATAATTTCGTAGAAATTATACCTCTTGAATTATCTGTAGAGTTTTGCAAAACAAATGCCCCTGCACCATCTCCAAAAAGAACACATGTAGACCTATCTGTCCAATCAACAAATTTCGTTAAAGTCTCACTTCCTATCAATAGGACATTTTTTAAATTCATCGATTTCATCATACTATCAGCAACAGCCAATCCATATATAAATCCAGCACATGCCGCATTAACATCAAAGGCAAAAGCTTTATTTGCACCTAATTCCCCTTGAACTTTACAAGCGACCGATGGAAATCTTCTATCTGAAGTTATTGTTGTAACTATTATTGCATCAAGATCTTTGGGATCTAAATTGGATTTTTCTAAAGCCTGTTTTGCCGCATTTAAAGCTAAATCAGAAGCAAACTCATCATCCGCTGCTATATGTCTTGATGATATTCCTGTTCTTGTATATATCCATTCATGAGAGGTATCAAGTGTTTTTGAAAGATCATCATTAGTTACTACCTTTTTCGGCAAATAAGATGCAACACTATTTATTTGAATCATCAGAATTTTTTCCTTTCGATTTCTGATATTTTTTCTTCAATATTTTTTATAAATTCAGATTTTGCCAATCTCACAGCAACTGAAACAGCATTTGAAAAACCAATAGCATCTGAATTTCCATGACTCTTTATTGATATTTTTTTCAATCCAACGAGTGGAGCCCCATTGTGGTATCTCGGATCTATGGTATCTTTTAATTTTTGAAAAACTTTTCTACTGAAAATATATCCTATTTTTCCCATCAAACTTGAGGAAAAACCTTCTTTCAATGTGTGAACTATATATTTTATGGTTCCTTCCATAGTCTTTAAAGAAATATTTCCAGAAAATCCATCTGTCACAATAACATCAGCGGTTCCCTTTGTTATATCAGTTCCTTCGACAAATCCTATAAAATTTAAATCTTTAGATTGCTGCAATATATCATATGCTTCTTCCAAAGAATCTGTTCCTTTTGATTTCTCAGTTCCTATATTAAGCAAACCTATTTTTGGAGAATCTATTTTTTGAAGAATATTCGAAACAGCATTTCCCATAACGGCAAATTGAACAAGCTTTGTTGGAGAGCAATCTGTATTTGCTCCCAAATCAAGCATAACTGTGTTTCCTTTTAAATTCGGAAGTATACTAACGATAGCAGGCCTTTCTATACCTTCTATTGTTCCTATAAGGATTTTGGAAAGAGCCATATAAGCCCCTGTATTTCCAGAAGAAACAACAGCATCAGCTTCTCCCTTTGCAACAACATTTATTGCTTCGAACATACTTGTTCCTTGGCCTTTTTTCAAAGCATGGGCTGGTTTATCATTCCCAGAAATAATATTATTTCCAGTATCATATACTCTATATAGCAAATTATGAGGCGCTTCTGAAAGTTTTGATTCTATGATTTTCTCATCACCAAAAAGCAGAAAAGCTATATCAGAACAATCATTTTTTGTTGAATACAAGCGAAGACCTGAAATAGTCGCTTCTACGCCTAAATCTCCCCCCATAACATCAACAGCAATCTTGATCACTATAGGAATACCAAAAGATTATTCAGAAATATTAGCGATTCTTGTGTTTCTTCCTGCATAATTGCCGCAAAATTTACAAACATTGTGGGCAATAACTGGATTTCCACAATTGCTGCACTTCATAACATTAACAGGTTTATCAAAATCATGTGCTCTTCGCATTCCTTGTCTTGATTTTGAAGTCTTTTTCTTTGGAACTGCCATTTTATACCAAAAATTTTTCTACTATCAATATTTGTTATTATCTCATATATAGCATTTTCAGTCAAGATTTTCTTATGAACTGTATTAGTTTCAAAAGATGTGAGTCAAAAATGGAGTCTTCTAACACAGATTTAATATACAACTAAGAAATCTTCCAGTGTTTCATGTAAAAATTCTTCTGTAATAATGCGATTCACCACATTTCCATTAATCTTTGGTGACGCAAGCAACAAAACAAATAATAGAATCTTTAATTTTTCACATGTTGCTTTAAAATTTTTCATAAATTCACAGCCTTCATAAACTTAATAAGATATCCCCTATGTACGGACATTTAACGTTCTTACCATATGATCGATTTGTACATTTTCTCCTATTTTCATTTGAGAATAAAGCTTAAATTTACGACACTTACATACAATGTAAACTTCCTCTATTTCCTATATCTAGGGCTTGATAATGACTCTGACACACTAGGTTTCTTTAGAATTCTTTCCACAGAGCTTTCACTAATTTCAATACCATAATCTCTTTTTTAAAATTATACTTATCTCTGTTTTCCATAAGTTTTGTGCTCGGTTCTTATTTTTCTTATGAGATCCAAATGTCCTTACTTTTTGTTTGTGTATTAATTTCCATGATTTCACCAATCTCTCAGCATTTTTTATAATATTTTAGGAGACTTTTTGGTTATACAAAAATAACGAATCCTCGTTATCCTTTTTGTCTCATATCTGTTTGAACCTGTATAATACTGTTGTCATATTGAACTTATGAAAAAATAAAGTTAAGAATTCCAGATATTGGATATAATTCATCCCATTAATATTATAAAATTTTGAAAAGAGAGATTCACTTTAGCATTTGATTGGGTTAAAATTTTGACGGGAAATCTTTATAGTTCTTCATAAGGATCAGCGTAAACTTGCAGTATTTCCTCAAATCCCATACAATCATACATTTTTAATCACGATGTCCAAAAGCCCATTTAATGATCAATATTCTCCAAATCCACAGTTTTTAATGAAAACTAGCCAATCTAAATTTACCTCTCAATACAACAAATTAACAGACATTTTAATCTCGAAAATCTCCTGATGTCGAAATCAAACAATCGCCGGTTATATATGTAAATTCATCATCATATTCTATATGGGAATATGTGTTTCTATTTTCTGATACAAAGGCACTTACAAACTGATTTTTATTCATGCGATTGAACCAATACGCAGCTAATTTCGTGTTTGCTATAGGTGAAATTAAACTATTATACAAGCCTAATTTCGGAGCAAATACTTTTGCACAAAAATCATAATCCGCATTTGTTTCAAAATGTGTATCAGTTGTGATTACGAATGAATTATATCCAATATTTGACAATATATCTATATTCGGATTTAGATTAATAAGACGCTTTGGGCTTCTTATTTCTATGATTAACTCATCTTTACATTCAGCAAGAGAAACTATTATTTCATCATTTAATGCCTTATCCAAATTAAGCGGCATTGTCACTTTATTCAAATTGACTGTTGAAAAACGAATTTGTATTTGATTAGAATCAGTTATTTTTACAGCGAAAATCCTGATTCCTGATATTATCTTAAATTCTTTGGATCTTGTTTTTTCATATATAACTTTAGCCGCCGCAAATAAGCTATTTCCAAAAAACAAACCTTTAGATTTTGGTGTAAAACAAACTGATTCAAAATCTCCATTTTGTAAATCTTTCAGAAAAATCGTTTCAGGAGTATTTATCTCCATGGCTATATTCTGTAATAACTCGTCATTATATAAATTTTCAACAAAAAATACAGCAGAAGGAATACCTTGAAATAATTCTTTTGCAAATGTATCTACAATCCAAAAATTCATCTTTGCCAATAAACCCATTGTATTATATTATATATTTTCTCAAAATTTTGAGTTAATATCAATAAAATTCAAACATTCTTCTTTGTCGGGTATGAAATTATTACACACCCACCACTTTTCACAAGCTTTTAATTTTCTATTGGCAAATGAAATATCTGGAGGCAAATCACAATAATTAATCGGAAAATCTGGAAATTTAACATCTTTGGGAAATTCCTCTTTTATGTTATAATAAATAAGTTTGATCAATTTTATATTTTCTGCAAACTCTTTTTCTTTTTTATAAGAGCAATATATAAGTGGTTCCTTCTCAAAAATTTTAAAATCTTTAAAAAGCTTCTTCAAATTCCGTGGAAGTTTGAATTTATGAATTAGAACATCGTAACCAAATAATATATAAGCTTTCAATTCAAAAGGAGCAGAATGAGAAATATTAAGAAGCGTTTCATAATTTTTTAAATTGAGATTTGAAAAAATATTATTTTTATAAATAAAGTTAAATATTTTTAGGTTATTTGGTAAAATCAATATCAGGAATAATTCTTTTTGAATTCGTTCTATTGATATCTTTTCTAAGTTTTCAGATAACCTTTTAATAACCTCATAATATCTATCTGAAAAGTCACCAAGTTTTGTGGCAAATCTATAATATCTTAAAATCCTCAAATAATCTTCTTTAATACGACTTTCCGCATCCCCAATAAATTTGACTCGATGATTCATTAAATCAGAGATACCATTAAAATAATCGAATATTTCTCCGTTTTCTGAAACATAAATAGAATTTATCGTAAAATCCCTGCGTTTTGCATCTTCTCCAAAATCTGAAACTTTTTTAGTATCACATTTTCTTCCTGAGCAATTTATATCTTTTCGTAACTGCGTTATTTCGAATTTAACCTTATTTATGATTACTGTAATTGAGCCATATTTTATACCAGTCGGAATGCATTTTATTCCTGATTTTTTCAATATTTCCATCAATTCAAAAATATTTTTATTAACAGCAATATCAAAATCATTATTCTCAAAATCTAAAAACGTATCTCGAACGCATCCGCCAACAAATCTTGCTTCTATAGAATTATCTTTTAATATTTTGAATAACTTTTTTGTTTCATTAAGTTTTAGAAAATAAAATTCATGATTTGTCATTCAAATTCCAAGAGTTGCTTTTTGTTTCTCAATTAATTCGAAACGAGCCTTTTTTGCATATTCCAAAAGAGTTAAAAATTCTTCTTCAGAAAAAGGCCGCTTTTCTCCACAAGATTGTATTTCTATTATTTTATCATCTGATAATATAAAATTAGAATCAACTTCAGCATTAGAATCTTCAGAATAATCCAAATCTAACAATGGTTCATTATTAACAATTCCACAAGATATAGCAACGACATGATTTTTAATTGGATTTTCAGAAATTTTATGCTGTTTTAAAAGCTTCTGACATGCCAGATATAAAGCAACATACCCTCCAGTTATAGATGCTGTTCTTGTCCCTCCATCAGCTTGTATCACGTCACAATCTATCTTTATTTGCCTTTCTCCTAAAACAGATAAATCAACAATGGATCTTAAGGAGCGACCTATTAATCTCTGGATTTCCATCGTTCTTCCAGATTGTTTCCCTTTTGCGGCTTCTCTTTCTGTTCTATCTTGACAAGAGCAAGGAAGCATACCATATTCAGCAGTAACCCAGCCTGTTTTTGTGTTTTTTAAGAATATAGGCACTCTTTCATCAATAGTTGCCGCACAAATAACATGTGTCCTTCCAAATTTAACGAAACAAGAACCATCTCCATGAGGATAATAATTTGGAATCAATGCAATTTGGCGTAATTCATCTGCTTTTCTTGATAGAAATCTTTTTACCATATTCTCTCTATAGAAAACCGAATACTATCTCAATTCTACCACGTTTGATATAGCCATATTAAACTATTTTTTCTGGACCTCTTTTTTATCCAAACCATGTAGTTGAAGCAAAACCTTGAATGCCCGTTCTGTTGGAACATTTTTTGTTACAAAATCAAACATCAAATATTTACACACACTATCACCATAATCGCAAAAATATAAAGATACTGCTCTAGCGCTATTATCTATATACCCAAATCTAAAGAAATCTCCAGTTGATAAATATTGATAAATATCGCTCAATTCGTTTATATATAAAACATTACCTATAAGTTCTAGCCCCAAAATATTGTTAAATTCTTCTGCATTCATAACCATAGATTGAATTATAAGCGCCGCCTCACGATCACAACTCCCGTATATGTGTAGGCCATGTTTTCTAAATTCTGGTATTATCTTTGCCTTAATTTCTTCGATGTTTCCAGCAATCAATTCTCTCAAAAACGGATTTCTCAAATATGTGTCGGCATCAATTGGCAATTTACTTGTCATTCCTAACATAAAGTGTGTTGCATGATTTAATTCATGACAAAAGGCCACAAAAGGGTTAATCATTCCCGGCCTAAATTCAAGAGTTTTCCCAGATCTATCTATACTAAGCGGACCACATATTGAATCTTCATCTGATTCGCTCCCCTCCAAATCTAATCGAAGCATAGGATACCCAGATGCGAAATCACCTAGCACTATCAACAACTCACTACCTGGTTCAAAGCCAGGGGCTCCCAAGCAATGATGACAAATCAAAAACAAAGTTAATGTTTTCATTCCAAACTCTGTCTTCAACGTTTCATTTATTAAGTCCTTAAATGAACCCTCTAAAGTTTTACCGTTTCCCATGCGAGCGTTAGAGGGGAAAATTCCATATTTATCATCTTGATCAGCTGGTTCTTTTGGTAATTTTCTCCCGTATGATATTTTCGTGCCTGACATCACTTCTAAAATACCATCTTTGTCTTTAAGTAAGTCCGATACAGGCCCGTATGCATCCTCAAATTTTTGAAACTTGACAGACGCTTTGGCTTTTACATAATCGATAATAGAATCTGGAGATATCACTCTTATATCTTGTATTATCTCTGGTTCTTCAATATCTCTGATCAAAGCATCAAAAGCAGCTCGTCTTTCTGGATTAATACGTTTAGAAAACCGATTAAACTCTTCGGTGTATTTATCACATGTAAATAGCACCTCAGGAACAGCTCCTGGTCCACTTGTTGCATCACCGGCATCCATAGAAAAGCAGAAAAATAAAGAAAAAACAAAAAATGTACTAAATATCTTGTTATATAATTTCATAAATTTACATCCTGTAAAAATATTAACTTAAATTTATATTGAAATTATACAACAAAAATTCCTGAAAATCAATAGTATAATTACCCTATATTAGCTGGTGATTTGTCTTTTGATTCTTTGTCATCATCTCTTTTTATATTTAAATACATCAAAAGAGGTGAGGCAATAAATATTGAAGAGAATGTTCCCACCATAATACCAACCATAATAGGAAGAGCTAACGCAGCAATGATCTTCCCTCCAAAAAGATATAATGACAAGACGGCTAATATTGTCGTTGTAGCGGTTAAAGTTGTCCTTGATAAAGTTTCGTTCAAACTCAAGTTAATTAAATCTTTCAGATCCATTTTTCTGAATCGTTTCAGATTTTCACGAATCCTATCGAATATAACAACCGTGTCATTTATCGAATAGCTAGCAGTTAATAGCACTGCTGTAATCGACGTTTCACTAAACTCTAATGGAAAAATTGAAAACATTCCGAAAATTATTGCACAATCATGAAAAAGCGCAACAACAGCACAAACACCAAATTGCCATTCGAATCTCACAGCGATATAAAGTAACATAGCTATAAGTGCAAATGTGACAGCTTTTATCGCATTTGAAACAAGCTCACTTCCAACTTTTGGTCCAACTGTTTCAACTTTTTTATAAACAACTCCGTCTCCCAGTGTATCTTTCACTTTTTGAATAGCTAACGCCTGATTTTTTCCTTCTTCTGGTTTTTCAAGTTTTATCATTAAATCTTCTTTTGCCCCAAATTGCTGTATGGCAACTTCTCCTAAATTTAATGATCCTAATTTATCTCGAAGAGATTGGATATCAGGCTCTGATGGCATTTTTACCTCAAATATATATCCTCCCTTGAAATCGATACCATAATTCATGCCTTTGAAAATTATAAAAGCAAAACAAGTAACTATTGCAGCAATTGCGATTGTAAACATATATCTACTTTTTCCGATGATGTCAAATTTGGTTCCATACGGAATTAAATGTAAACGAAACATAGTACTTAGTTCTCCTTTTATATAATAATCTCTTTGTTCTTATTTCTCTTCATCCAAAAAGCTATGATCGATTTTGTCAAAGAAAAGGTCGTAAATAACGATATCATCGTACCAAGAGCTAATGTGACAGCGAATCCACGAATTGGACCCGAGCCAAATTCATAAAGAACTATAGATCCCACTAATGTTGTCAAGTTTGAATCAATAATCGTCATCATTGCCATTTTATATCCCTGAGATATAGCCATAGCAGCCCTAATCCCCATACGCATTTCTTCTCGTATTCGTTCATAAATAAGGACGTTTGCATCAACAGCTGTTCCTATTGTCAAAGCAATACCAGCAATTCCTGGAAGGGTTAATGTTGCACCCAACAAAGTTAAACACGCGAATAAAAGCATTATGTTCACGAAAATTGCTATGACAGAGAAAAATCCAAATTTTCCATAAGACGCAATCATAAATGAAGCGACAAATATGAAAGCAAATAAAGTCGCATTCTTTCCAGCTGTTATAGAATCAGCGCCCAAACTTGGGCCAACATTCCTTTCTTCAACAACGTTTAATGGAGCAGGAAGAGAACCAGCTCTTAAAAGAAGTGCAAGTTCCGTTGCTTCTTCCATTGTAAAATTTCCAGTAATTTGCGCATTTCCATCATTTAAAACTGCCTGAAAAACAGGAGCACTCAAAACTTTTCCATCAAGAACCATAGCAAATTGCTTGTGAAGATATTTTGCAGACAACTCTGCAATTTTTCTTGTGCCTTCAATTGAATCAAATTTTATGGAAACTCCTGGTAATCCTGTTCTTGAATCCATTGAAACCTGAGCGTCCACAAGAGATTTTCCAGTTAATGAAACTTGCTTTTTTATAGGTACATAATAAACGATACCATTACCTCTATCTTCTGGAAGATACATCACCCCTGGTTTTGAAGGTAAATGAACTTTTTGATCCGCTTTTGCAGGAATAGTCTCCATATCCTCATCAACTCCATGAAATGTCAAGATAGCTGTTTTTCCAAGCAATCTTTTTACTTCGGCAGGATCTTCAACACCAGGCAGTTGAACAACTATTCTATCCTTTCCCTGACGCAAAATAGTTGGTTCTTTTGTTCCCGATTCATCTATTCTGTGACGAATAACCTCAATCGATTCTCCCACAATTCTTTTTGAAAATTCATCCATAAAAGCCTGAGAAATTGTTGCAACAACATCTTTTTCGTTAATGGAAACATCCAGTTCTTTTTCGATTTTATATAATATCTTTTTCACATTTGAAGCATCGGATTCGTCTTTTAAACTAATAGAAATACAAGATTCTCCATTTATGTTTTGCACAAAAATTTTGCTATATTTTATGTTTTGTTTTCTTAATTGTTTTCTGGCTTCATCAATAATACTTTCCTGGCGTTCTCTTTGCACAGAAGCTAAATCAACTTCCAATTGAATGTGAGATCCGCCTCTGAGTTCAAGCCCCAAATTAACCGTATGCTGCAAAAAGGCCGGTAATTTGTCATAAGTAGATTGATTTACCAATGAAGGAAGAGCAAAAACTAATCCCAAAAAGCAAATTAATAAAGTTGTTATAACTCTGAATTTTGAAACTACCAACATAATATTACTCTTCCTTTCCTTGTTAATCTTTCTTTTTACTCACAGGAGATTTCTCAGATTTATTTGCAACTTTTCCTTCTGCGGATTCTTTTTTATCCATAGTCCCTGAAATACCTGATTT
>CAUDEV010000014.1 GCA_958448685.1 uncultured Alphaproteobacteria bacterium | reverse complement strand
ATCCTTAATAATATAAACTAACAATGCGTGGTGTGTATGAAAACATACCACGCTCGGTAATGGAATCTGTACACGTTCAAACAGATGTGAGACAAGCATCTCCTAAAATATTATAAAAATACTGAGAGATTGGTAAAATCATGGGAATTAATGCATAAACAAAATAATTTAGATAAAGGCATTTGGAATCTCATAAGAAAAATAAGAACAGAATACAAAACTTATGGAAAAACAAGGATATACGTAATTTTAAAAAAGGGATTATGGCATAGAAATTAGTGAAAGCTCTGTGGGAAGACCACTAAGGAAAATCCTGTACCAAGGTCGTTATCAAGTTCTAGATAAATGCCAAACGTTGTGAATTTAAGCTTTATTCTCAGACAAAAATAGAAGAAAATATACAAATCGACCATATGGTAAGAACGTTAAATGGCTATACATACCGCATTTTTGTTGCTTGTGATAAAAAATCAAAATGGGCATATGCAGAGCCTTTCATTAAAGCTAAACGGATACTTTTCTTATTAAATCTATACAAGTTGATGAAGGCAGTGAATTTATGAAAGATTTTGAAATAACCTCACTAAAGATTAATGGAAATGTGGAACAATCGTATTATTAAAGAAGAATTTTTACATGAAAGACTGGAGTATTCCTTAGTTGTATATTAAATCTGTGCTAGAAGACTCTCTTTTTGCCTCACTTCTTTTGAACTAATACATTCTAAAGATAATTATTGAAAATTCTGAAATTTTTGGATTATAATAAAAAAAAGAACCTTGCTTATTGATGGTCAATAAGCTGTTTGCTGTTTTCAGTAATCAACCGAAAGGAGAGAAATTATGAGTTTTTATGAAGCAGTATTTATAGTCAGGCAAGATGCCTCATCGAGTCATGTTGAATCAGTTGCTCAGGAAGCTATTTCAATTATTAAAGAATTTAATGGCGATGTTTCAAAGACTGAATTTTGTGGTTTGAGAAATCTTGCATATCCAATTAATAATTGTAAACGAGGCCATTATGTCCTGTTGAATATAATCAGTAATCCTGAAGGCATAAAGGAATTAGAAAGAAAATTCAGATTAAGTGAAGATATTATCAGATTTTTAATTATTAAAGTTGAAAAGTTGGATAACAACCCGTCAGCTTTGATGAAAAGAAATTTTAAAGATATGACAACTCAAGAACAGGATTAAGGAGATCTAATTATGGCAATTGAAAATACCGATCAAAAAGAACAAAAAATCGAAGTTATTGATTATAAAGATGTTCGATTTCTTTCAAAATTTATTTCCGAACGTGGAAAGATTATTCCAAGCAGAATAAATTCACAACCGATAAAAAGACAACGTGAAATTGCGAAAGCAATAAAAAGAGCAAGAATTTTAGCACTTCTTCCTTTTGTCGAAAAGTAAATGATTATCGGAGTAGGTGTAGATATAGTTGACATACGAAGAATCGATCATTTACTCCAAAAATTTCAAGATCATTTTATAAAAAAAATTTTTACTCAAAACGAAGCAAAGTATTGTTTATCAAAACAAGATCCTTCAAATTATTTTTCTAAAATGTTTTCTATAAAAGAAGCTACGATAAAAGCTATTTCGGATGCTGAAGATCTATCTTGGCATAATATGGAAATTTCCCATAATAAAGATGGGAAGCCAATAATGAGCCTGTCAGGAAATGCTTTGAGAAATTTAAAAAAGAAAGCAGCGAATTTTAATATCCAGATTTCTACAAGCGATGAAAAAAATTATTCAATTGGATTTGCAATTATTGAATCACTATAGAGATTATTCCTTAGTATTCTTGGAAATTTCAGGATACACAACATAATTCCTCCATGTTAAATTCTAAAAAGTCCCATAAAATTCTAGGGAATTTTGTGAGGCTTTTGCATAATACTCGAAATATCCCTTGAATATTTTTAAGTATAGTTAACGGAAAATTAACCTTTTTTTTTAGAATTGAATTTAGGGAAGAAAAGTTTTGAAAACGCTTCTCTATAACATAAATATAACTTTTTATGGAGGAAAATATGTATAAATTTATAAAATTAATCTTAACAAGTGCTATTATTTCAACTTCTGGTTTTGCAAGTGCGATAGTAACTCAAACAATTGATGGAGAATTTACTACTCCAGGAGGTTCAATAGAGTCAAATGGAAAGGTTATAATTTCATCTACAGGTAAGTTTAATAACACGGATACATTGAATTTGGAAGGAGAAATTGAAGATAATGGAACTTTAAATCTGACGGGAAATGTAACAGGAAGCGGAAAGATCACAGGAAATGGGAAAATAAATGATGGCGAATTATACAAAACTTTGACTGGTGATGAATTGCCTAATTATGAAGGAATTGAAGATTTCACAACAGTTATTGGAATGACTGACTCTAATCAATCATATATAGCTCCAACTGTGGATATGAGCAGTTTTACAGGAGAACAAAGTTTTATTAGTTTAGAATCAAAATTATCCACAATCAATGATCCTTCAAATTTTGTTCATTTTGTTTCAACTGTAGATAGTAATGGGACTACTGTTAAGATTGATTCTAAAAACCATCAAGTCGAAAATATTAATCTTGGATCATTGGCTGATTCCGAATTGAAAGCTACATTTGGAAACAAATCAGAAGATGGGGAACATGCTTATGGGTTATTAATAAGCGGAGATGGCACAATATCAAATGATATGAGCAGAATGGAAAATGCTCAAGTTTTAATTGATGGAAAAGTTGATATAACAACTGAAAATATGCCGGATACTATGATTATTGTTGGAGAGGCAACATTTGGTGCTGATTCACAAGCACAAAATGTGACTGTCGGGAAAAAGATTGAACTTAACGGGAAAAAAACTGGGCAATTTACTAAAGAGGATACAAATTATGTTTTTGATAATAGCATGGAATCTTATGGCTCTATTGTAATCCCAGCGGGGAAAACTGTCACAATTGGCGCAGGAAAAACATTCAAAATTGGAGGAACAACTTTAGAAAGCGGATCTTCTGAAGGAGAAGTAAAAATAGTAAAATGTGGTTATGATTATCCCGATAACGTGACATGGACAAAAGGAACAACTTCAAATATTACAGGAATTGCAGGAACTGAAGATAGTGTGAATCATGATGATATTATTTCTATGATGAAATTAATAGAGGCAACATATTATGATTCTGAAGCAGACGTTACTGTAAAATATTCTGACGATCCTGATGCTTTCGATATGTCAAAAGCAACGTATCGCACTTTCTCTGATGGGATTTTTCACTATCAGAATTACGATGATAGTACGTATAGGAGATCTGCTCAATATAAAATCAGTACAGATACAACATCTTTTACATTCCCAATGACAGTTTCAGATTTAGAGTTCGATATAGTAAAAGAAATAAATGGAACGGTTTCGTATCAACATGGCCAATATCTATTCACGGGAACTTATCAATATGGCGATGGTGCTGGTCATTATACTGCTGAAACAGCCACGTTACTTGATTTAGGATACGAAGGTATTTTTAAAAAAACAGGACTTTATTCGATTTATCATGATCAATGGGTTTGTCCAGCAAATCGAATAGCAACAGCTATATTTGGACGAAAATAGCAGAAAATGGGAGGCCTTTAAGGCCTCCCATTTTCATGAATTCATAGAACTGAAAAAATCTTCGTTAGTTTTCGAATATTTTAGTTTTTCTGTTAAGAATTCCATAGCTTCAATTGTGCCCATTGGATTTAATATTCTACGCAAAATCCACATTTTTGACATTTTATTCTTATCTTTAACTAGCAATTCTTCTTTTCTTGTTCCAGATCTATTGATATCAATAGCAGGGAAAACACGTTTATCAGAAAGTTTTCTATCCAAAACTATTTCTGAGTTTCCTGTTCCTTTGAACTCTTCAAAAATAACATCATCCATTCTAGATCCTGTTTCAACAAGTGCCGTTGCAATAATTGTCAAAGATCCTCCTTCTTCAATATTTCTCGCTGCTCCAAAGAATCTTTTTGGTCTTTGAAGGGCATTTGAATCAACTCCACCAGTGAGCACTTTTCCAGAAGATGGGACAACTGTGTTATAAGCGCGAGCTAAACGAGTTATGGAATCTAACAATATTACAACGTCTTTCTTGTGTTCGACAAGTCGTTTTGCTTTTTCAATAACCATTTCCGTCACTTGAACATGTCTTGACGCTGGTTCATCAAAAGTTGAACTCACAACTTCTCCATTCACAGAACGTTGCATATCTGTGACTTCTTCAGGACGCTCATCTATCAACAAAACTATTAAATAAACATCCTTGAATTTTTCCGTAATAGATTGAGCTATGGTTTGAAGCATAACTGTTTTTCCTGTTCTTGGAGGAGCAACAATTAATGCTCTTTGCCCTTTTCCTATTGGTGCAACTAAATCTATAACTCTTTGAGTAAAACCATTGTCTTTTCCTGGATGATCGAGTTCCAGACTCAGCATTTCTTCAGGATAAAGTGGCGTTAAGTTATCAAAGTTAGTCCTTCTTTTTATATTTTCAAGATCCTCAAAATTAACTTTTTGTATTTTTAGAACTGAAGAATATCTTTCTGTTTCTTTTGGAGCTTTTATTTGACATTCGATTGTATCTCCTGTTTTTAATCCAAGCTTCTTTATGAAAGATGGAGCCACATAGACATCATCCGGACCTGGAAGATAATTCGATTCAGGAGATCTCAAAAATCCAAATCCATCCTGAAGAACTTCTAAAACACCTGTACTAAAAATTGGAATATCTGCTTCTGAAACTTTTTTTAGTATAGAGAAAACAAGATCTTGTTTTCTCATTAAATGTGGATTTTCGACATTGTGCTCAATTGCACATTCCAATAAACTTGATAATGATTTTGATTTTAATTCTTGAAGATTCATTCTTCCTTCTTTCTTTAAATATGATACTTTATCATCTATGATTTTGTTTTGATGAAAAGAAAATTGTTGATAACTATCGCAAAATGCGGTACATATATAATGTAACATGGTTTTAAAAATAAGAAAACATTTTTTTGGTGATTTTATGAAAAAAAATATTCATCCTGAATATCACACTATCTCAGTTGTTATGACAAACGGAGAAAAATTTGAAACGAGATCTACATTTGGAAAAGAAGGAGATACGATTAATTTAGATATTGATCCTTTTTCACATCCAGCTTGGACTGGTTCTGGACAAAAACTTGTTGATACAGCTGGACAAATAAGCAAATTTAATAAGAGATATAATATCAAAGGTTAGTTTTGAGAATTATGACGTATTTCACATATCTCATTGACAAGATGCATGATTTATGTTTTAATTAATATGTTTATAATGAAAGTTAGTAAAATTTTATAGAGGTTATTTCCTAAATATGGCAAAAAGAGTCAATGCAAAATACAAAATAGACAGAAGACTTGGTGTGAATCTGTGGGGACGTGCAAAAAGTCCATTTAACATAAGAAATTATGCGCCAGGAGAGCATGGAAAAAATAAATCTAAACCTTCTGATTATTGTATTCAATTGCATGCAAAACAAAAGTTAAAAGGTTATTATGGTAATATAGGCGAAAAACAGTTTAGAAAGATTTATCAAGAGGCTGTCAGAAGACGTGGAGATACCTCCGAGAATCTGATTGAGTTACTCGAAAGAAGACTTGACGCTGTTGTTTATCGTATGAAATTTGCAATAACGGTTTTTGCAGCAAGACAATTGATTAATCATGGTCATATAGCTGTAAATGGTAAAAAAGTCGATATCCCATCTTATAGATTAAAAGATGGTGATGAGGTTTCCATAATTGGGAAAATGAAAGACAATGAAAATACCCAAGCAGCAATTAATACCTCAGAGAGAGATACACCGGATTATTGTGATGTTGATGCCAAAGCATTAAAAGGGAAATTTATAAGAGCCCCAAAATTGGCTGATGTCCCTTATCCTGTGTCTATGGAACCAAATCTCGTAGTCGAGTTTTATTCCAGATAACATTAATAATGTTATTTAGTTTTTCTTCTTTAACTTCTTCCTTAAGTCGGTATTTTTTAATACCGGCTTTGTTTTTTTCTATTTCTGCAAAAGATTTTTCAACTCAAATTGAAAATTATTTAAAAGGCATAAATTTTATTTCTGCAGATTTTGAACAAATATTAAATACAGGAAAAATTTATGAAGGACACTTTTGGTTAGCAAAAAGAGGAAAGACAAAAGCAAAAATTGAATACACCAAAGGTTTAAATCAGGATATATTCATTAATGATGCATATATAATTATTATAGATAAAAAGACAAACAAAAAATATACAAATTTAATTTCACAAACTCCAATATACTCTGTTTTAACGGGAAGATTAAATTTATCAAAAGAAAAATATAAAGTTATAGAAAACAATGACAAGATTCTACGGTTATCAATAGAAAAATCATCCTCATTTGGAGGAATAAGTATTATGCTTATTTTCTCAAAATACCAAAATGGAAATATAAAAAATTTAGAAGCTTGGATTATTAACGATGGAAAAAATGAAACATTATTTAGTTTCGATCCTGAAAATTTATCAGTAAATGATGAAAAAAAAGTTCCGGAATCAATTTTTACTTTAAAAAACAGATAAAATTATTTTAACATAAAATAAGAAGGATAAGTTTTTGAGTTAGATATGCATATCGCAGCATCTCTTTTATCTTGTGATTTATTAAATATTGAGTCAGAAATTAAACTTTTGAAAAAAGCTGGAATATCAGCTATTCACATAGATATTATGGATGGTCATTTTGTTCCGAATATTGCTTTTGGAATAGATATAATAAAGCAGATTGCAAAAGTTTCTGACTTACCTATCTCTGTACATCTCATGATAGATAATCCTGAGCAATTCATAGATGTTATATCATATTATAATGTGGATTATTTGATCATTCATACAGAAAATTCAAGGAATGTAGATGATCTTATGAATCGTATAAAAAACAAAGACATTGGCTGCGGGATAGCTATAAATCCACAAACGCAAGTTAATTCCGTTCGAAGATATCTAGAAAAATGTGATTTAGCATTAGTTATGGGAGTACATCCGGGATTTGGAGGACAAACTCTCATTTCATCAACTTTGAAGAAAATACAACAAATAAAAAGCATTAAACATGATATTATTGTCGGAATAGATGGTGGAATAAATGACAAGACTATTTCTCTTGTAAACAAAGAAAAACCTGATATACTTATTGTTGGAAGTTATTTGTTCGATAGCGAAAAAGAAAACAAACTCGAAAGTATGAAAGAGAAAATAAAAATTTTATGTCAAGAGGAATAGAACGATTTAAAGATTTGTTATATTTTTATAAAGCGGAATTTATAAAAAACAGTTTTTTTTATAGATTATCTTTAAATAGACGTCCTGATATTTTCAATACTTCAAAGTTTATTCCTGATCCGTGGGAAGGAAATCCAGATTCAGGAAAAAATGTTTTAAATGGTGAATTTTACAGTTTATTATTAAATCATCCCATAGATATATTAAACACATTTTCACAAAAAAAATGGAAAGAATCTAAATTTATTTCAGATTTTTTTTGGCTGAGAGATATACAAGCCATAGGTGGAAATAATGGAAGAAAATATGCTCAAAATCTGATTTCGGCATTTATTTCAGGTTATAAAAAGACTCGGAAATTTTGGAAATATGATGAAATATGGAATTGCGCCACTCTTGGGGAACGTATTGTAAACTGGATTCTATCTTATACTTTTCTTGCTTCAGGGAGTAGTGATAACTTTCAAAAAACACTACTTTCATCAATAGATGAACAATTTTCTCATCTATTAAAATGTTATAAAGCAGAATTTAATCCTTATTCAAAACTAATGGCTTTGAAAGGTATTATATTTTGTTATTGCGTTATGAAGCTCAGTCATAAGAAAAAGATACCTTTATTAATCAATGAAGTGTGTGAACTTATTCATAGTGCTAATGATTCTTTTCTGAAAATGTCGCCGAAAGATTATTTTCATATTTTCAGAAGTCTTTTAGAAATTCGATTTATTGTAAAGATCAATAATATTAATTTACCCGATTTATTCTTGACAACATTGTCTAAGATGGCTGCAAATATCAGAACTCTTAGACTGGGCAATGGAGAACTTTCTATGCATCCGAGAAACAGTAATGAAAATATGTTGTTTTTTCCATCATCAAGAATAATTGATACTGCTCTTTCCATAGTAAACATAAAAGATAATGCTTCTTTAAACTTAGGATTCGAAAGATTGGCAACAAAAAAATCAACCTTAATAATCAATACAAAAACATATAATATGAAATCAATATTTAATCCATCAAAAGAACCAGGAATAAATATATTTGATTTTGAAGCCTCTTTTGGTATGAATAAGTTACTCCACCGCTCTGATATATCAGTTTTATATAATAATCATAGGATAAAATTAGGAAAAAATTCTCAAAATTTTTCAAAAAATGAGATAAAAAACAATATATTATCGTTTGAAGGAGAGTCTCAATTTTTTAATAATTTCTTCAAATTCGCATTCAAAAGAGAATTAAAATGTTTTTCAAACTCTTCGAAATTAGAAGGAAGAGAACTTATATTTTTATCAAAGCTTAATACGGAATTTTTTATTCGTTTTGCCTTTAATGAAAAAACAGAATTGTATCAGATTGATGAGAGAAGCGTACTCGCAACTTTTTCGCAAACCGCATATGATTTCAAATATATTTTAAATGATAAATTATCACTCAAAATCAGAAAATTGAAATTTCCAACGATAGAAATATCAGCTATTTCAGATGGAAAAAATGAAATAGAATGCAATTGGGCAATCGAAGAAAGGGAGTAAGTATTTGAAAAATCAAGGAATAATATACTATGGAACGAATGAAGATATTGTGCTGAAAGCAGCGTTTGATATGGCTTTAGACTATCTCAGCAATGAAAATACAAATAAAGATATAATTTTTAAATATATTTTTTCAAACACTTATCCGAATTTTTTCCATTTGAAAAAAGAACCTGATGAAAATGAAATTTCCGTAGAAAAATCTAGAGAAATAATCAACTTTCTATCTCAAAAACCAAGTTTAGGTGGAAACAGAGCCGTATTGATTGAGAATTTTGAAGATATGTCTCGCAATGTAGCAAATTCCATTTTAAAGATCCTTGAAGAACCTCCATTAGATTCTATAATAATCTTAACCACAACACGATTGTTTTCTATTTTGCCTACTATTAGATCCAGATGTGTTAAATTCAGAGTAAAATCAGAAAAATCTTCAAGTACAATAAATTACTCAAGTTCTTTAGAGTTTACAAAAGATAAGCTGAAGAATATTGACGTTGAATTAATTGAAAAATTTGACAAATTTATAAATTCGGGATGTGTTAATCATATAACATTTGCTAAAGAAAACTCTGCGAACTTTATTGAATTTTTAAAAACAGCTTTAGTTTTTTGCTCGTTCAAAGCATCTTTTGGAGATTTCGAATACGCTCAAAAATTATTGTCCTTACAAGAATTTTATAACTTAACTGAATCAACTTATCCGGACAAACAAACTGCTATAATAGCAGTTTGCGAAATATTAAATAACAAATAGTTCAAGAAAAATATTTAAAATTTTATGAAATACTTATTTCCAATATAAAAATATTGCAATATCAATTAAATAGTATTATACTGTAACCACGATTTTATTTTTCTACATATCAATTATGAAAATTTTTAAAAGTTTACCATTAGTGTATGTCGCTTGTATTCATCAAGTATACTCAAGCATACTTAATTCTCCAACTGAAGATATTGAGCAAGCAACAATATTTGAGGCGATATCAACAGGTTGTAATCTATCAGATACTTCAAGTGTATATGATTCAGACGATCACGATTCGTCGTCCCTTACAAATATTCAGCTACAAAATGCAGTACGGGAATTTGCTAATAGATTTTTGTCCGTTAGAAAAATAGATGTAACAAATCTAGGCGATAGTCAAGATCCAATTATATTTAAAATTAAAACGACTACAAATGGGAAATTTATAGCTAAATACGTAACTGCACGTTCTGGAGCTGAGTTTAACGCTGCGCAAAAAGTTTATAATAGATTTCCAGGAAATTGGGAATCGGGTGTAATGAATTTTGGCAATTTTGCATTTTTCATTCCATTTCAATTTGCTATTTTAGGTGATAATTTTTCAATAACAGATACTTTCTCAATTTCAAAAAATCGTCATCAAATCCCAAATGGAATTCCAACTTTGCAATTAATGAAAAAAGCCCCGGGAGAACCATTATCTAAATACGTTTTTGATAGTAAATCTTATGATTCTAAAATGATTCTTCTTGAGAAAGCTTTTAATAATTTTCTAGAATATTTAACATTCATGAATCAAAATAATTGTGTTCATGGTGATCTGCATGCCGATAACATATTTACTGATCAAAGTGGTCAAATTAGCATTATTGATTGGGAACGTTTTAATAGACGTCAAGAATTAGGACCTGACTTCCCTGTAGCCTGCAATGATGTAAATTTTTTTCTGGGAATAATATTTGACGAAATTTTGGATCGAGTATTATATAGTGGTTTTTATGATGAATCTTTAACACTATATAAACCATTGTTAGATATTATAGCAGCCACTTTTGATCGATTTGATAAGGAGATCTATAAACCCGCAATCAAAGAATGTATTCTCGATAACCTTTTTCCGAAAGCATTTAAATCATTTATAAAGGAGAATCACATAACAACAGAAGAAGGTATTGACCAACATATGTTTATATGGTGCAATTTTATTAATAGATTCAAGAAATATATTTCTATACCTGAATCTGAAATTATTAGCCAGAAAAATTTAGTTAACGAATTTAAAGAAAAACTTTCAAGTGACGAAAATCTTGCGACTTATGAGTATACTACTAAATTACAATACTTAATTGCAACATCGCTAATATCGGATTATACAGAAGGGGATAGGGAAATGTTTGTAACAAAACTTAATATCAATCCAGAAAAGATATGGATGGATTCCTTTTTAAATTCTACAGCTTCGCTTCTTATATAAGTAATATCCTAGAGACTTTATAACTTCACTTTTGTTATAAAGTCTTTTGTTTAAATTATGTCAAGAAAAATATCTAAAATTTTATGGGACTTTTTATTTTTTGACAAATTGCTAAAAAATATTTTAACCTGAATATAGATCAGATAAATTGGTGGTCGCAACAGGACTCGAACCTGTGACAACTGCGATGTGAACGCAGTGCTCTACCAACTGAGCTATGCGACCTATTCATAAATATATATCATATTTGATCTTATCAAAAAAACATATTAAATTAAACAATTTTATTTTAAGGAGAAAAAAATTATGAATATACCAGAACAAAATTTAAACGATGTAAATATCGCTGACTCAAAAAAGTTTATAAATTTTTTGAAAGGAAATCAAGATACTCATGAATCTATTGTTTTGCCAGCGTGTATAACAGATTCCATCAGCAGCAAAATACAAGCTCTGAGCCCTATAAAATCGCTTGCAAAAGTAACCTATACTTCTGGAGACAGATTAGATATCGTCATTGATTCCGAGAAATCTGATGAATCAGGATGGGTAACTGACGAGCTGATAAAAAACAATGAGAACAATACAGTTTCAAAAATATCGATTTATCTACACCTATTATTTTCCAAACCAAGAGTTGCTCATAGCCTTTTGGAAGATCAAACGACAAATGTGGAAGAATTTATTCACGATAAAATAACAACTCAAATGGCTGCATCTGAAAATAAAGCTTTTTTGTTTGGAGATGGAATTTCTCAACCTAAAGGAATTTTAAGATATGAAATTTCGACAGAGGGTCCAAAAGAACGCCAAATTGAAGCTGTTATTGGTGGTGAAAATGGGAAAATAACCGATTACACCAAGATTGTTGAAGTTATGGAAAAACTTCCTTCAAAATATCTTTTGGGAGCAACATGGATTATGTCAAGAAATGCGGCTTCTCATATCAGAACGCTTCGCGATGAGACAAATGGGAAATTCCTTTGGCAAAATTCGATAGCTCATGGTATCCCTGATACACTTCTTGGCTATCCTGTTGTTATATGTGATGATATGCCGAAACTGTCTGAAACCGAGAATTGCGTGCCTGTTTTATTTGCAAACTTGTATGAAGGGTATCAAATTGCTGAAAAACCAACTATGAATATCTTGAAAGATCCATACAACGCAAAACCATTTGTTGAGTTTTATGCAACAAAAAGAATCGGTGGAGATGTTGTCAATTTCGACGCTATCAAAGCTTTAGTTTTGAAAAACGAAGAATAATAAAAAGGAGGCTCTATGCCTCCTTGTTTTAGATTGGATACATGGTAACGATGCTGATAACTCCGTGTAAGACTTTTATGACAATCCTCACTCTGTTAGTTAGAGCCCCATTTTGATCAATTCCAATACCATTTCCTCCGAAATTATTATAGGTAACATCAATTGTGAAGTTATTATTCGCTTGAACAGGATTCACGATCAAATTGCCTGGAAGAATAGTATTATCTGTCAATAAACCATTTATCATTCTATTAGTGAAATTTTCTAAATTTAAACCAATATGAGGAATAGGTTGTCTTGGGATAATAACATTTAAAGCATTAATTATGTTCGGCGCCAATCCTCCTGGGAAAAGGATTACTGGATCTACACAAAACCCTAAATTACTCAAATAATTAGGAAGGCGATTTAAAATTTCCAAATTATTTCCTCCATGAGTAACCCAATGCAAAGCATTCTGTTGTGCATTCATAACTCTTTGTATTATATTTGGGCGTACACGAAATATCCCCCTAGGAACAAGTTTATTAACCTTTACCAGAGGATTTTCATTTATTACAGAAAAAATAGGGAAATATCCCAAATGACCATGTGCCAAAAGATGAGTTTTTAATTCTCTACATGATTTGTATACATCATTTATATTGGCAGGAGATATATAAGCGGCATTATTATTTGCTAGAATATTATGATTCACGCCTCCTGGAATAATAGGTATTTGAGCTAACAGCATTCTGGCTAACTCTCTCAATGTATTTGCAACAGGCATGCCATTTAAATGATCCCGGAGCATTTGAGAGGTTAATTCATTGATTCCTCCGACGTTATGCCACACATTATTTCCGCCCACTGGCCCAAATGTATAGTTAATACCAGCAATATTTACTTGTGCAGAATTAATATCTGTTATAAGACAAAATATAACAAAAGATATAAACTTTAATAACTTTCTTAATTGTTTCATTTTGAAATCCTCCCCATAAAATTTATTCAGTTAAATAACCGTATTCCGCATTAAATTTGGACCATAAACTACCTCTTATGTCATCGATTAAGTCTGCTTTTTCCTCCGAAATGCTTCCATCAATTTCTGTCCACCGGTCAGTCAGAATCTGTCGAACAACATCGTAGCTTCCTTCATCAATATTTTTTGATAAATCATACAGATGTTGCATAACTTCATCCGAAGGCATGGTAGCATTCTCAACGATATCATTCAAAATTCTTCCACCTTCACCTATTATAAATTCTTGATAAGTAACTGTATTACCAGCACTTACCATACTAACCATCATCCCCAAAGCTAAAATTTTCTTTAACATAAGAACTAACCTCTAAAAAACACTATCTGTACTTATTATAACAAATAAACATTAAAAATCAATTAAAAAGAAAGCAAAAAACTTCTGTAAAACTTACCAAAAATCAATTTATTAAAATAGTTATAAACCTTTAATTTTCTTTAGACTTTTCATATGTTTCCAAAACGTCATCGATTTTTCCTTTAAATGAAAACATAATTTCAGGAATATGATCAACATCACCATTGACAATTGCTTTGAATCCTTCGATTGTATCCGACAATTCAACGAATAACCCTTTCCTTCCCGTGAAGTTTTCAGCAGATTGGAATGGCTGTGATAAAAACTGTCTTATTTTCCTAGCTCTGCTTACGATCAATTTGTCATCTTCAGATAATTCATCCATACCAATAATGGCAATTATATCCTGAAGAGATTTGAAGGTTTGCAACACATATTGAACATCTCTTGCGACTTTATAATGTTCTTCACCAATAATTGCAGGATCAAGCATTCGAGAAGTAGATTCCAAAGGATCGACAGCTGGAAAAATACCAAAAGACGAAATTTGGCGACTCAAAACAGTTGTTGCATCAAGATGAATAAAAGAAGTTACAGCTGAAGGGTCAGTCAAATCATCTGCCGGAACATAAATAGCTTGTATACTAGTTATTGAGCCATTTACTGTTGAAGTTATTCTTTCTTGCAATGATCCCATTTCTGTTGCCAAAGTAGGTTGATAACCAACCGCGGAAGGAATTCTTCCAAGCAAAGTTGAAATTTCTGAACCAGCCTGTGTAAATCTGAATATATTATCAACAAAAAATAAAACATCTTTTCCTTCGGTATCTCTAAAATACTCCGCCATTGTGAGTCCTGTCAAAGCTATTCTAGCTCTTGCACCTGGAGATTCATTCATTTGTCCATAAACCAAAGCGGCTTTTGATCCTTCCTCACCAGGACGTTTGTTTACACCTGAAGCTATCATTTCTTCAAAAAGATCCGTTCCTTCTCTTGTTCTTTCTCCAACGCCAGCAAAAACTGAAAAACCACCGTGCTTTTTGGCTATGTTATTAATCAATTCCATAATCAAAACGGTTTTTCCAACACCAGCACCTCCAAACAAACCTATTTTCCCTCCTTTGATATATGGAGTTAAAAGATCAATAACTTTTATACCTGTAATTAATATTTCAGTGTTGGTAGATTGTTCTGAAAATTCAGGAGAATCCCTATGAATAGGCAAATAAGTGTCTGTATTAATTGGACCTCCATGATCAATTGGATCTCCTGTTATATTTAAAACACGGCCTAATGTCGCTCTTCCAACGGGAACCGTAATTGGAGCTCCAGTATTAATAACCTCCATACCTCGAGCTATACCATCTGTTGAAGACATAGCAATACATCTAACACTATGTTCTCCAATATGTTGCATAACTTCCAAAGTTATTTCCTTAAAAGAAACATTTTCCTCATGAACTTCTATATTTTCCAAATGAGGTGTTTCTATTTTGTTTTCAAATATTTTTAATTTCAAAGCATGAGAAATAGCAGGCAATTCATCTTCAAAATGAACATCGACAACAGCTCCTATGACTTGTGTAACGATTCCAATATTCGATTTTGATGTTTCTTTTTTTGCTTTCTTAATTTGATCTTTCGCACTAATAACTTTACGCATTTTTACCTCATTACTTTACTGTACACATTCTATACTCGAGACTATCTCTGTTAATTCCTGAGTAATACGAGCTTGTCGAACTCTATTATACAAAACATTAAGTTTTTCAAACATATCATTGGCATTTCGAACAGAATTATCCATAGCCATAACTCTCGCAGATAATTCAGATATCAAATGTTCAGTGACTATTCCCTTGAAAAGTTTTGTCAAATACATTCGGAAAACGGCATCAATAAAATCTAAACGAGAACCTTCAACAGATGTATATTGCTCTTTCGTGATATCTTTATCCATATTTACAGGAAATATTTTCGAACTTCGAGCTTTTTGAATTAAAACATTTTTAAATTCCCCACTAATAACATAAACTTCATTTATATTATGATCGTGAATATATTTAAACGTTAATTTCGCCAATAAAGATGAAAAATCATCAATATCATATCTTGAAGTTAAATCTCGGGATAGCCCTAAATCTAGCGTTTTAGATGTTATATTATTCGCCTTTTTTCCAAAAACTTCAATATAAGCCCCAGGATTAGATTTTATGACTTCCTCTGCCTTATCAATAATTCCTTGACTAAATGATCCACAAAAACCTTGATCCATAGAAAGAACAATAATCAGAGTTTCTCCATTTTTTCTATAAAACCAAGAATCTTCGACAAACTCTTGTTTAAACACAACCTCTTGAACGGCTCTTGAAAACATATCAAACAAAATATCAGAACATTTTTTCGCATATTTATTAGCATTATTTATCTTGGTCAATTTGACTGTAGATACCATCTTCATGGCACTAGTAGCTTTTATAATGCTGTTAACTGTTCGTATTCTGTCTTTTATAGCTTTCAAATTTTCCATCAATCAGAATTCCTATTTAAAGCCTTCCATTCGTTTTTAAATTTAGTCAAAAAAGCATCCAAATCCTTCTTTGCTTCATCTGATAAAATATTGGTTTCATCAATATTTTTCAAAATCTTGCCTTCGATATTTATAGATTTTAGCAAATCACTTTCAAATTTTTTAACTGATTTTAAATCAATATCCTTTAAATACGAATTCATAATGGCATATAACACAACCACATGTTCCGAATTTTTTAAATTACAGTATTGTGGTTGCTTCAGAATCTCCATGATTTTTTCCCCATTATCCAACATAGCTTTTGTTGAACTATCTAAATCACTACTAAATTGAGCAAACGCGGATAATTCATTATATTGAGCCATTTCAATCTTGATATTTCCAGAAACTGATTTCATCGCTTTTGTTTGTGCCGCAGATCCAACCCTGCTAACAGAAACACCAATATTTATCGCAGGACGAATACTCTTATAAAACAAATCAGATTCCAAGAAAAGTTGTCCATCAGTAATTGAAATAATATTAGTTGGAATATATGCTGCAACATCTCCAGCTTGTGTCTCAACAATCGGAAGTGCGGTCAATGAACCACCACCCCTCTCTTTCGATAACTTAGCGGCACGTTCAAGCAATCTTGAGTGCAAATAAAATATATCCCCAGGAAAAGCTTCACGTCCAGGAGGCCTTCTCAAAAGTAAAGAAATTTGCCGATAAGCAACTGCATGTTTTGATAAGTCGTCATAAACAATAAGTGCATGCATTCCATGATCTCTGAAATATTCTCCCATAGCACAAGCTGTATATGGAGCCAAATATTGCATAGACGCAGGATCAGAAGCAGTTGCGGCAACGACTATTGAATAATCCATAGCCCCATGATCTTGCAATGCTTTCACAATTCTAGCAACTGAAGATCTTTTTTGTCCTATTGCAACATAAATACAATAGACTTTTTCTTTCTCTGAAACTTTATCATTATATTGTTTTTGATTAATAATCGCATCAAGAGCTATTGCTGTTTTTCCTGTTTGCCTGTCACCTATAATAAGTTCTCGTTGTCCTCTTCCTATTGGAAACAAAGCATCAACAATCCTGATTCCTGTCAAAAGCGGTTCATTAATACTTTGTCGTTCAATAATTCCTGGAGCAGGATTTTCCATATTATATTTTTCAACATTATTAATAGGCTCATCTGAATCTATCGGATTTCCAAGAGCATCAACGACTCGTCCTAATATCCCTGTTCCAACATTAACATCCACTATATGATATGTTCTTTTAACTAAATCTTTTTCTTTGACTTTTGAATCATCACCAACGATTATTACCCCAACATTATCGGATTCCAAATTAGTAGCGATAGCTTTTATAACCTCCCCTGTTTCAGAAGAAATGATATCAACCCATTCTCCTGATTTCACGTTTTCCAAACCGAATATACGTGCTATTCCATCTCCTACGGATAGGATATATCCCGTTTCCGAAACATCAACATGAGAAGAGAATTCAGAAATTTTCTCTTGAAGTATATTTGTTATCTCAACTGCTTTAATCTTCATAACTAATATTTCCTAATTTTAAGTTTTTATAAAAATCTGCTAATTGCTTCATTTGCGAACGTACCGATGCATCAACAATTAATTCCTCAGAGGAAATTTTAATACCTCCTAGGATTTTCTCATTAATTTTGTATTTTATAATTGTCTTTTCTTTAAAAACCCGAGTAAATAAATCTTCTAATTTTTTCTTTTGTTCTGGCAATAATTCAACAACAGATGAAATTGTGAGATTCCGGCGATTTTTGTATTTTGCAAACGCAACATTGAAAATATGTCTTATTCTTTTTATTATATCAAAACGTCTATTTTCAACAACTTGCCTCATAAAATTCAAAAAAACTGGACAAAATGAAAGATAATTTCCAACAGCAATCCATCCTGCATCAAGATCTTTTTTATTCATGCAATAACTTGTTAATAACTTTTTTACTGAAGGATGATTTTTAAAAAAAATCTCTAATTTTGAAAAATTATCAATTATGGCATCTAAACAAGATTCCTTTTTCCCCACGACAAATAAAGCTTTCGCATATCTCCCTGGCAAAGAAGTAAACAAAACATTTAAACTATTTATGTCCACTAAAAATTAATATCTAAATCATTATCCCTTATATAATTGTATCACAAAAATAGTTAACTTTCTATAAAGAGTTTTATATATAACCATTCTATCAAATACCCCAAGAAAAATTTCTAAAATTTAATTAAAGCTTTTTGTGACTATGTTTCACGTGAAACATTTTATCTCTCTTCGAGTGTACGTGAAACATTTTTAGTATTGCAGAAATATTTTAAATTCAAATAATGTTTATTTTTTGTCTTTTTACATTATATCTACAAATTGACTTACATATTCAATAATTCTGGTCAATTAATTATCTAATAAATTTCCAAATTTTGTTAACCTGCCGTCAAAGAAAAGCTTTATAGTGCCAATTGGACCATGTCGTTGTTTCGCGACAATTATTTCCGCTCTATTATAAATCTTTTCCATTTCAGATTCCCACTTGCTGTGTTCTATTGTTCCTTCTGCGGGTTCTTTTCTTGATTTATAGTATTCTTCTCTGAAAACGAACATAACAACATCCGCATCTTGTTCAATAGATCCTGATTCTCTCAAGTCGGATAGCTGAGGGCGTTTGTCATCTCGCTGTTCAACAGCACGTGAAAGTTGAGAAAGTGCCAAAACAGGAACATTTAACTCTTTTGCAATGCCTTTTAATGTTCTTGTTATTTCAGAAATTTCTTGAACTCTGTTTTCAGATCCCCTTTTTGATCCAGAAGTTTCAATTAACTGAAGATAATCTATAACTATCAATCCAATATCTTTTTGCCTTTTCAGTTTTCTAGCTCTGTTTCTGATTTGATTGAGTGTTATATTAGGGGTATCATCTATGAATAAATCCAGTTTTTCTAATTCATGGCTGATACTAACAAATTTATCAAAAGAATCTTTAGGAATTTCACCACGACGTATTGCATCAGAAGACACTCCTGATTCACTTGCTAAAATTCTCGTAGCTAATTGTTCTGCTGACATTTCTAATGAAAAGAAAACAACACCAGTCCCTTCAGATTGCCCATTTAATTTTGCCTTTGCAGCATTAAATGCTATATTAGTTGCAAACGCAGTTTTCCCCATAGAAGGACGACCTGCAACTACCATTAAATCAGAGTTATGTAATCCTCCTAAAGATTTATCCATTAATTTAAAACCCGTTGTTACTCCAACTATTTTGCTGTCTCGCTTAAAAGCTTCCGCTGCAGATTCTATAGATTCTGAAAGAGCATCACTAAATGAAACAAGTCTACCAACAGCAGAAGTCCCTGTTACAAGATCATAAAGATCTTTCTCAACAAGTTCTATTATGTCATTCGCTTTTTCTTTGGAATCAAGCAATTGAGTTTTCTTAATTCCTCTATCCGCAATTTCAACAATCTGTCTTCTCAAATAAAGGTCATAAATTATATTTGCATAATCACTTACATTAGATAGGCTAATAACTCCTTCAACAAGGTCTAATAGATATTTTTGTCCTCCTCTTTTTTGAAATATGTCATCTGATTTCAAATAAGCAGTGATAGTAATAGGATCAGCAACAGAACCATTGTCTCTTATTCTGCAAATCGCCTCAAATATCTTGGAATGTATTTCGGCCGAAAAATGGTATGAACAAAAATTATCCGGAACATTATCAATAACCGAATTATCAAGGATTAAAGCCCCAATAAGTGCTTGTTCTGCATCTATATTATGTAAAATCGTATTTGGCATAATAGATTTATTATAACATATTTTAATAGGTTTTTGTACAACCTTATCTCGTTTTGAATATCTTAAATATTTTTAAGTATTGTTAACGGAAAATTTACCTTTTTTTTTAAAATGGAATTTAGGGAAGAAAAGTTGTGAAAACACTTCCCTATAACATAAATATAACTTTTATGG
>CAUDEV010000013.1 GCA_958448685.1 uncultured Alphaproteobacteria bacterium | reverse complement strand
TAATGTTGATTTTAAAATAAAAAGAGTAACTGCACGAAGCGTGAATTAGAAAGAAGGCCTCACCGGCAAACGGTTGATGACACCGCAGGGGCACCTATAGCGCTTTCGGAAGACATTATGAATCTATTCCAGTATCCCCAAAATAAAAAATAGTATTGTTAACGGAAAATTTACCTTTTTTTTTTAAAATTGAATTTAGGGAAGAAAAATTTTGAAAACACTTCCCTATAACGTAAATATAATTTTTTATGGAGGTAAATATGAATAAATTTACAAAATTAATATTAACAAGTGCTATTATTTCAACTTCTGGTTTTGCGACAGACATAGCAAATTTCCAAAATGGTGGCGAAGTTCAAAGTGGCGCTTCTATCAATTTTCATGGTCAAACTCTCACTCTATCCGAAGGAAAATCCCTCGATGTTTATGGATCTTTAACAGGAACCGGCACAATAAAATGTTCTGGAGATGGAAAAGTCAACGTTTATGGCAACACTTATAAACAAGATGACGAAAATAAAGATGCCATACTATCCGCAACTGGATTATCTGAATTTGCTGTTCACACACTTGATGAATCAAATAAAGGCTCTATTGATGACACAATAACTGTTGTTCCAGCAGAAGCTTTGAACAAGACAAACGCAGATCTTGCTACTTATGCATCTTCGCATGCTGATACGGATTTGGTTTATGTTGCGAATAGCTCCGGAGATGTCACGAAATGCATTGGAAGAACAGCTTCAGTCATTGAGGTTCCTGTAGCTTTAGGAAATGCAAATGCCTCAATCGAAGGCCTTATTCCAAGTTCACTTGTTATGGAAAACAAACTGAAATTCACAGGAGATAACTCGGGATTCAAAGAAGGAACAGTGACAATTGGAACAACTGATACACCTGCAGATGTTGAATATGCAACAGTTGATTCTGCTTTCCAAACTGACACAACTGTTGAGAAAGGTTCAAAACTCACTATCTCTCCTACAGAAGGTTTAACTTTATCTAAAAATTTAACGATTAATGGATCAAGTAAATTTATTTTAAATGAAACGCAAGACCAGATAATCCGAGGTAATACAGAAGGTGGATCTTTGGTCGTTACTGGGAAATTAACTCTAAAATCAGGTTGTATTTTGACATTAGGAAGTGAATACGATGATTCTCCAATAGCTGAGAATCCATCAGAATATCCGAAAGTTATGTCTTGGCCTAAGGGTTCTTTCTCAAATGAACTCACGGAACTAAATAAAACCCACTACACAATATCTTTCGATGATGGTACTTCATTAAGTTTCTATTATGATGAGGCTTCTAAAAGCTGGAACAATGATGGTTATGAGAGTCGTGCCCAATTCAATGAAACAGAAGATGGAGAATTGGAAATAAAGACCTATATCTCTGAATCTATAACTAAAGATTCATTATCTTCCCTTACATCTAGGACAGAAGGTGACAATACATACTACACAGTTCCTTTGAAATATGACATATCTGTTGAGATATATGAAGATCCAGATAATATAGGGCGATATAAAACAGACACTGAAGGATATGATGTATACGTATATGGAGATAATATAATGGTAAGTAGTAATGAAGAGATCACCCTAAAGACTCTCAGTGCTGAGGATGTCGCTTCTCCATCCAGTAAAGAACTTATCTATGCTCATGACGATGTCTTTTCCTATACCTATGATGCTGAAAACGATAGTTGGGTGAGAAGAGCTCAATATCAAACTATAGCTCCAGGAGCTTTCAGTGTTGATGAGATCACTAGTGATCAGTCAACTTGGCGTATTTTAGATTTGGAAGGAACTTATGATTCTTATAATGTTACTAATGTTACTCACGCGGTTTTGATGCCAGAAAACGTTGGCTTTTATGCTCTAGATGAAAGCAATAAAGTTTTCAATCATAAATCTACTCATTGGCAATTAGATGGGGGATTCTGCTTTGAAGGAGATAAAGAACATGGCCTTTGGCTGAAGTGTTCAGCAGTTCAAGCAGATAGGGATTGGGTACAAGCATTTGTTGAAAAAGTTAAAATCAATCCATGGAAAACTTTAGCTGATTATGGAGAAGGATATAGTTTCAATGGGTAATCAGAACTACTTCCTAACTTGAGTCTCGCTTTGGTGCAAGACTCAAGAACTTATTATAAAAATTACTTCGATTCAGAAGGTTTTTCAGATGTTAAAGCTTCAAATTTCTTGCTTAATCCTATGACTGAAATAATCCAGAAAATAACAACAACCATAACGATTGTTCCAAGGATATCAACTAAACTAGAAAGTTTTACACCGCCACCAACGATCATAAGAAGTGTTGATTGTATGAATGCTCCACCTGATTTACCCCCACGTCCAGCAAGGATTTCAACCGCTGCTTGTCCTTTTACTTTTAATTCAGGATCTAATGGAATATATGCCATTTGCTTTGTGGAATCAAAAAGTGTATATTTTGTTCCTTTGCTCAAGGCATTTTGTATAAATCCAATGAGGACAGCTAAGAAGAGAACAGAAAATCCCATAAATTGAGCATCTGAACCAACATTATTTTTATACATTATAAAGCCATAAAATAAAGAGCTGGTTATGAGCAAAATAACAGGAGTTATCATAGCAGCCACTTTCCATGAAAATTTACGGAAAACGTTTTGAGCTGCAATAGCTGACAAAATCGTGACACATCCAGTCGTCAAAGATAGACGTCCCATCCATGCATTATAATCGTTTGTGTCTGGGCAAAGTTCTTTCAATTGGCCTTTCCAAACAGCTTCAACTAAGTTAATTGAAACACCATAAGCCAAAACTAAGACAGCAATCATGATCAAATAAGGAGATGTTACAATGCATTTAAAGCTTTCAGCAAATCCAAGTTTAGGTTTGCTTTTCTTTTTTGTTCCTTCTCCTGGAGTATATAGCTTTGGATCAGTCAGAACGTTTTTATTCATCCATCTATAAATCCCGAGAAGAAGAGTTCCAAAAGCTAAAACGGCTGCCATTTGATAGAAAAGGTTAGTTCCAAAAGAATCGCTTGTTGGATCAAGAGTTGCTGTACTCTTTGCTAAATTGGCACAAAAAATAATAACAGATCCAGAGGCTAAAAGTCCAACGTTTCCAATCATACCAAATAAAGCATAGAATCTCTTTGATTCTTTAACTTTTGTTATTTCATTAGCAAACTGCCAGAAAAGAGCTGACAAAACAACACTTCCCCAAAGTTCCGCTAAGATATAGAACAGAGAGAAACTCCAGTTACCAATAACAGGAAATACCCAATGAAGTGTTGGATATGCAGCTTGAAGAGATAATATAGTCTCTTCAGACATATGCAAAACATCTCTTAAAGGATATAACACGAATCCAAATGTAACAAAGAATGCTAAGAAAAATGTCACAATCACGTAAAACAATTTTTCTCTGTCAAAAATATTCGCTAACTTCACAAATAGAATCATAAATATAATTGCAGAAGGAGTTACTCCATACAATTTTAAGAATCCTAATGTCTCAGCTCCTCCACAAACGGCCTTGCTGACCATTAATGTATCCTTCAAGTCTCTCACCAATGTATATATAAAAAGAATGCACAACATCATTAATCCCATTGGCAAGAATTTTTTTAATTCAAAATTATGAATTGGCCAAAGAATTTTTCGCCAACCTGTGAATTCTTCAGGCGTTACATTACCCTCTTTACTCATAAATATTTTTCTCCTAAACAAACTTATGATTGACAAAACAACTTCGCCAATCTTTATCAATAACTATACATTTCAGTATATGAAAAATGTAAAAAATATTCAACTAAAAACTAATACTAAAGAATAAATTTCCAAGATTCATAACGTCTTCCAAAAGTAGTATATCTCTAATTTGGAGAGCAGTGATAATTTCAACGGAACAACGCAGTGTGCTTTTCAAGGCATATAGTCGAAACGCCATAAATACCCCTTGTTTATTTTCCTCCCTTCATTATAAAGAACAACTTCTTGATACCATATCTAATGCAAGGTTAGCACGGCCGCATAATGCAACCGCGCTCCAGTATAAATTATCTTATTTTCGTCATTATAAGCATATTGACATCTTGTCTCTTGCTCCAGTGTACGGGGTTATAACGCGTCCCCATTATGTCAGCTATTTGGCTCTTAAACCTCATAGGAATGCGTATCTCTTTTAATTTTTCGCATCCAGCAAAAACATCGCCCCCTATATATGTAACGTCATTAGGTATAATTATACTTTCTAATGAACTACACCCATCAAAAGCATGCCAACCTATAGATTTAACGCTATCAGGTATGGTTATAGTTTGTAATGAAATACATCCATCAAAAGCGCGTGAGCCTATCTCTTTAACGCTATCAGGTAGGGTTATAGTTTTTAATGAAGTACATCCCTTAAAAGCGTATGAGCCTATACATCTAACGCCATTAGGTATAGTTATACTTTCTAATGAACGGCACCTAGCAAAAGTCGCGAGCCATATCTGTTCAACGCTATCAGGTATGGTTATAGTTTTTAATGAAGTACATCCATCAAAAGTATTGTCCAATATCTCTTTAACTCCATTAGGTATGGTTATAGTTTTTAATGAAGTACATCCATCAAAAGCGTATTCGCCTATATATCTAACGCTATCAGGTATGATCACATATTTTAATGAATCGCATCCGGCAAAAGCGTATTCGCCTATATATCTAACGCTATCAGGTATGATCACATATTTTAATAAATCGCATCCGGCAAAAGTGCTAGGCCTTATAGATTTAACTCTCGAGTCTACTCTAACATATTCAACATCCTTTGGAACATCAACCCAGCTTTTATACGTAAAAACATTAGGAGCTTTCTCAACTGCCAAAAGAACTTCTCTATCGAGATATTTTCTTTCATTCCATTTAACATCAGTGTCTTGGGCTTGTTTTCGTTTGTCCTTACCTTCAAAGGATGGATTGCTAGCAACACGAACATCTAATGGTTGTTCTGGAGCAAAGGATGGAGTGCCAACAACACGAACGTCTACTGTTCGATTTCGTTCATCTTTACCTGAAAAAAACGGAGCAGGAGCTGTATGAGCCCTTAATGATTGTTCCAATTGCTTTTGGTTTGCTTTCAATTTGGTGGATCGATCAGCAGTAATACCAGATAATGGATTCATACGTTGGTTCAGAAATGCCAATGTATTCCTAACTTCATCTGTATTCTGATGACTATGTGGTTGAATTCTTTGTCTATAATGTAAATCTGACGCCATGACACCCTGAACCATCAACATGGTTGCAGCTAATGCTGTTACTTTTAAATATTTTGTTATCATTTTAAATACCTTTCAAAAATTATTACATATAGAGATAAAAATTACATGGATTTACCTCCTTCTTTTTATATTATACTATAAATTTCAAAGAAAATCCCTAAAATTTTATGGGACTTTTTATTTTTTGACAAATTTTAAAATACTATGCAAAACTAAAAATATAGGGACGTGATCAATCCCTAAAAAAATCAGCTGAAAAAAAAATAATTATAAATCATTAATACGATTTTATTAAAAAACATAATTTTACAGAAAGGATAAAAAATGACAATAGAACTTTATTTCTTAAAAAGCTATGGAGAAAAATTCCAAGCAAAAACATTAAAACACATTCGAATAATTGAAGAAGAAGGAAAATTTCCAATAGCTGAATTGACACTGGATAAAAAAGAATATCGTTCAGCTTATGGTTTTGGATTTTGCAAACTTATGCGCAAAGGAAATCAGGTTTTCTTAGGAAGAATAACATCTCGAGTTATTGAAGGTGATGAGTTCAAAGTGGATGTAGTTATTGAAATAAGTATAAAGTCTCCACAACGAAAGGTTTTGAATGATACTATTTCGAAATTTAAAGAAGAAAATCCTGAGTTATTTACTGACCTCAAAGTGGAGGATTATAATCTCAAAGGTGAGATTTTTGAGTCTGGTATATTGACGCCAGATAAGCCTATAGATATCGAAGACGAAATAGTCCTGCCTTTGAAAATAGAAGAAAATACAGAATCTCCAATTAGTGAAGTGGATTTGAAACTTAAAAGTTCTTGGATATCAAGAAGAGAAGGAAATATTGGAATTTCTACGAAAATTGATAATCGATTCAATATGGGAAAGGTAAACACCTTAACACCTAAAAAATTATTGGATTCATGGCCTCAATTTGGAGAAAAATTTTCAGGAAAAAGCAGAACAACAAAATATTATGTTGGCCAATCTCGATTACGAGAAGGTGAAGTCGTTCCGTTTCCTGCTTTGAAATTAAGTCCTGAAATACCCGCGGTTAATTTAAATAAATATATTTTTGATAATAAATTATCCATAGCATGGGATTATGATCAATATATGACAGAAACAGGGACCCTGAAAATTAAGAATAATTTAATAAAAGATGGTGAAATTAAACCGCTTTTAGGAACGTTGGATCAATTAAGCTTGAATTTAGGACATTCAGAAAAACTTGAGAATAAAAAAGATCTTTATATAAATTTAAAAAACGTTCAAGAATATGTGTCAAATCCTTCAGAATTAAGCTTTTTCAGAAGTGAAAACGGGCAATTGATATTGAATGAAATACTAAAATCCATAGTTAATTATATAATTCTTTCAATGCGTAACTTGGAAATTTCATTTGAGTGCATTGGTTCTGAGAAATTGAAGGATATAAGCTGCCGCAATTGGATAACCTTTAAAGGTGTTGATTATAAAATTACAAAAATTATAAGGGAAATTGATAGTGAATCTGATAGGATTTTTATAACAGCAAGAGGTTTTGGATTTAATATTTCGAAAGAAAATAAATTCAGTCCAAATTTAAAGCTCGAAAAACTTGAAGATCCTGTCATATACGCGGAAGATATCATAGAAGATATAGTTGTTCGAAATGATGCAAATCAACAATATGACAAATTATTAACTTATATATCTTCGTTAAAAAAGGAAAATAAATTAAATTTGAATAATTATAAATCACTAATTTCGAAATTTTTGAATGAAAATCAAACTGAAATACAGATAATTACAAAACCGTTAAAAACACAACATTGTGAAACTCGAAATTTAGATTTGGGCGAAATCTCTGTGAATGGAATAAATTAATAAAGGGGATGGTCATGAAAAAATATATTAAAAAACCTCAAGCAAAACTTTTCTCTTCTCCTTTTGTCAATGGATTTACTGATGTTGAAACGGAAAATTCAAATTTAATCATAGGATCAAGTGAAGAAAATGAGGAGCTATTTGATGTGAATTATCCTGAATATATCAAAACCATATGTGAAGTTGATCATAAATCCGAATTTCCAGATATAACAATTTCCGCTGGATATAAAACAACAGGCGACGGAGAAAGTAAATTAATGAAATATAAGATCTATGACGGATCAGTAATTTCTATGGAAAAAATTGTTTCAGAAATCTCAATAAAATTTTTGGATTTTTCAAATAATTATAATAACTCATTATGGAAAAATGATCTGCTTTCAAATCCTGTTATATATCAAAAATCATTCAGATTACAAAACAAATCAAGAAGAATTGATAACTTTTTAGATCAAAGTATGGATCAAAGCAGCATATTTCATACAAAAACCCATGCACATTATTTTGGTGGAAACTATTTTAGAGGTATAAAACTATCTGATATTCAACCTTGTTTATTTTGTCTTGGGACTGGACTTCAAGGGAAAGAATATATAAAATTATTTTCCGCAAAAGAAATTTTGCAGAATAATACAACAAGATTATCTCCAGAAATTGAAAAATCAGATTTAACTACACTACAAGATGATATAAGTAGTGAGAAAATCATACTGCAATTTCAAGATCAAATTTATAAATCAATCACAGCAACAAAAGAAACACTTTTATCAAATGTGTTTGAAATTTTATTTAGAAAGGAATTTTAAAATGGATAGAGATATAGAAATTATGGCAAAAACAATATATGGAGAAGCTCGCGGTGAATATTGCAAGAAAGATGGAGGATTAAATGCATTGGCTGCAGTTGGACATGTTATTATGAATCGCTTTCTTGAAAGCGGGCATTCTATAGAATCCGTATGTAAAAAACCACTGCAGTTTTCCTGTTGGAATAAAAACGATCCAAATCGCAGAGTTATAGAAAATGTTTCAATAGAAAATCCAATATATCGTATCTGCTATGTTATTGCGAAAAGAATAATATGTAATGAGCTTGAAGATATAACAAATGGAGCAAATCATTATTATAGTAAAACTATGAAAACACCTCCCTATTGGGCTGAAAATAAAATACCGACAGCCGAGATAGGTAATCACATATTTTTTAAAATTTAATTAAAAAAGAAAGGAAAACAATTATGACAATATCAATATTACAATCAGTACTTGCGCTTGCTCAATTTTCACCCAAAATTGCAAAATGGTTATCTGGAACAAAAATTGAGACTATTTCGAATAAAATCGCTGAAATAGCAAAGGAAGTAACCAACAGTTCAAGTGAAAAGGATGCAATCGAAAAAATTAAAACAGATAAAAATATGTATTTATTATTTGAAAAAGCTCTTATAAATTCAGAAAGAGAAATAGAACTTGCCGTAATAAAAGATAAACAAGATGCTAGATCTCGCGATATAGCGATAATTAACTCCGGAAAACGAAACAGAAGGGCAGATATAATGGTTGTTTCCGCGGCTATGGGTTTGATTTCCTGCCTTGTTTCAATTTGCTTCTATCAAAAGGAACTTCCAGGAGAAGCAGTTGGAATCATATCAACTATCGCGGGTATATTTGGCGCATGCTTGAAAGATGCTTATAACTTTGAATTCGGCTCATCAAGAGGAAGCAAAGAAAAAGACCAAACTGTCGCAAATATAATAAACAAAAGAAACCAATAAAATATTATTATCTCAAAGAAAAATGAAATTTCTAAAGTGTTTGGAGATAGATTTTTCGGATAGAAATCTTCTTGACTCTCTATGGAAAACTTCATATCTTCGATTTGAAACCTTACAACAATATTAAAATTCAAATAGGGACAGTAATGTCTGTCCCTAAATCTTCAAACAACTATTTTATCACAATATTAACTATTCTGTTTTTCACTACAATGATCTTATTTATTTTGTTTTTCAAATCCTGAGGAATAAAATCCAAAGCTTTCGATTCTAAAATAGAATTATCTGAATCCTTCGCTATTTCAAACGTACCTTTTAATTTTCCATTAATCTGGACTGCTATTGTGACATCATTAATTGTTGCAAGATTTTCATCTATTGCTGGCCAGGTTTCATTTTGCAGAGGAGTAGATATTTTTAAAACATCCCACATTTCATGACAAATATAAGGAGTTATTGGATAGATTGCTTTTATAAATGATTCGAAAGCAAACATTAATGATTCTTTAGATTCCGTATTCAATTTCGATTCTATTTCATTGAAAAACTCTCTTATGAATGCGACGCTTTTATTTAAAGAAATATTCTCATAGCTTTCTGCAATTCTTTTCAAATAAACATGTGTTGTTTTTATCAAAGAATTATCCCCATTCTGACTCTCAGGAATATTTAATATTTTATTGAACACTTTCCAAACTTTGTTTAAATAACGCCATGAACCTTCGAGAGCGTCGGTATTCCAATCGAAATCTTTTTCTGGAGGAGTATCAGAAATTATAAATAATCTAACTGCATCTACGCCATAAGTATCGATTATTTTTTGAGGATTAACAACATTTTTCTTTGATTTACTCATTTTTTCGAATGAATATTCAAAAACCTCATTTCCTTCAGTGTCAATTAATTGCCCATTCTCTGTTTTCTCAATTTCATCAGGATAAACCCATTCCCCATCAGAATTCTTATAAGTCTTATGACATACCATACCTTGAGTGAGAAGTTTTTTAAATGGCATTGGACAACTGACATATCCCATATCTCGAAGAACAAGCATGAAGAATCTCGCATAAAGGAGATGTAAAACCGCATGTTCAATCCCTCCAATACAGATGTCCACAGGCATTGCTATATCTGCGATTTCTTTATTGATAGGTTTTTTAAAATGAGGATCTAGGTATCGTAAATAATACCAAGATGATTCAAAGAACGTATCAAGTGTATCAGTATCTCTCAAAGCATCTTTTCCACAAATTGGGCATTTTACATATTTCCAAGTCGGATGATTTTCAAGAGGACTTCCTTTTCCATCAAATTTGACATCTTCAGGCAAAAATACAGGCAAAATTGCAGGAACATCCCCGCAAGATTCGCAATGGACAATAGGAATTGGACAACCCCAATAACGTTGTCTTGAAATCAACCAGTCACGAAGTCTATAGGTAATTTTCCTTTTTCCTAAACCTTGTTTTTTTAAATAATCTATCATACAAATTTTTGCTTGTGAGGTATTCATTCCATTTAGAAAATCAGAATTAATATGTTCTCCATCCCCTATATAAGGTAAATTCTCATTTGATTTCACAACTGGAATTATCGGCAAATCATATTTTTTCGCAAAATCGAAGTCCCTTTCATCATGGGCAGGACAACCGAAAACTGCTCCAGTACCATAATCTATTAACACGAAATTTGCAATATAAATTGGTAATTTCTTATCCATTATTAATAGATGCTTAACGAAAAGTCCAGTGAAAATTCCTTTTTTCTCTGCTTTTTCAAGATCTTCTTCAGTCGTAGATGTTTTATTACATTCCTTTATAAATTCCGCAATTCCAGAATTGGTTTTTGCTAACTCTTTTGATATCTCATGATCCGGAGATAAAGCGATAAATGAAGCCCCAAAAATAGTATCAGGACGAGTTGTAAATATCGTTAATTTTCGATTTTGATCTATTATTTGAAAATCAACTAATGCTCCTTCAGATTTCCCAATCCAATTTTCTTGCATCTTTAAGACTTTATCAGGCCAAAAGCCTTCAAGATCTTTCAATCCATCAAGCAATTCTTCTACATAATCCGTTATTTTCAGCGACCACTGTTCGAGTTCTTTTCGAACAACATCAGCTCCTGATCTCCACCCTTTTCCATTTATAACTTGTTCATTTGCCAAAACTGTTTGTTCAACAGGATCCCAATTGACATATGATTTTTTGCGATAAATTAAGCCTTTTTTATATAAATCCAAAAATATTTTCTGCTCTTCGGTATAGTATTCTTCAGAACAAGTACTCAATTCTCTTTTCCAATCATACATAAATGCAAGAGGTTTTAATTGTTCCTTCATACTTTGAATATTTGCATTTGTCCAAGTTTTTGGATGCCCACCTTCTTTCAAAGCTGCATTTTCTGCCGGCATTCCAAAAGAATCCCACCCCATAGGATGTATAACGGAAAATCCAAGCATTTTTTTATAACGAGCTATAACATCCCCTATCATATAATTTCGAACATGTCCCATATGTATTTTTCCTGAGGGATATGGCAACATTTCCAAAACATAATACTTTTTCTTCGCGTTTTTTAATTCATCATTTGTTAATGTATATTCTGAAAAGAAATTTCTCCATTTTTTCTCTGTTGCTCTGAAATTATAAATATTTTCTGACATTACAAAACTATTTTTGCTAATTTTATAAATATAATTTTACTGCATTTGTTTTTTATTACGCAAGAAATAATTGTGTATTAGTTCATAAGACATGAGACAAAAAGAGGATGGAACACAATTTGTAACGTATATAAATTTAAGTGTGACCTAAAGCGTGAATTACAAAGAAGACCTCACCGGCAAACGGCTGATGACACCGCAGAGGCACTTATAAAGCTTTTGCAAGACTTTACAAGACATTATAAGATTAAGATTTTGACAAAAGCACAATTCTCACGTAGAATTAAAATAAAGTTCTTCTTGAGATTTGTTAAATGAATAAAAATTTTTCTCTCATTATTTTAGTTTCATTGTTTTTAAATATAGATGCTATGAGCGCTGTGCCTGAAAAATCTTGCACAGTTATTCCTCAAAAAATTTCAAACTCAGAGGAACATGAAGATTTGAATCCGCAGGAAATGCTTAACACCACACGAAAAGGCGTTGTTGCTATAAAAGTAACCGCTCATTTGATTCTCGATAAGTATGTAAACGAAAAACTTTGGTATGGGACAGGATTTGTTGTTGATACAAATTCAGGAATAATTGTTACAAATGCTCATGTCGCTGGAGAAATGGCAGTTTGTACTTATGAAGTAAAATTCGGAAATGGAAAAACTGTTGAATCAAAATTAGTATATATAGATCCTATTTACGATTTTGCAATTTTATCAGTTGATCCCAAAAATATTCCAACATATGTGAAACCATTAAAAATTTCTGAAGAACAACCTGTGATTAATTCAAAAATATATGCAATGGGAAATTCAATAAAAAACGAGTTTTCAACTTATCAGGGATATATATTTGATACGGAAAGTATATTATGGCTGAAACCTTTTGCAGAACAGTCATTTCAGTTTTCTGGCTTGACAGTTCCTGGAGCAAGTGGATCCCCTGTTTTCAATACAAAAGGAGAAGTCATAGGTTTGCTTTATGGAGGAAAGTTAGTCTCAGGAGCAGCACTTCCAATTTCATATGTAAAACCCGTTATAGACAAATTAAAAAATGGGGAAATTTTTCACAGATATTTTTATGGAGCTATATTAAATTATATGCCTATTCAAGATGCGATAGATGCTGGAAATATCCCCGAATCTCTATTATCTGAATATGAAACATGTTTTCCAGATTCAAATAATAAAATACTTTATGTCCGTAAAAAATTAACCGCATTTAATAATGAAAATTCTCAATTAAATTCAGGTGATATTATTTGGAAAGTCGAAGATGAAATTATAGGGCCAAATTTAAAGAAAATTGATCAAATTGTTCAAGAAAAAGCTGGGAAAAATTTAAATCTAGTTGTTTATAGAAAAGGAAAAAAGATCGAATTAGAAATTCCAACTTTTGAATTAGATTGTTCTGCAAAATTAAAGCTTTTATCCTTTGCAGGAACTACATTTTTTGAAACAACTCCAGAGATACGAGTAAATTTCGGAAAAAATAACACTGCGGTCTATATCACAGATAGTGAAGCTGGGTCTCCATTCATGGAAGTATCAGGTCCAAACAATAGAATATTTCAAGACCAAGACGGCGTATTTCAAATAACCGAAATAGCTGGAAAGAAAATATCCACAGTTGATGAACTTGTCGATATTATTCCTGATTTATTTAAGAAAAAGGTTTTTGATGTGAAATTTATTAGATTAGGTAGTGATTTTGGTGAATACACAATAACAACAAAATATTCTCCTGAATTTGCTGACGCAACACTTTATACATTTGATTCATCAGAAAACAAATGGGATGTGAAATCTATAAAAAATCCAAAACAGGATTAATTTTTAAAAAGATTTTAACGAATTTTTAATAACTCTTTGTGATAATAGATTTAAGAGATATATCTATTTGAGCAAAAAAAATGAATATAAAGAATATTTTAAAATTAACATATGCTGTTTTTGTTGTTTCTGCTATCTCCACAGGAGATGTTTCTTCAAGTATATTTGCCGGGTTGGCTAACAAGGCAAAATCGGCAGTAGGAAATGCAAAAAACCAGCTTACAACTTCAGTTTCTGGATTGAAAAGTCAAGCAAAGCAAACCTTTGAGTCAGCAAAGACAGCAGCATCTGATACAATAAAATCTGCACAAGATCAGGCAACAGCTTCATTATCTGCTGTAAAAGAAGCTGGATCTAATGCGATCTCATCTATTATTCCTGGCGTGAATAAATCTGAAGAGACTTCAGAAACTAATGATGAGGATCTATTATTGAACGAAGAGCTAGATAATGCCGATGATATTCTATCTGAATTAGAAGAAGAGACTCCGGATACAACATTGTCTAAAAATGATTCAGAGGAATTGCTTTTAGATGAAACGCCAGCAGAAGAGTTGCTTTTGGATGAAACACCAACTGATGATTCTGCCACCTCAAAAACAGAAACTGGAACTGAAATTTCTGACGAATTGGCACTTGACGATGATTCAAGTAGTGATTTTCCAGAAGAGGTTATTTCAAAAGTTGATTCTTTATTTCCCGATATAGAAAAAATAACTTCCGGAAAAATAATTGACTTAAGTCATAAAAACTTAAGTGATGAAGATATAGCTTATATAGCTATGATAAAAATACCGTCTTTGTCAGAAAAAATTGAAAAGATTACCTTAAAATTATCAGATAATAATCTTACAAATGAAGGCTTAAAAGTTCTTTTAGATAGTCTGAAATCTATGCCAAAATTGGTATCCATTCTTGATTGTTCAGGAAATAATATAGGGGATGAAGGAGCAATGGCGATAGCTGATTCCTGCCAATATCTTCCATTAAATCATACGATTATTTTGTCAAATTGTGGAATATCAGGAATGGGTATCCTAGGCGTTCTTTCTTCAATATTAGAAATAAACAACTCAGCTTATCAATATCTGGACTTATCCAAAAATAATATTGATCCAAGTTACACTCCGTTAATCATTGAAAAATTGCAGACAATAAAAGAAAACAGTTTCGAAGATGGAATTAATCTCAGTGAAACAGGAGTTGTCATATCTGAAGGAATTAAATTACCTGACAACGTGATTGTTGGAAATTAAGCAGCGAATTTATTAATTCCATGAATTTTATAAAATTTTGGTGGAATATAAATTCAGTATGATTGCAACATAAATCCAAACAATTTTGTGACAAAATAGAGTTTTTTTGCTATCATATTTTATAGAAAATTACGTAATTATTAGAAAATGAATTTTTCAACAAAAACTGACTTTAGGACTCACACGTGCAATGAGCTTTCTATCGAAAATATTAATGAACTCGTGACATTATGTGGTTTTGTTCACAGGATAAGGGATCATGGTGGATTGCTTTTTATTGATTTAAGAGACCATTATGGAATTACCCAATGTGTTCTTCAACAAAATGATTCCTCTTTTTCTGTTGCAGAAAAATTAAAAGACGAAACGATCATTTCAGTAGAGGGCAAAGTTGTGAAACGTGATGACTTAACGATTAACAAAAATATGTCAACAGGAGAAATCGAATTATATATCGATAAGATAGAAATACTTTCTGAACCTGAAGGACAATTGCCTTTACAGGTAAATGTGGAAAATGAATTTCCAGAAGACACGCGTTTGACTTATCGTTATTTAGACCTCAGGAAAAAAGAGAATCATGATAATATAGTCCTGAGATCGAAAGTAATTTCTCATATTCGAAATAAAATGACAAATCAAGGATTTTTAGAAATTCAAACTCCAATTTTGACTTCTTCCTCTCCAGAAGGTGCAAGAGATTATTTGGTTCCAAGCAGAGTTCATCATGGAAAATTTTATGCTTTGCCACAAGCTCCTCAACAATTTAAACAATTATTAATGGTTGCCGGATTTGATAGATATTTTCAAATAGCTCCTTGTTTCAGAGATGAAGATGCAAGAGCAGACAGATCTCCAGGAGAGTTTTACCAACTTGATATGGAAATGAGTTTTGTTTCTCAAGAAGATGTTTTTGCCGCAATTGAACCTGTTTTATACAGCACATTTAAAACATTTGCTCCTGAGGGATATAATGTTACGAATTATCCGTTTCCGAGAATAACATTTGATGATGCTATACTTCATTATGGTTGCGATAAGCCTGATCTTAGAAATCCATTAATTATAGAAGATCTAACTGACATTTTTGAAAATTCAGGATTTGAAGCTTTTGCGAATGCAATAAAATCAGAAGCAAAAGTTCGAAGTATCAATGTTCCAGGATGTTCTAATGAACCACGAAGCTTTTTTGACAAATTAAATGATTGGGCAAAAGAACTTGGGCTTCCAGGTCTTGGATATATTTCCAAACTTTCCAATTCTGAATATAAGGGACCAATTGTTAAATTCTTAAATTCAGATGAACTTTCAAAAATCTCAGAAATTAATAAAATGAATTCAGGAGATGTTGTATTTTTTGTTTGTGATAAGGATGCTGCAAAATTATCAGGAATTGTCAGAACGAAATTAGCGGAAAAGTTGAATTTAATCGAAGAAAATTCTTATAAATTTTGCTGGGTCATTGATTTCCCAATGTATGAATATGATGAGGATTTAAAACAAATTATTTTTTCTCACAATCCTTTCTCTATGCCTCAAGGAGGCTTGGAAGCTTTGAGAACAAAAAATCCATTAGACATAAAGGCCTACCAATATGATATTGTTTGTAATGGTATAGAGCTATCAAGTGGAGCTATAAGAAACCATGTTCCTGAAATAATGTATAGGGCTTTTGAAATTGCTGGATATGACAAAGACTTTGTTGATAATAAATTCAGTGCTATGATAAAAGCATTTAAGTATGGGGCTCCTCCTCATGGAGGGTGTGCTCCAGGAATTGACAGAATGGTTATGCTCTTGGCAAATACTGAAAATATCCGAGAAGTTATCGCTTTTCCATTTAATCAACAAGCGCAAGATCTCATGATGGGATCTCCTGCAGAAGTCACTTCTCAACAACTGAAAGAACTTCATATTTCAGTCTTACCCAAAATAAAACAATGATATTTTTCATTTTTTAAGGAGATACTAAATATCTCCTTAAGTTTAATAAGATCCTTTTTTATTCTTCCTAGTTAAACAAAATGCAACAACCAAACAAAATGTAACAATTGCAATAAAAACTGTTGCAAGAGCATTAATTGCTGGAGTTACGCCAACTCTGACATTTGAAAATATAAGAATTGGAAGCGTTGTAGAACCAGGACCGGATAAAAAACTAGCAATAACCAAATCATCAAGAGAAAGTGTAAATGCAAGCAACCATCCTGATATAATAGATTTAGAAATAATAGGAATTTTTATTTTTAAAAAGACATTAAAAGGTGCAGCTCCAAGATCTAATGCGGATTCTTCTATAGCACGATCAAAAGATAATAACCTAGAACGAACAGTCATATGAACATATGCAACAGTTGCCATCATATGACCTATTGTAACTGTCATGATCCCTCGCTCTTTAGGAAATCCAAATATACTTTCCATTGTCATAAATAGCATTAACAAAGAAAACCCGATAATCAATTCAGGCATAACTATTGGAATCACAATTATAGTATTCAAAAACTTCTTTCCATAAAATGTTCCGGAATTAGTAGTTCCTGCAGCGGCTAAGACGCCTAAAACAACTGCTCCGCTAGCGGAAATACATGCGACTTCTAAACTTGTTATTCCTGCATGAATCAAATCCGAATCTTCAAGCAAAGCTTCAAACCATTTTAAAGAAAATTCAGTCCATATACCTGGTATCTCGGAAGCACTAAAAGATGTTATAATAAGAAATACTATAGGAGTGAACAGAAAAGCATAACCAAAAATTAAAACGGTTCCTATAGTTTTTGAAATTTTGATCATTTAACAGCTCCGATATGTGTAAATATCCCCATTCTTATTTGAGACCAAGCTCTAGTCGCTAATTTATCATATTTGGTATCATCTAGATTTTTGTTGGGCACTCCCATAATAAGCTTTGATATGACTTCATTATCTATCGGGCAAATTTCAGGATCATTAGTAATCTCTTCATTATATAATTTAACGCTATTTGGAATGTTTACAAGTATACCAGAATAATTTGTTATCTTTGCTGCAACTTCAGGTCTTAATAAATAATTCAAGAATTTATAAGCATTTTCCTTATTTGGGGCTTTTTGAGGAATTCCAACGCAATCTACCCATAATATTCCAGCATCTTTAGGGATAATATACTTTATATCTTTATTAACATATTTCCCTGAACGTTTGGCACGCCATGCAGTATCAGATGATCCAATAGCAACACACACCTCTCCAGATATTAAATCAGTTGTCATTGTGCTCGAAGAAAATTTTTTTATATATTTTCTAATTAATTTAAAACAATCAATATACTGATTAATTAATTTTGGATCTCTTATCCCGTCTAATTTGCCATTATTTAAATATACATTGGTTTGAAGGAATATATCAATATACTCTTCAGGAAAGCTAATTCCATATTTGGCAAGTTTCATAGCTTTTTCTGGATTCAATAAGATATCATAAGAGTCAATTTTTTCATTTGGAAACAGTTTTGATAAAACATTTGCATCATAAGCAATGCCTGTCGTTCCCCAAAATATAGGAATAAGATAGTCGACATCTCCACCTGACTTTTTATAATTATCTGTAATGCTTCCCGATATATTTTTTATATTAGGCACAAATTTCATATCAATCTTCTGATAAGCTCCCATATTTAATTGACGAGCAGCATATGGAATAAATGATGGAAAAACAATATCATAGCCACTATTAGTTGCTAATAATTTTGCTTCAAGCGAGTCATTATTATCATAAACATCATAAACTACTTTTATCCCTGTTTCCTTTTCAAAATCAGACAAAACTTCACGACTTATAACACCATACCAACCATAAATATTAACTCTTGGTTGTGACAGTCTTTCCATGTTTAAAACAAAGATCGATAACAAAACCACAACAAGTATAAGCGGACTTTTATTCATTGTTATTACTCCGTTTTTTTATTTTGATTTTACGTTTATCTGCCAAATTTTGAAGTAAACGTTCATACACCAAAGCAATAATAATTATTATTAGCAAACATAGAAGTGTATACTCAAAAGAATTAATATCAAACAATTTTGAAAAAACAGATTTCGAGAGATCAGCTTTTAAATTTAATCCTCCAGAAAATGAATGATTAATTAATTTAAATATTTGTCTTGAAGCCATCATAAAAACTGTGATTGCAGCAACGGCGTAAATATAAAATCGTTGAACTTTATAAGTAAATTTCACGCCTATCCATGATCCAAATGCTGCTCCTGCAAATAAGAGCAAAACAAAAAACATATCACAGCAATAATCACTTAAAGAATACACAAGCGCAATGATTGCAGTTATTACACATCCAACTAATGCTGTTGTTCCATTAACAACTGGACTTATTCTTCCGATTAAGTAAGTCAATATCGGAGTCATAAATAGATTATTTCCGCCACCTAGAGAAGATACCAAAATTCCAGCAAGAAATCCAACAAATATAGGTATTAATATACTCATTTCAGCTCTTGATCTGATGAAAATTTTATGGAATGGCAAATAAATCATCCATCTTCTCATAGATACAGTTTTTAAATGTTTCTTCTTGTCCTTATGTTTCCAAGCTTTGTAACTTTGAAATAGCATCACAAAACCAAAAATTATCAATATTGTAATATAAACATAAAGAAATTTATTAAAAACCGCTTTCGAACTATTTGAAAAATTTAACATAAACCATTCAGTTGCGGCTCCTAACAATCCTCCCAGAAGCATATATGCCGCCAAATGATAATCTACATCCATTTTCCTCTTATAAGTTAAAAAGTTTGTTAAATTAGTTCCAACAGCATGACAAAGCTGAGTTGACACAGATATCAGAGGAGGAATTCCAAACTCCATAAGCATTGGTGTAATAATAATTCCACAGCCTATTCCAAGAAACCCAGAAATAAAACCTCCAAATAATCCCGTTGAGAAAATTAATAAAGGATCTAGAAACATACCAGTAATCGGAAAAAACATGTTTAGCATAAGATATACTTCTCCAATTACGATAACAACTTTTTAATAATATCACACTTTGATGATTCATACATGAATTTTCTGATTTTTTCAAACAAAAAATATATTTTTCAAAATTATTTTCAAATTTTTAAAAATTTATCAAAAATTTGTATGATTTTATACCTGATATGCGATTATATTTGTTAGTATTTTATTAGGGGCAGCTTATTGGGATGATTTATGAGATTATTGGTTGTGGAGGATGAAAATAATATTGCCAAACGCATAGAACTTACGTGTACAGCTGATGGTTTAATATGTCATTTAGCTGAAAATGGTTCTGAAGCTTTGGAAATGTTAAAGTTCTATGATTATGACGCTGTGATACTTGATTTAATGCTGCCTGATATAGATGGTTTTGAAATTCTATCAAGAATAAGGTCAATAAGAAATAGTACCCCTGTTATCATTCTTTCAGGATTAACATCAACTGATGATAAAGTCAAATGTCTTTCTATGGGAGCTGATGATTATCTAACAAAACCTTTTAGCAAAGTTGAACTTCTAGCAAGAATATACGCTATCATAAGAAGAAGCTCTGGACATTTTTCATCTGTTATTAAAGTCGGCCCTCTAGAAGTCGATATACGACAAAGATGCGTAAAAATCTATGACATGGAAATGCCTTTAACTAGCAAAGAATATTCAGTTTTAGAATTATTAGCACTGAAAAAAGGTTCTGTACTTCCTAAAGAAGCTTTCCTCAACCATATTTATGGAGGTATGGATGAACCTGAATTAAAAATAGTCGATGTTTTTATCTGCAAACTTAGGAAAAAAATAGCCGATCTAACTGGAGGATTAAATTTCATAGAAACAGTTTGGGGACGAGGCTATACGCTTCGAGATGATGAAAACGAAACTGCCACTATTGAAACGTTAAAAGTTGGCTAAAATAACTCGTTATTTTTTATAATCTCTATCTCTTAATTCACAATGTCTTGCGAAAGCGCTATAGGTGCCCCTGCGGTGTCAATGAAGTTTT
>CAUDEV010000012.1 GCA_958448685.1 uncultured Alphaproteobacteria bacterium | reverse complement strand
AATATGGTTTAAGGTTAATTTAACATCCATCCCTAAGGTGGAAGGGTTTAAAAAGCCGAGAGTGAGGTATATCCGAGCGCGCGACGTGTGTTAAAATATCGAGTATACCACACGTCGCGCGCCCTCCATATGTGGATCTCTGCATATATTATTTTCCGAAAGGAGGAAACGGATTGTATTGATTTACTCCCATTTCGTCAAGTCACACTTCGTTTCACTCGTTCTTCAGACTTGACTAAATTTCGTAAATCAATCCGTTTCTTCTCGTTCCTTTCGAAAAAAAATAATATAATTAAGTTTGTGAACGCCATTTGACGTTCTTAATTTCAGGATATACATCATGCTCCATATATGTCAAACTCTAAAAAGTCCCATAAAATTTTAGGGAATTTTGCGAGGCTTCTAGAAAGTTATTTTAAATATCTCCAAAATAAAAGCAGTATTGTTAACGGAAAAATTAACCTTTTTTAATAGAATTTAGGGAAGAAAAAGCTTCTCTATAATGTAGATATAGCTTTCTTATTGGAGGTTTTTATGAATAAATTATTACAAACAACTCTGATTACAGTAGTTTTAACAACTGGCGCTATGGCGCAAATCGATGATTTGCCTAGTACAATTGAGGAAGGAGCTATTGTATATGTCAACAAATCTATAATTATAAACGGAACCTATTGACGACTATGGGGCAATCAGAACAGAGAATGCTTCACAGGCAGGAATGAGGGGAGATAGTGTTGATGGTAACATTAATGTAATAATTAATAATCATGCTACTATGAGTGTTCAAGAGGAAACAGATGTAGATAGTGTGCGGACTATAAAAAATAATACCCCGGTTACTGATGTAGCTTTGGATAAAATTTATAAAATAGTTGAAACAGTAGTAGGAACTGTCAGTCCAGATATTACATTAAGCAATATAACGGTTAATACTGTTGGAGAATTAGAAGTTTCTTCTTTTCCGCAGAGAGATACTGAGCTCTTATACCTTGGGACGACAGATTCTAATGGACTTGTTACTCTTAACTTCGACGATATGCTGTTTATAAAAGCTAACCTCGGAGACAGAGAGGTCTCAAACTCTTACTCATTAAATATATCCGGAAGTATTACTATATCTGGTGATATATCAAATTATAAAAATGGGAGCATTACACTCACTACAGATGAGTCAGTACTGAATATTTCCAGAGCCAATTCTAAAATCTACCTGCCTATTAATGTCGAGAAAGGGAGTCTAAGCTTTTCTCAAGATGACGGAGAAATCTATAGCAATATAAAACTGTTTCAAACGAGGGAACTATCCTACTACCCTTAAAAATGCCATACTAATGATTGGAGAACCTGCTGCATAGAGTCTTCAGCTGAATATAATCAAGCACTACGTGAAATAAAGTCACGTGGCGCATTTGAAAATAATTATCTCAAAGCTTTGCAATTGCTGTTTCAAGAAATTCATCAATATCCCCGTCAAGGACAGCGGCAGCATTACCTTTTTCAACTCCAGTTCGCATATCCTTCACCATTTGATAAGGTTGCAAAACATAAGATCTGATCTGATTTCCCCAAGCTATATCTGTTTTATTTTGATTTGCATTTACTGATTCTTCCTGTTCTTTTAATTTTTTTGCATATAATTTCGATTTCAGCATATTCATTGCAATTTCCCTATTTCTGTGCTGCGATCTGTCTATTTGCGAAGCTGCAACAATACCGGTTGGAATATGGGTAATTCGAACTGCACTTTCTGTTTTATTGACATGTTGACCTCCTGCTCCTGAAGCTCTATAAACATCAATACGCAAATCTGCATCATTTATTTCGATTTCAATTGTATTATCAATTTCTGGAGAAACAAAAACAGAGGAAAAGCTTGTATGTCTTCTGGCATTCGAATCGAATGGTGATATTCTGACCAAACGATGTACTCCGGATTCTTTCTTTAGCCAACCATAAGCTTTCATACCTTTTATATGCATTGTGATAGACTTTACACCCGCTTCTTCCCCATCATTTTTATCGGTTATTTCAAGCTTATATCCACGTTTCTCTGCCCATCTTGCATACATTCTTGCAAGCATTTCAGCCCAATCTTGAGCTTCTGTTCCTCCAGCACCAGCATTAATTTCAAGGAAACAATTTGCAGAATCATGAGGGTTACTTAAGATTGATTCTATTTGAATTTTCTGTGCTTCTTTTGCCAAAGTTTCTAAAGATTCCGTCAATTCATTTAATAGAGATTCATCATGTTCTAATTCAGCAAGTTCAATAAGTTCTGTTGATTCTTTTAACTTTAACTCAAGATACCGAATAGGTTCCAAAAGTGTATTTAATCTGTCTTTTTCTTTCATTATTTTGACAGCCTCTTCTGCTAAATCCCAAAAATTCGGATCTTGAGACTGAGTTTCTAACTCTGATAATTTTTTAATTAAATTATCGTAATCGATAAAATCTTTTATAAGCTTTATTGAGTTATTAATAATCTCTGAATTTTTCTGATCTTGAATATTCATCTGATTCCCAAATATTCTTCGATATATCTTGAAGCTAAAGCGCCTTGTCCTGCAGCATATATTGCTTGTTTCAAAGAACCACTAACAATATCTCCTGCAGCAAAAATTCCTTCACAACTTGTTTTTGTTTCATTTGCTATGATATAGCCTTCTGGATCCAAATCAATTAAGTTTTTTGCAAATTCAGAAGAAGGAATAGTTCCGATAGCAATAAATATAGCTGATAAATTTAATATAGAATTGTCATTTAATCTTATTGATTCAACTTTATCTTTCCCTAAAATTTCTTTAACTTGAGCATTCCATACGCATTCTATTTTATTGTTTTCAAAAAGCCTTTCTTGCATAATCTTTTCAGCTCGAAGTGTGTTCCTTCTATGAATAAGGTAAACTTTTTCCGCTAAATTTGAAAGGAATAAAGCTTCCATAACCGCTGTATTCCCGCCACCAATCACTGCTACTTTCTTTCCACGATACATAGCTCCATCACAAGTTGCACACCAAGACACACCTTTATTTGTAAGTTCTTTTTCTCCTGGAATGTTCAAATGGCGATGATTGGCCCCTGTTGCAATCAGAATTGACTTTGTTTCAATTAACTTATCTGATGCTAATCTTATCTGAAACAGTTCATTGTTTTTTGAAATAGAATCAACAGACTCATAAAGAAATTTCGTTCCAAGATCTTCAGCATGTTCTAACATTGACATCATAAGGTCTGCCCCTTTTATGGATTTAAATCCCGGATAATTTTCGATTAAATCCGTGTTGATCAATTGTCCTCCGGGTTTTTCTCCAGAAATAATTATTGGGTCTAATCCTGAACGAGCAAGATATATCGCTGCAGTTAATCCTGCAGGACCTGATCCTATGATAGTTATATCATTCATATTTTATCCCATATACATTCCGCCATTAACATGAATAGTTTGGCCTGTTATATAAGATGATTCTCTCGATGCCAAAAAGCAAATCGCATAAGCTATTTCAATTGGATCTGCCATGTATCCAAGAGGTATTTTGGATAAAAACCTTTCTCTGGCTTCATCACTAACAACATCCGTCATAGGAGTTTTTATAGCTCCAGGAGCAACGCAATTTACCGTAATTCCTCTTTTTGCATATTCAAGAGCTATAGCTTTTGACATGCCAACCAAAGCAGCTTTACTAGCACAATAGTTCACTTGTCCCGGATTTCCTATGAAGCCAACAACTGAAGAAATATTGATTATTCTTCCGAATTTCCGTTTTGACATAGCCATAACCGCAGATTTTGTCAAAGTAAATATTGCTTTTAAATTGACATTCATAACTATATCTAAATCTTCTTCAGTCATTTTCATATATAGTTTATCTCGATCAATTCCTGCATTATTTACCAATATGTCAATTTGTCCCAATTTCTCTTCGCATTTTGAGAAAAGTTCTTTTGTGTTTTCGGTATCTAAAAGATTACAATTTATTATCTCAACAACATCTTTCCCAGATTGAGATTTTATCTCTTCTGCAGCACTTTCAAGAGCATCTTGTCGAATATCTGCAATAATAATCCCCGCTCCTTGTTTTGCTAATTCTATTGCTGTTTTCTTGCCAATAGCTCCAGCTCCTCCGGTTATTAATGCATTTAATCCATATAATGAAAACAACATAATAATTTCTCCTATTCTGATTTTACAAATTCTTCAATTTGAGCAACTGTTTCTAAATTAAAGTTATTAACTTCTGGAAATGATCTCTTTAGCATATTAGATAAAACTTTTCCAGGTCCAACTTCTATTATTTTTTCTATTTCTGAATCATTAATCAACAACTGCATAGATTCACGCCATCTGACACGACTTGTCATTTGACGAACCATATATTCCTTAACTTCGTCTTTATTAGAAAGAGGTTTTGCTGAAACATTCATAATAACAGGAATTTCAAATTCAGAAGGTGCAAAATTTGATGATAACTTTTTATCGAATGCAATAGATGCTTTCGCCATAAGTGGACTATGAAAAGGACCGCTCGTATTTAATTCTATTGCTTTCGTTATTTTCAAATTTTCTTTTGCTTCTTCAACAAAGGACCTTACTCCATTTTTTGTTCCACTAACAACAACTTGTGTATTAGAATTATCATTTGCAATGACACACAAATTTTTTCCACTTTGATATTTCTTTATTAAATCCTCAATATCATCAGCTGAAACACCAATAAGAGCAGTCATAGAACAATCTTCACGATTCGGAAAAGCACCCGCCATTAATTCTCCTCGGAATCTGACTAATTTTGCCATATCACTCAATGAAAATACGCCAGAAGCACAGAGAGCTGTGTATTCCCCAAGAGAATGACCTGCGAGATACTTGCAATTTTTTTTGATATCATATCCATACTCTTTTTCAAGAATTTTCACAATCATCATACTAACAGCAAATAATGCAGGCTGTGCATTTTCCGTTTTTGTTAATTCTTCTATCGGGCCTTCTTCAATCAATTTGGATAGTTTAAAAGAAATTGCATCCTCTATTTCTTCCATGACTTCCATACCAGTTTTAAACCCATTTATGAAAGCAGATGCCATTCCTATTTTTTGGGAACCTTGTCCTGGAAATATAAATGCATTACTCATTAAAAACCTCAATAAAAAGGAGGAAAATATCCTCCGATTTATAACTTTATTTACGTAACTCTAATCTTTTTATCAATTTTTGATATCTCGATTCGTCTACTTTTTTCAAATAGTCCAATAAACGTCTTCTTTTTCCAACTAAAACTAAAAGCCCGCGCCTTGTATGAAAGTCTTTTTTGTGAATTCCCATATGAGCAGTTAAATTTTTGATACGTTCTGTTAAAATAGCAACTTGAACTTCCGGAGAACCAACATCTCCTTCATGAATTGCGTATTCTTTTATTAATTCTTGTTTTCTTTCTGCAATTATCGACATCTTATACTCCTTTCAAATTTTTTAATAACCTTTTCGGATAAACAACTCCATCAATCAACTCAACAACAGCAAGGAAGCGAAGCTCAGCATTAGATGCGAGATATCTACCATTTTCTTTTGAAAAATCTATTTTTACTGATCTTCCAAAAGCTAAATCCGTAATATCTTGACACGTCAGGGAAATAACAGGGATGTCGTCCAGTACATTTTCAAGCGGAATCAAAATATCATCTATATTATCTCTTTTTTCTCTTAATTCGTCAAGAGTTATCGCGTTATTCAAAGAAAACTTACCATCTTGAATACGTCTCAGCGAATGGGTATGACCCAAAGATCCCAACGACTCTGCCATATCTTCTGTTAAGGACCTAATAAATGTTCCACGTGAAACATTTGCTTTGAATTTAAAAATATTTTCTGAAACTTGATCTACTAAATTTAAACCAAAAATAGTTATTTTCCTTGCGGATATTTTTGGAATCTCCCCTTTTCTTGCTAATTCAAAAGATCTCTTTCCATTTATTTTTATTGCTGAAAATATATGAGGCTTTTGATTTATTTCTCCAATAAATTTCGGAATTATATTATTAATATCCTTTGATGTAGGAATATTTGGAGTTGTATAAATAATTTTACCGGTTTTATCCGCTGTATTCGTTTTTTCTCCGAATTTTATTTCAAATTCATAGATTTTACTTTCTGTTTTAATATAAGGAATAGTCTTTGTTCCGTTGTTGACTGCAATTGGCAAGAGCCCTGTTGCAAAAGGATCAAGGGTTCCTATGTGCCCAATTTTTCTAGTTCCTAATATTTTCTTACAAACTAAATCAACATATCCAGAGCTTTTTCCTTCAGATTTGTCAATTATCAATATCCCGTCGATATTTTTAATCATTTCTTTTTGATTTTGTGAAAAAGCGTTGTCAATCCAAATATAATTGCGATAATCACACTAATTGCTATGATAGCTGGCATTGAATCGAATTTGCCATCCATGACGACATCTGCAATCGTATATCCCAAAAAACAACAAATAAAAGCCCAGCATATTCCTGAGAAAATATTAAAAATGATAAATCTGATAGGTCGAATTTTTGCAGATCCTATTATCAAAGGACTGACTGTTCTGATTCCATAAATAAACCTGAATGCAAATATGAAAAATATATCCATTTTATGCAGTAGAGAAAACACTTTGTCACGTAATTTTTCTACCTTTGGAAAACGTTTCACTGCCCAATCTGTCCCTAACTTATATCCTAGAAAAAATAAAACCTGATCTGTTATGACTGTAGTGATAAAAGCCACTATAAAAATTTTATAGATGGATAAATAACCGAAAGCTGCAAACGCACTTGCGGTTATTAAAACCACTTCACCTTCAAATATCGAACCGCATAAAACAGCTAAATATCCCCAATTCCTAACAAAATCAGCAATAACCCCAGAGTCAAACATTTGTTATATTGAAGTTCCTTCTCTTAAAGATGCGTTTTCTTTGGATAAATCTGAAATTACAGTTTCTCCAGCAAGCATAGTTTGTCCAACTATAACCTCAGGAACAGCTCCAACAGGAAGCCAAATATCACTCCTGCTTCCAAATCTTATTAATCCGAAAATATCTCCTTTTTTCACTTCCTGTCCCTCATGAACATCACAAACAATACGTCTTGCAACCCATCCTGCAATTTGATTAAAAGCCATAAGATTCTCAGGATTGTTATTTAATTCTAGTATAATTATGTTTTTTTCATTAAAGACACTAGCTTTATCTAGAGAGGCATTCAAAAAAGATCCTGGTTGATAAATAATACTTCTAATTTTTCCTGAGGCGGGGAGTCTATTGATATGAGCATTAAAAAGACTCAGGAATATACTGATTCTATAACGTTTATCCTCACCTAGATTTAATTCTTCCGGAGGAGTATCATAATCGATAGCAACAACCGTCCCATCGGCAGGACTTGTTATTAAATTTTGATCATTAGGAACAACTCTTTTCGGATTTCTAAAAAAGAAAGCGCAAAAAGCAGTTAGAATAATTGCAATCCAAGCTAAAATTGCAGAAAACAACATAAATATAAGAGAAGCAGCTATCCCTATTGCAATAAACCTGTATCCTTCTTTGTGAATAGAAAAATTAACACCAACAAAATTCATATTTTTCAGTTTAGAAAAATGACCATATTTAATTTTAACATAGGTAGATTTTATAATGCTATGAAATTTTTAAAATTGTATTAGTTTATAAAATGTGAGGCAAAGAGAATGTCTCCTAAAATATTATAAAAAATACTAATGCTGAAGATTGCTGAAATCATGAGAATTAATGCACAAACAAAAAGTATATTTGGGGTTCATAAAAGAAATTATGGCATAGAAATTAGTGAAAGTTTTATGTGGCTGTTATCAAACCCTAAATATAGAAAAAAGACAGGACGTTTACATCGTATGCAAAACGTCGTAAATTTAAGCTTTATTCTCAGACGAAAATAGGAGAAAATGTACAAATCGATCATATGGTAAGAATATTAGACGGCTATACATACCGCATTTTCGTTGCTTGTGATAAAAAATCAAAATGAGCATATACTAAGTCTTTTATTAAAGCTAAACGGATACTTTTCTAGTTGATGAAGACATTGAATTTATTGAAACAACCACACCGAAGATTAATGGAAATATGGAGCGAATAAATCGCATTATTACAGCAGAATTTTTACATGAAACACTGGAGGATTCCTTGGTTGTATATTAAATCTGTGTTAGAAGACTCTTTTTTCGTCTCAGGCTTTTTTCTTCAGGAGTTGTTTGTTGTGCTGTATCAGATTGTGCTTAATATGATGTAGCTATAATAACAGAAGCTACAAGTAACAATTTTTTCATAGAATTTCTAAATTTAAAATCTATAAAAATTTTAAAACAATTTAAATGAATTACATCATATCAAAATCACATCCAGCCAAGCAATTAATAAAATTTGTAACTAAAAAGATACACAAATATATATGGTGATGAAAATTGAGATCATACATAATTTTGTAAAAATGGGGAAAGATAATGAAAAATAATAAAAGAAGGGAAGGGGCTAGTTGGTATATATTACAAAGCCAATTATTCACAGTTAGCTATCTTATTTGTTGATAACTTGCTTAATTATCGTTCTGTATTTTGATACATTTATACAAAATTCTAGATGATCTTAAAAAATATATACCTAAATATCGTTGCAGATTAATAAGGGGTGTTGCAAAAAAGAAACTGTTTTGTTTGAAAAGTTTATGTATATATATTTTTTTTGAATTAATATTTAATTAAGAAATTTATTTAATAACTACAATGAAATTTACAAAGATTTTGTTAGCAGCATCTATTGCGGCTATATCAACAACAGCTTTTGCTTCAAATAGAGGATTCTATATTGGCGCAAACACAGGTGTATCACTTGAAAGATATTCAGGGGATGGTGAAAAACTTAAGAAGACAAAAGTCATAGCTGAAGGTGTTTTGGGATATGATTTCCATTTTGATACAGTTGTTCTCGGAATGGATTTTGAATTTGGAACTACTTTTGGAAAGTTTAAGAAATCTTTCAAAGATGAGAATGACTCTGGAGATGAAACCAATGTCAAAAATACGATAAAAACTCAATGGCAACTTGGATTTATGCCAAGAGTTGGTTATCTAGTCACTCCTGATTGTGAGATTTATCTAACTGCTGGAGCTCGTGTGGTGAAACATAAGTATAACTCTTCAGAAACCAATACTGTTACAGGCGCAACTACAACTGAAAATTTAAAAAAGACAAAGGTTCATCCTGTTGCAGGGCTTGGTATGAAATATAATTTCACTCCAAATCTTTTTGCAAAAGCTGAGTATAACTATCTATTCAAAACAAAAGTTTTGAATAATGCAAAATATCAAGCTCACGGATTCAAACTTGGTGTCGGCTATAAATTTTAATATATAGTGCAAAAAATAATGCATGGTATTTATTTGCCATGCATTTTTCAATAATATAAATTCTATATCAGAATTTAACTCCTATTGTATTGCATCCGCAATCAACGTGTATTATTTCTCCAGTAATTCCTGAAGCAAGATCGCTCAGAAGAAATGTGCAAGCGTCTCCTATATCTTTTTGAGTAACATTGCGTTTTAATGGGGACCTGTTTCTTTCATATTCCAAAATCTTTGAGAATTCACCAACACCTGAAGCTGCAAGAGTTTTTATTGGGCCTGCAGATATGGAATTAACTCTTATCCCGAATTCTCCAAGATCATCAGCCAGATATCTCACGCTAGTTTCCAATGCAGATTTTGCTAATGCCATAACATTATAATTCGGAACAACTTTTTCAGATCCGTAATATGTTAATGTAACCAAACCACCTCCGTTTGGCATTAATTTTTGCGAATGTTTGCAAATTTCCGTAAAAGAATAACAAGAAATGTTCATAGCATTCAAAAAGTTTGCACGCGAGGTATTGTAGTACTTTCCAAGTAATTCGTTTTTATCAGAAAATGCGATGGAATGAACTATAAAGTCTATTGGCCCTATATCCTTCAAAATTTGCTCAAATGCATTTTCTATGTCTCCATCCTTGGAAACATCGCATAAAACAACTTCATGCCCTCCAAACTCATTTGCTATATCTGATATTTTATTTTTAAAATAATCTGTTTGTGCTGTGAAAATTAATTCAGCACCTTGATTTCTTAAGGATTCAGCAATACCATAAGCTATGGAAAATTTGTTTGCCATTCCCATGATTAATCCCTTTTTTCCTTGCATTATCATATTATTACCTCGTTTTCAATAGTTAACTAATTTTAACATCTATAAGTATAATCTGCAAGATTCAAGACTTATAAAAAATTCATTGTGCAATATGTTATTTCAACAAATTATACCATTTTAAGGTCCGATATCTTCTATAGAATAATATTAATGTGATAATAGTCCACAATATAGTGAACCAATAAATCAGAACTGCAGAATTTAAAACTTCCAGATAATAAAGCAAACAAATAGGCATAACTACGCAGCCCCACAAAGTGCAAAGATTCGCAATCATAGGATATTTCGTATCTCCTCCGGACATTAATATACCCCAAATAAGAGAACATATCGCTTCAAGAGGAATAGAAAAGCAAAGAAGTCTAAAAATGGTTTTTATTGCGGGATATAAAGAAGATATATCATCATGGAGCATATTCAGGAAAAATAACAAAGATTCTGGGAAAATAGCTAAAGGCATTGAAATAATTAAACCTAATGCAAAAATAATATTTAAAAATGTCTTGAATGATTTTCTGATTGAGTTCAAATTTTTCTGTCCAATCAAATTTGCAGAAACTGTCGCTGCAGATTTGCTTATGCCATCACAAATGAAAGCAAAAAATACATATATACTAACACATATTCCTTGAATTATTGCTAGATCTTTCGAAACATGACTAATTGCGACATAGACAAGATACCATGCCAAGAGTTCGAAAATACGTCCAACAGACATTGGATATCCCAATTTTATGCATCCTTTAAATATTTCTTTGTTAAACTTTATATTATATGCTGTTTTGTATCTCAATCGATTGTTTTTATTGAAAAAGACAAGAGCAAGAACCAATATCTGAGCAACCTCTGCTAAGATTGTTGCAATGGCTGCTCCTTTGCATCCCATTTCTGGAATCAAATCTTTATATCCAAAGATAAATAAAATATCTAAAATAATATTTGAAACAGCTCCTAATAATACCGTGTAAGTTATAATCTTTGTCTTTCCCTGCCCAATGAAAAATGAAGCAAAAGCAACCTTTATTGCTGGAAGTGCACATGTGTATATAAGAGGTTTTTGATAATCGATTCCTTCCTTTACACAATAATTTGGAAGTAAATTAATATATTCTGTAAAATATCCAAAAGGAAACAGGATAATAAAACCAATCAATGAAAAATAAACCATTTGCCAAACTGGAACAGCTAAATCCGAATAGCTCTTTTTTCCATTACTTTGTCCTATATAAATTTCAGAAATTCCAGTTATAGATGAGAAAACAAAACTAAATATAGCAACGAAGTTTCCTGACATGGCTGCGGCATTCATTGAATCAATAGAATAATAAGCTAAAATCATTCTATCAATTAGATATAGCAAATTCGCTGATAATGCTGAAAGAATTAATGGAAACGATATATTTAAAATACTTTTTAAGGAACTGTTAATTACCTTATGTTCATTGTCCATAATATTCCAACCATCTTCGATCTGTATCAAATAAATTTCTGATATCTGTTATTCCATTTTTCAGCATAACAAGACGCTCTAAACCAAAACCAAACGCGAAACCAAAAACTTCTTCATTAATTCCACAATTTTTGAATACATTAGGATGAACCATTCCAGCTCCTCCTAATTCAAGCCATTTGTCTCCTTCTGGAGTTATTATCAATTTCCTGTCTTTTTTAGTGTATTTACAATCCACTTCCATTCCAGGCTCTGTAAATGGGAAGAAGCTAGGTCTGAATCTTATGGCAACATCTTCAACTTCAAAGAAAAATGCTAAAAATTTCTTTAATTCACTTTTTAGATGTCCGATAGTTATTGGTTCTCTATCAACGACTAACCCTTCGATTTGGTGAAACATCGGAGAATGTGTAGCATCCAATTGATCATTCCTATAGGTTTTTCCAATGGATATCATGCGAACAGGAATTCCACGTTCTTTCATTGTCCTAATCTGAACACATGATGTGTGAGTTCTGAGTAATGTCTTGTCAAATCCTTTTAAATAAAACGTATCATGACTTTGACGTGCTGGATGATGTTCAGGAATATTTAAAGCATCGAAATTAAAGAAATCTGTTTCAACTTCAGGACCATCTAAAACTAAAAATCCACGTGCTAAATAATGATCTCGAATTTTTCTTATAGCTTGAGTTAATATATGCAATCCACCAAACGATGAATTTTCAACAGGAAGGGTTATATCCAATGTTTCATTCCTCAATTTTTCAGAAATTTCATACTCTTCTAGCTTTTTTTTCTGAAGGCTAATAGCTGTTTCTATTTGGCTTTTGATATTATTCAGTCTTTCTCCAAAAGACTTTTTTTCATCACCAGAGAAATCTTTAAGAAGTCTAAACGCAGATGTAATAACTCCGGATTTTCCAATTAATTCAGCCTTTGTTTTTTCCAAATCTTGAAAGGAAGTTATTCCCATAATGGATTTTACCCAATGGTCTAGATTTTTCTCTATTTCAATTAAAGCCATTTTTATTTCATAAAATTTATCATTTTCTATATGATATCATAATGCTTTTCTTTACTCAATGTTATCAATTTCTGATTACCGAGATTGGCAAATATATTGATAATAATTATGTCTACCGAAAACGCTGTAGAGATAACTTTTCTTACGAAAAGTTGGTTTCCTATTTTGCCAAAAATTAATCGAAAACGATATCTTAAAATTAATTTTTGAAGTTTTTTATTAAGCATAGAAGCCATAGTAAATTGGATGTGTCACTTTTTCATTCGATTTATGATGTCTTCCGAAAGCGCTATAGGTGCCCCTGCGGTGTCATCAGCCGTTTTCCGGTGAGGTCTTCTTTCTAATTCACGCTTCGTGCAGTTACTCTTTTTATATAAAATCAACATTATTTCGCTCTTTCATTCGAAATACTTCTGTTGAGGTTAAATTGAATATGTTTTGGAATACTATAGCAGAGTAACAACTTCATCTGTAGTTCTCAAAACGACTTAATATATTTAGTGGACTTCATGCAACATACAACTCTTTTTATATTATTTTTTCGAAAGGAACGAGAAAAGAAGGATTGATTTACGAAATTTAGTCAAGTCAAAAGAGTGAGTGGAACGAACGAGACTTGACTAAATGGGAGTAAATCAATATAATCGTTCCCGCTTTTCGAAAATATAATATAAATTATGAAAAGTCACATGAGGGGCGCGCGGCGTGTGATACCCTTAAAATTATATCACACGCCGCGCGCCTGAATATCCTCTATATTTTCAGTATATCTTCAACATTTCCTAGATGTCAAAAAATAAAAAGTCCCATAAAATTTTAGGGATTTTTTCGGAACTCCGTTTCAAATTTTCATATTATTATCAATAGGTTTGCCACTTCCTTGATTAGCAAAATATTGTACTAAAATATGATTTTGTGATAGAATATAGTTATATGATATTTTCAGATTTGAATGCAGGAGATTATTAGATTTGATTAATCCAATGTCGTCATTTGAAGTTAAAACACTTCTACCTATCAATATTCTAGGATTAGATATTTCAATAACTAATTCTTCAATATTTATGTTGCTGGTAGTTTTGCTAATTTCTTTGATTTTTTGGTTAGGAACTTCGAATCGAGGATTAATTCCAACAAAATTACAACTCCTTTTGGAAAAATTATTTTTCTTTGTAGGTGATGTTGTGAAGTCAAATTCCGGAAAAAGCGCAATCGAACTTTTTCCATATATGATGGCTTTATTTTTGTTTATCATGATAGGTAATATCGTTGGACTTTTCCCTTTTGCATTTTCTTTCACAAGTCAATTAGTAATAACCATCGGTATGGCGTCAGGAATTTTTATAGCATCTATCATTATCGGAATATATAGACAAGGTTTTTTATATTTTAAACATTTTTGCCCTGATGGAATTCCAGGATATTTGATTCCATTTTTCATAATAATTGAATTAATGTCCTTTGTTTTTCGACCAATAAGCCTTGGCATTCGTTTATTTGCCAATATGGTTTCTGGACATATTATGATTGAGGTAATAGCAGGTTTTGCAGTTTCTATAGCTAGTATTACTATAGTTTCTTATTTTGCCATATTACCTGTTGTTATTAATATATTATTAAACGTTTTCAAGCTTGTTGTATGCATGCTTCAGGCTTATGTTTTCGTAGTGTTATCATGCATGTATTTATCTGAATCTCTTGAGATTCAACATAAAAGTAAGGAGTAAAAAAATGGACGCAAGTGCAGCAAAATTAATCGGAGCAGGAATTTCAGTTATTGCCTTGTTTGGTGTGGGCTTGGGATTAGGAAATCTTTTCTCATCGCTGATAAACTCAATAGCAAGAAACCCTTCTGCAAAAAACGATTTAATGTCAACTGGAATGTTATGTTTCGCTCTTATTGAGTCAATTGCATTATTAGCATTCGTTGTTGCTATGATAATATTATTCACCGCATAAAAAAACAATGCTTCCACAATTAGATACAAGTTATTATACATCTCAGCTTTTTTGGCTTTTCATTTGCTTTGTTATTCTTATAACTTTATTTAAGAAGATATTTGTTCCTAGAATGAATAATTCATTAAATAAAAGAGATTCGGTAATAGAGGATGGAAAAGAATCCGTATCAAAGCTTAAAGCTGAAATTCTTGCATTAGAAAATGAAATAAATTCAATAAAAAATCAGGAATTGAAACAGACTTCCAAAATTGTGAAAGATTCTATTATTAAATCAGAAAAAATTCTTGAAGAGCAATTGAGATTTATAAAAGATGAAAACACGGAATTACTTCATGCAGAACGTTTGAAATTTAAATCTGAAATCAATTCTGTGGAAACCTCTTTGAAAGATCAAATAAACAATTCAGCCGAAATGCTTTTGAAAAAATTATTCTTGAGGAATAAAAATGTTTAGTATATTTCAAAATATCCATACATATTTGGTTATTAGTTTTGTTGTTATGCTGGTGTTTTTATTTAAGTTCGGATATAGAAAACTTGATAATCAATTAAATAAAGATATAGAAAATATTAAATCTACTTTGAGTGATTTAGAATCAAAAAAGATAGAGGCAAATGATCAAATAAACCAACTGAAACAAGAGTTACAAGTTGCAAATGATAATATTATAAAAGCCATTTCAAATGCGGAACAAAAAGCAAAAGAAATAACAGAAAATTCCAATAAGAATATTGAGAAAATTCTAAAAGAAAAACAATCGGAGTATGATGCTTCTTTAAAAAAAATAGAACAAGGATACTTGATTGAATTGAAGAATAAATTAGTCTCTTTGATATTAAAAGATTTAGAAGAAAAACTGAAGGAAGGGAAAAGTTCAAGAGAACTCCAAAATGATTTAATTGAAAATTCTATAGAAAATCTAGAAAACCTTGTTGAAAAATATATTAAACATAATTGATTTATGAAGAACGATCTTTGATGGCTCAATCCCGCTATATTTGTCTTTGAGTTGCGTTCTTTTGCCAACTTATGATATTTTTCTTGATATTTTATATCATCAGGCGCTCTTAATTTCCGGAGTGCTTCTTTGGAAATTTGAGGAAAAACCTGATGTTATAATCTTTCCCAACTCAGAAGTAATTTGCTTTGCTGAAAATGGCAATTTCTATACAACTTCAATACAAAAAGGAAGACGCAATAGCTTATCAATTCAGAGAAATTTAGGATTTTATGGCAAATTAATTAAAAAAACTTTTGAAAAAGATTTTGACAAATATGAAAACGGATTGTTTATTTGGTTAAAAAAAGGTTATATAAAAGAAATTGCTCAAAGAAAACATCCTTATTGTCCTGCTTATTTCAAAACATTAAATTAGAAGTGTGTGACACGTGGTATATTTGATAATTATACCACGTGCTCCCCATACCCATTATTAATAAACGTTTTATTTCTTGATAAGTAATTTTATCACGCTTTGAGTAATAGAGCCTCTCCAGATATCAATATTCGACAGAGGATCTAATTTATTGAATTTAATGAATTCATGACATATTCTAGCTGCAGAATCTATTAGAAAAAACACTTCATCAATGTTATAGTTAGTATTATGTTGAAATACCTGTCTGAGTGCGGTTTCATCCCAAGGTGCAGCACCTACTAACATTATTTTGCTGGCCAGCATCTAGATTTACTTCATATTTTAAGATAGTTTTTGCGATAGAGTCAGCAAAAAAATTCGTACGAGCCTGAATATAGAAACTCGGAACACGCCAATTCTTCGTTATCTCTAGAAGAGAAATAATGTTGTCTCGACTATCATCTTCTCTCTGAAGATATTCTTCCAATAGTATGCCGTTCGAAGTCTCTAAAGGGACTATATTTTCTCTATTAAAGTAATTTGTTTTGAAATCTGTTAATTCACTATCAGACAATGGTTCATTTATTCCATGGGATATCTGCTCTTTGAATTCATCAAAGGTTAGCTTTAAGGAATCTACTTCGTCTATCAAATATAGAGCAACATTACTTGCTGCCGTAGCTTCAGGTGATGGGACTACACAATTTAACAAAAGCATAGCTGGTAATAATTTTAAGATTTTCATAATCCTAACAATAAAAAAATAAATAACAAGTATATATTATCATTTACATATACAGTTGTCAGTACTTCTATTTCTTTTTTGGAGAAATATTAATTTAAAAAACTTATAAAATTTTAGAGATTCTTAAATTTATTATAATAAGTTGTTAGTTTTAATAAGCATAGAAAATGATTTATAAATTTTATTAATTTACTAACTTATTTCTTTTCTGAAATAAGTTTTTCTACTATTTCCTGAAAGTTCATATCCCATTTTTCTATAAAAATCGTATGTTCCTGTATCTGCTCGTGATATTCCGGAGACCAAATCAATAATCGAAGGTGCCGCTCCTGAAGCTATATTTTCCATTTGTTTCAATAAAGCTTTACCAATTCCTTGTTTCCTATAGGCAGAATCAACTACCAACGCTTCTATCCAAAATCTAGTTTTTCCTCTAACAAACATTGTTGATGAGGAATATGCGATTAAACCTTTTATAATCTCATTTTCCACTGCAATTAATATCCCATAATTTGGGGATTGAATGTACAAATTCAATGTATCTTTGAAACTTTTCAAAGATTGTTTATACCCTAATTGACATAGTAAATCACAAATATTTTCAATTTCATTTATATTTGGTGTTCTGATATGCATAGTTATTCTGAAATTTTCAAAGCTTCAATAAATGCTTTTTGTGGGATTTCAACATCCCCAAATTTACGCAAACGCTTTTTTCCCTCTTTTTGTTTTTCAAGCAATTTTCGTTTCCTTGTGATATCTCCACCATAACATTTTGCTAAAACATCTTTTCTGAATGCTGACACGGTTTCTCTAGCAATAATTTTCCCTCCAATTGCGGCTTGTATTGCTATTTTAAAAAGTTGCTTTGGAATCAAATCTTTTAGTTTTGAACAAAGTGCACGGCCTCGTTTTTCCGCTTTTGTTTTGTGTACAATCATTGAAAGAGCATCAACGGGCTCTCCATTAACCAATATCGAAACCTTAACCAAATCCCCTTCTCTATAACCTGTTGTTTGATAGTCAAAAGAAGCATATCCCTTGGTTGATGATTTCAAACGGTCATAAAAATCGAATACAATTTCATTGAGAGGAAGATTATACTGCACAATAGCCCTGTCACCAGCAAATTGCATATCTATTTGCTCACCCCTTTTATCTTCACAGAGCGCTAATACAGCCCCGAGATAAAGTTCTGGAACGATGATTGTCGCTTTTATCCAAGGCTCTTCTATTCGTTCTATTTTAACGACTTCAGGCATTTCTGCTGGATTATGAAGATTTATAACATCGCCATTAGTCATAAAAATATGATATATAACACTAGGTGATGTCATAATAATATCAAGATTAAATTCACGTTCCAGACGCTCTTCTATTATTTCCAAATGAAGAAGTCCTAGAAAACCACATCTAAATCCAAAGCCAAGAGCTGCCGAAGTTTCCATTTCATAACTGAAACTGGAGTCGTTTAAATGAAGCTTTTGTAAACTTTCTTTTAATTTTTCAAATTCGGAAGCGTCAACTGGGAAAATTCCACAAAACACAACAGGAACAGAAGGTTTGAAGCCTTTTAAGGCGATCTCACATGGATTTTTTTCATCTGTTATAGTATCCCCAACTTGGCAATCTGAAATGTCTTTTATACTTGCTGTTATAAATCCTACTTCTCCTGCAGTCAATTTTTCTGTCAGAGTTTTCTTTGGAAGGAAATAACCAACAGCATCAACTGTATATTCAGCCTTTGTTGCTATCATTTTTATTTTCATACCAGGTCTTATCTCACCATCAAAAACTCGAACTAGAATAACTACCCCTAAATATTGATCATACCAACTATCAACAAGCAATGCACAAAGTTTATCGGAATTTGAAGATTTTGGAGACGGGAGCTTATTAACTATTGCTTCTAGTACTTGATCTATTCCCATTCCATTTTTTGCCGAAATAGAAATTGCTTCGCTCGCATCAAGCCCTATAACCTCTTCGATTTGTTTTTTCACGGAATCAATATCAGCGGCAGGAAGATCGACTTTATTTAAAACGACAATAATTTCATGGTTAACCTCTATTGCGTGATAAACATTAGCTAAAGTTTGTGCTTCAACGCCTTGAGAAGCATCAACAACTAATATAGAGCCTTCACATGCTGTGAGTGACCGACTGACCTCATATGCAAAATCAACATGACCTGGGGTATCTATTAAATTTAATACATAGTCATTTCCATTTTTTGCTTTGTATTTCAAACGTACAGTTTGCGCTTTTATCGTAATTCCTCGTTCTCTCTCAATGTCCATTGAATCAAGGACTTGCTCTTTCATTTCTCGCTTTTCAAGACCTCCGCAAAGTTCTATAATTCGATCAGCTAATGTGGATTTTCCGTGATCTATATGAGCTACTATTGAAAAATTACGAATGTTATTCATTTTTGGTTTGGAATTATTTATGCATCTTTATCATAACAAAATAACTGAATTTTCTCAATAAGATATAAATTCCGGGATTGGTAACTTTTTGCGATTACTTCACAGAAAGAAACAGATCTTCCGAAGAAGACCTGTGTAATATCATGCCCAAGTATAGGATGTGCCATTCTTAGCGTTATATTCTTCAAGAGTCATCCATTTTTCACCGGATTCTAATGCGGATATTATAGCTTGATTAAATACGCTATATTGAGCATAAAAACCGGTAGTGCAGTTCCCTTCCAATCGTTGTCCACCCCCACTATAAGTATTAATCACATTTTCCTGGCTAGCAACATGCCTGACGTCCTCTATGGTACAGCATCCTCCTTTCATATACATTGCATAAAGTTGTTCTTCACCCGATCCCGTATTTATGATTAAACGGCTTTCTTTGGTTATTAATGTTGTCGGATCAATACCATTTGGTTCGAATGCTAGTACCTGAAAGCGTCTAGTCCAACTATCGTTTTCAGCATTCCAGTCATAAGAGAAAAGGTTGTCAGTATAATAATCGAAATATAGTGTGTTGTAATATTGGATGTCACTTGTGCCCGTCGTTTCGTCGTAGAAAGTGTGGTATCCATTCCATTTAACGGGATTATCCTTAGTGCGTTCCTTATTAAGGTCGGATAACAAAACCTCCGACGTTTTTCCATTAGACGCATTCGAGAATATTAAGGTATCTTTTTCCTCTGTAATGGAAATGCTATTATCATCAGTTTTCCATTCTCCCCCTTCTTTCCAGAATGGGCAACTGATGGATTCATTAAATGCTGAATAGTAATATACTGCAGAGAGCTCCCCTGTGAAATCACCGACATTCCACGTCATTTGCGTAGGTTTTTCCGAAGGATAACTTATTGTTAATACACCTTCTGTATATTTGAACAACAATCTTGCTCCTGGTTTTAGAGTGAAACTCGCATTTGGATTCACAATAAACTTCGAATTCGTTATTGTTACATCATGCGGCATTTCAACTCCCGCTGCGTCAATAACCAATTTTGACTCTTCTTCGACATCTATTGGCGTCATGAACAAAGACTTCGAAGTCCCGATTTCTGAATGTGATTTCTTGAATTTTAATGTTGTGTCTGTTTGATTAAATCTCGATTGATCACCCTCAAATCTAAAAGCTCCTCGAACAACCAATGAGTGAGAATTACTTTCCCCACCTGTGGCAACTTCATTCGCAATGTTTGCTTTGACGATAACTTGTTTTTCAGCACTATTCGTCAATGTCATAGTTTTTTCTTCTTCAGTATAAGTTGACGTCAAAAGCATGACATCCGTTCCCTCATTATGAATATCGATTGCATGGATCAAGTCAGCCATTGCAGAAGTCACAGTGACATCAGTTGTATCAACCGCACCTTGGATCTTTCCTCTTCCAGTTGGTCTAAAATACGTTGGTCCAGTCACTTCAACCCCTTCAAGTCCCGCAAAAGCCGTATCTTCTTCCATGATGTGATCATAATTAATGATTTTTTCAGCTGAAGTACCAGATATCACAGCTTTGGAACCATCAGCTAAGTCTGAAATAGTATCCTTGTTTCCATCCCCAACAACTGTTTCTGCTGTGATCTCTGTTCCATCCTCGGCAGTGGCAGCAGGACCTTGGATAGTACCATAGTTGTGAATGACAGCCTGTCTATCCATGTTTGCCTTGACGCCGGCTTCCATTTCAAGATTAGCCCCTTGGTTGATTTGACCGACACCAGAGATCATACCTCCGAGTTGTTGTGTCGCAAAACCAGAAGTTGAAATAATAGCACTTGTTAATATTAATTTTGTAAATTTATTCATATTTACCTCCATAAAAAATTATATTTACGTTATAGGGGAGAGTTTTTAAAACTTTTCTTCCCTAAATTCCATTTTAAAAAAAAAGTAAATTTTCCGTTAACAATACTATTTTTTATTTTGGAGATACTGGAATAGATTCATAATGTCTTCCGAAAGCGCTGTAGGTGCCCCTGCGGT